>CAXQOB010000192.1:0-18998 GCA_964225475.1 Candidatus Nitrosopumilus sp. | reverse complement strand
AGTCGGTAAGCGGGATGGAAAGACCGGAGAGCGTTTCTACGAGCAGAAGTCAGCCGAATGGCGTGAGGACCAGAAGGACATTCATCGCCGGCTGGAAGAGCATGAAAACGCTTCTCTGTCTTGCATGGACGAAGGCATCGCCCTGATGGAACTGGCCAATCGAGCGCCGTCTGCTGGAATTCGTACTATCGAACTCGTTCTGGGCCAACGGCGAGCTGACGCCCGAATTTCGCCAACCCTTTGACATGCTTGCAGATATGGCGACGGTTGGGGCACAAAAAATGGCTGCTGGGGAACTTACCAGCAGCCATCATCAAGAAGAGCTCCCCCGGCAGGACTCGAACCTGCGACAGGGTGGTTAACAGCCACCTGCTCTACCAACTGAGCTACAGGGGATTCACGACGGGAAATTCGGCGATATTCGTTTGCCGGATCCCTTGATTCGCGAAGCGAAAATTTACTCAACCCTTGCATTGGCCGCAAGAGCCGTTTTGTTATCCCGGTCCGCAATCTTTCGCAACAGCATGCCGGTCTTAGTGGTTATGCCGAAACTTCGATGCACTGCTGGGGCTGTCAATCCTCGGAATAAATAAGCCGGTCATGGAAAATCGATTGACCGAAGCAATCATGGAGTCTCCGATCCGATGTCAGGCTTTCAGTAAATGGATCCGATTTTGGGGCCTCACTGGATGAACCACTTGATCGCTACAGTCCCCACCATCGCGGTTCAAGATCATCGCGGTTCAAGATCATCGCGGTTCGATGCAGTTTTGCCTGTCTCTGGACTGCTTGGTCCTGCAAAGTTGGGTCGAGTGTTTGAAAACCCTCGCTTTTCGGCTCCCCGTGCTCGGTCGAGAACAGACTCTCCAGGATGCGCGGGTCGTTAGCGAACCATACTCATGTAGAAACTAAAGATACGTTCCTGGTCGGTATCTGCCTTGGCCACGGGGACTGCAAAGTCAAACGCCAGCGGCGCGGGGCCAAGCATTGGGATCGCAACACGTAATCCCATCCCTGGGGCGACCCGGAAGCGATCTGCATTGATCTCGATGCTCTCCTCGACGGTACCAAAATCAACGAAGGCGACTGCGGCAAATGCATCATCTGCGGTTAACGGGAACATGTACTCAAGCGTGTTGAGCCATTGGAATCGACCACCTACTTCCACGCCCGTTGCTCCCAGCGGACTTGCACCTCGGAAATCAAAGCCACGCATGGTTGCGTAGCCACCAGCGAAAAAGTTTTCAAAAATCGGTGTGTCTTTTCCACTGAATCCGAGTCGTGTTGAATAAGACAAGGTCTGCCTGCCGGACCCGTCGGCTCTCTCGTTGAGAAGCCAGTACTGCCTCGCCTCAAGTTCAAAGCGTGAGTACTCATAGTCTCCGAATACTTCTTCGAACGAGAACTCAAAATAGTGACCCTCGGAAGCCTGAATCGGCGTATTGCGAGTGTCATGTTTTAATGAAACCTCACCGCTCCATAGTCCGTTGTCTCCAAGAACGGAATCCAATTTTGGTTCACCACCAATCCTCGGGTCGGTGATGTCCACATTCTGTCCGGTGACACCTGCCGAGATCGAAAGATCAGGAGTGATACGGTAGCCAAAGGAGAGTCGTCCCCCCAGACGCTCTTCGTCCCAATCATCGAATCGACGATCAAACAGGAATCCACTGACTGACATGCTAATTGGCATGTAACCCAGTAGGTTAGGGTCGGCGAATTGGAGCGTATAGCGTTTGAAGACGCTGCCCGGTGCGGCCTCTAATCTGAAGGTTTGTCCAGCACCGCGAAACGCAGTGCCGCTAAACATGTCTTGGAATGAAGTTGGCCAGCGAGTGATGTCGAAATTGCGCTCGTCAACCGTTAATTGTCCCATGATTCCTGCATCGCTATTCACTGCACCACCCAGCATGATGCGACCCGTTCGAGCTGGGAATCCGTTGATGATCAGGTCAGCCTCCCTTACGCGAGGCCCCTGGAATGCCGTGTAAGGGGAGTTGTTTGCATACGGATCGAGATCAGCTGGATTTTGAATCGGCGTCTGGCTCGGCGTAGCAACTCCACCGGCCGGAGTGGGAGGGCTGGTTGTCGGTGGTGAGGGTAATCGGGTGCCAGGAGCCGGTGGAGCTGGAACCGGCTTGCCGTTTTGAGGAAAAAGTCGAGCAACGTAAGGTTGATGCGTTGTAGGTTGCTGCTCATCAAATGACGGTGGCAGATCGGAAACCCGGTTGATGGGGTTCACAGGTTCGAGATCATCGAGCAGTTGGTAGACCGATTCGGAGTCGGTGTACGAATTTGATTTGCTCGTAGGGGTCGGTTCAGTGTAGTAGGCGGATGGTCCGTCAGTTCTCTCGGTGCCCGAACCCACTGCATCGTTGGAAGTCATTTGTTGAACAAATGAGTTGGCATCAACCGGCTGGCTCAATTGAAACGTCTGCTCTGCAGACAATTCATCGGTTCCCTCATCCGAGATCGGCAGCACAGGGTTCGATACGGAAGCGGCCAGGTCAATACCCGAAGTCTCAGGTCTGAGATTCCCCAGCGACAAGTTGTCTTGGGTCGGAGCTGTTTGATCACTCGTTGACGCAGGACTGGTGGTGTTGAGTTGAGAGAGGGTTGCAAAACGCGTTCCCGGACCCACACAACCGGTCAGCCCAAGTAACGCTGCGACTAAAATCGCACGATAACCGGTCAGGCGGCTAGTCGGTAAGCACAGTGAATCCTTCATGCGGTCTGCTACGTTACAAATGATCGAATGGGTATTGCGAATCTTTTTCATCATTATCAACTACGTTCGATGTTCGGATTCGCTTGTTTGAGTTTGTGTTGTTGTTGACATTTCGTTGTCAAATGCCACTTCATCAGAGAGTGTCGAGATAATCGTTCCTTGGAACCACCTTGATATCCGGTGGATCTGCGATCTGCGGATTTGTCTCCAGAAGCTGGCTTCGTTCAATACGCTTGCGGTTCAGCTCTAACGTTCGTCGATCGATCCAATCTCCTTCGCGAAGGTCGACGAGATTCAACATTGTGGTCTCTCGCATTAGATGCGGCTCGCCTTCAATGTTGACTCGAATCTGTCCAACTTTCCATCGATCACCCTCTGTGACCTCATAAACCAGGTCGACGGAGTTCGCCTCATCACGCATCACGGTCTTGGGTTCAATCTCAGCGTAGATAAAACCAAGCTCTCCGTAGCCGTAGACTAACTCTCCGACATCACGACGCATGACGGTGCCGTTGAACATGTCACCAGGCTGTAATTCAAGGCGAGCACGAAGAGATTCCTCGCTGACAAATTCATTGCCGACGACCTTGATGTTATTGATTTTAAAGCGTGGGCCCTCGTTTACGACAAAGTGCACGGTAAGCCACTTGCCACTTTCGTCGTATTCAAGACGTCTGCCGACGGTTGCAGTGAGGAAACCGAGGTTGTGGTAATAGCCCGCCAGCACATTAACATCCTGATCAATCTTGTTAAGATCCGCCACGTTGTTGAGGTAACTGATCACGCCTAAGCTGGGGCCACGACTGCTGATGATTTTCAAAAGCCTCGCCTCGCTCACGACGGTATTGCCTTCGACACTGATGTTCGCAATCCGCTCTTTGGGGCCTTCGTTGATCCGATACAGCACCAAACGCTCGTCACCCTCCACACCAATTTGTGATGTGACCGAGATTTGGTTGAACCCTTCCTCGCGGTAGTAATCCATCAGTCTGCGACGACTCGATTCAATCGAGAACTCGCTGAGCGGATCGTTTGCCGCAACCCCTGCCCGTCCACTGAGTTCTCGATCGTTGAGACCACGATTGCCGTGATACACCACTTTAGAAACGGTGGGGCGTTCATGTACCTTGAACGTAACCGTCACGCCTTTTTCGACTTCTTCGATGTCAAACGAAACGTGGTCAAAGGAACCCATGTCGTTGAGTCGACGAACGTCACCCAAAACCGTTTCATAATCGTAAAAACGGTTTTTTCGTGTTTGCAGTTCTTGGTGGATGCGATGGCTGCTAATCGCTTGATTGCCCATGACTTTGACCGCCGCAACCACGGCATCACCCTTCTCTCGGCGGAAGGTGAGTCCGTCATTGTTGTGGATGAAATCACGGAACTTTGGCTTTTCTGGAACGTTCGCCATTGGGGTACCGCCAGCACCCGGGCTCATGCCACCCCCGAATTGAGCGTGGGTCTCGATGGTCGGAATCGCAAGAACGATTAAGGAAATCCAGAATACCAACGCAATTTCAGATCGCCCAACGATTGAACTCGGTGGCATGGACGTGAACGTCTGGACCGATTTACCGGGAGGGCGTAGCAAGGATTCAAAAACTGATGGCATTCCGCTGGGACCGTCTTGCGAAATCGAGTGAGTAGAATGAGCAATGGGGGAGGGATCGAATCGATGATGCATCCCGGAATTTGGTTAGTACCAGTGTCGAGGTATTCACCACAAGTCGGATTGTTTCTTGGCCTGTGAATACTTGAGTCTTTTTTCTAAAACAATGGAAAAGAGTGGTTTCACGTGAATTGTTTCACGAATTGAAAGCCCCTCAGTGGGCTCTCTACCACGGGGCTCCATGTTGGCCTTTGAGGCTGAAAGCCGAGAGACGGGATACATTCCGCCTCGATGTGACCAACAGGGCTGGTATTGCGTCTAGGTCGCCTGCCTGCAGATTGCGGCACAGCAGATTGCGGCACAGCAGATTGCGGTACAGCAGATTGCGGTACAATGGACCGATCGGCAATCGAGCGTCTGTTGCGACTTTGTTAGATTGTTTGATCGATCACTGCCGACGCCGCGTGAGTGAATGAGACGGAATCAGATCGAGCCTCACCCAGAAGCCTTCATCCATCGACAGGGGAATCAAGTTGCAGATCAATCGATTCGAAGCGGCAACGCCACTTCATGTACTTGTCTTGACCAGTCCTAAGGCAGGAAGTGGATCGGGGCGTGATGAAATTCCTCGCCTGGAAGGTCAATTGGCGAAACAGGGGATTCCTTGCGAGATTATCGACTCGATCGATCGAATGCGGGCGCGTCTTCAAGAGGGTCAGCCGTCCGCACAAACAGTGCTGATTGCCGCGGGTGGCGATGGAACCCTTTCACTCGCTGCTTCCTTGATGATGGAAGCAGAGCAGAATCAAACCAATCCGCAAAGGCAATCCAAGACTCTACTACTACCGATGCCATTGGGCACCGAAAACCTGGTTGCCCGCGAGTATGGGCACTCTCACGATGCAGAGGAAGTGATGGCGACGCTTCGCTCAGGCGTGGTTCAAGAAATGGATATGGGCCTTTGTGATGAGCGGGTGTTCTTGATCATGGCTTCAGCTGGGTTCGATGCGGAGGTGGTTCGCTGGTTGCACCTGACGCGTCGCGGTCACATCTCTCGCATCACGTATCTGCGACCGATTTTGAGATCGTTTTTTAGTTTTCAATTTCCGCCGATTCATGTCTCGGTCGACGGGCAATCTCAGGGTGTATGCGCATGGGCGATGGCCTTCAACTTGCCGCAATACGGTGGTGACCTGCGAATTGAACCTAATGCGGATGGATCTGACGGAGAGCTGGACGTCATTCTGTTTCGAAAAGCTGGTATCTGGAGCGGATTGAAGTATGTCTGGAAGATTGCAAGAGGCAAGCACCTTGATGATCCAACGGTCACACGTCTGCGAGGCCGGCAGGTCAGCTTCGAATCTGATCAGCGGGTTCCACTTCAAATCGATGGAGATTGCCAGGGAGAATTGCCAACGCACTTACAAGTCTTGCCAAAGGCTTTTTCGTTGGTCTTACCCGCATCAGCCGCTTAGCCGAACTACAACTTCCATGAGGGCGATCTGACGGAGGGTCTATGCCAGAGGTGTTGTCGAGGTTTAGCGACTTCCACCTTGATCATCCCTCTGACGCAGGCATCCATTGATCGCTTCAAGATGAATTGGCGAACAGCCACAGCAGGCGCCGATGATGGTTGCCCCGTGATCGATCCACTGCATCGCTAATCTGGCATACTGCATGGCTGCATGGTTACGCTGCAGCTGGTCATCGCGATCATGCCATCCCAGATCACCCTCCAAGGGACCAGCATTGGCAGAGACGCCGAGTGGTACGCCGAGGTTTCTTTTTTCCAACGCTTGAAGGTAGGCAAGCGATGCGTTGGCTTCGGTACAACACACAATCACTGCCGAGCTGCCCGATTCGACACATCGTGCAGCGGTTTCCGCCATCACGTCGGGGGTCATGAGGTTGGCGTTTGGGCCTGCAGTGAGGCCAATCCAAGTTTCGCAGCCTGTCTTGACCGATTGCTGGATTGCAATGATTGACTCAATCGGGTTGGCAAAGGTTTCGCAGAGGATCAGATCACAGCCACTTTGAACTAGCTGAGATGCCATTTGATGATGGGACTCTAGGCTGTTCCTTTCAGGCGACAAGTCTGGACGATAGCAGTCAGCGATCGGAGCTAGGCTTCCTGCCACTCGCATCGTTTGATGATGTTGACCCTGCGTACTTTCCGATCCACGATTGATCTCTTCCCGGGCAAGGTTAACGGCTCGATCTGTGAGTTCTCTCCACTGCGTTTCGAACCAAAGCGGTTGAGTGCGGAATGTATTGGCCGTATGGATCGTCGCGCCAGCTTGCACGTAGTCGGCATGAATCGCGGAGACGATTTCTGGTGATTCAATTACTGCATTTGCACTCCATGGTCCATCACCCAGGTAAACACCACGAGCTGCCAGCTCGGAACCCATCGGACCATCAAGGAGTGTGATCATGAATCAGCGAGGCCGGTCAGCTCCAGTGCCTTCTGCTTTGCACCGCCGAGGTCCAGTTTACCCGTGCCCAGCATTGGAATCTCATCGACCGTGTAAAAGCTGTCAGCAGCGGGGATGAAAAGATTGGGAAGGCCCGCATCGGATAGCCCCTTGCGAAGTTCATCGACTGAAATCTCTGCTTCGAGCTGCAGGACAACCAGACGCTCACCTTTCTTCGCATCGGGGACCGCGGTGACGCAAACTCGCTTCACATCATCCTCTTCGCCTTGAACCAGTTGCTTTTCCAGTTCCTCTTCGACTTTGCCGTGGGGAATCATTTCGCCCGCAATCTTCGAGAATCGTTTCAGTCGACCAGTAATGTAAATGAATCCCTGCTTATCAATGTGGGCGATATCGCCGGTCACGTACCAACCGTCTTGGATTGCTTCACGCGTTTGCTCTTCTCGGTTGGCGTAGCCCTGCATGACATTCGGGCCCGTGATCAGCAGCATTCCATCTTCACCGGCAAGCAGTTCTCGATCGGTTTCCGGTTCAACTACTTTGGCCGCTACACCCGGCAGTGGCCTCCCAACAGACCCTTCCTCGCGATCAATCTGGTACTTCGCTTGTGAGCGTGAGGGCGGGATATTGACAGAGACCAATGGGCTGAGTTCGGTGGTGCCATAGCCTTCGACCGGTCTCACGCCGAAACGTTTTTCAAACGCATCGAATTGATCTCGAGGCATTTTTTCCGCGCCCACGACGACCACATCTAGATTGCCAAACTGCTCAGGTGTAATGCGACGCATGTAACCCTTGAGAAACGTGGGTGTCGCGAGAAGCACGGAGGCTTTGTATCGTTGTGCGAGTTTTCCAACCTGTTTGGCATCAAGCGGATTGAAGTGAAAGACGCCAGCTGGCCCAAGAATATTGACTGCCCAAAGCGTAACGGAATACCCAAAGGAGTGGAAAAACGGCAGGATGCCCAAAGCTGTATCGTTGGAAGTCAGTTTCACGGCTCGGTCAATTGCTTCTACATTGTGACTGATGTTGGCATTGCTCAATTGAACACCTTTGGGCATGCCCGTTGAGCCGCTTGTGAAGATTACCGTGAGTAGGTCATCACTTTTGATCTGGTTCAAGCCTAAGATCCAGTCGAGCATGAAAGCGGGGATTAGATTGGCTTGAATGAAGCCGATGAGTTTGTCGACGATCGTGACTTTGTCTTTCAATGATTCAAGCTTCACCACCTCGGTATCAAGCTCAACGTCAATTTTTTCGTAGAACTTTTCGCTGGTCAAAACGTGCTTGATGCCAACATCGCCGATGCAATGATTTAGGACATTGCTACTGACGGTGTAGTTGAGGTTTGCACTGATACGTCGATCCAATGCGAGAGCGATGTTGACGGCGACCCCGGCCACACTGGGTGGTAACAGGACACCAATATAACTTTCATCGTCGCTAAGAATCTCACGTCGAAGCGCTCGACGTAATACAAGCACGCGAGTGAGCAGGGCGCGGCCGCCGGCTTCGGTTCCTAATGAATCCGCAGCCTGCAATCGTCGCCCACGTCGGCGCCACGTGCGAATGATACGTTTAGCCAAGACCGGGTAATCTTCTCGCCGTCGAATCGCCGCATCCGCACCGAGCTTCTGAACGCAGCTACGGATCTTTTCAAGCGGTGTGTCCGTTGCGAGTGCCGGACCAATGTGCAACGTCAGTTTGCGACGAAAGTTTTTTGGTCGTTTGAAGAAGAACTTTCCTTCGGAAAAACTAAAAAGACTTCCCCACATCCCTTCCATCCACATTGGAATGATGGGTGCATCGGTTCCTTTGGTGATTTTTTGAATACCGGGTTTGAACGCTTGGAGTTGTCCAGTGCGCGTGATGGTTCCCTCAGGGAAAATGCCAACCGCCTCGGAAGCCAGCAAAGATTCATTTGCCGTTTTTAAGGCTCGCCCAATTGATTTAGGACTTGGCATCATCAAGATCGTGTCGAAGGCACCCGCAAAGTAGCGGAGGACTGGGTTTCGGAAATTTCCTCCATCAACGACGAAGCGGACATTTCGCGGTAGCATCCACAAGATCAGGATGCCATCAAGCCACGAGATGTGGTTGCTGACGACAATGCAACCGCCTTGCTTCGGCAAGTTTTCAATCCCAACAATTTCTTTGCGGTAGAGAATACTCAGGAGGATATGAAAGGGTGTTCGAACAAAGATTCTCGGGGAGAGTATTGCGGTGATGCCGCCGACAGCGAGCAATGTGGTGAGGCCGAGGAGGATGATTTGCAATTGGCTCACGTCGTCTACCTTCTAATTTTATGGGCTTCGTGATCTCTAGTCTCTTGGGCGAATCGAGGTTGTGGATCGATCACCTTTTTTCTTACGTCGCGAAGCTCAAATTGAGTTCACTTGCATCCGCTTTGCACATTCGCGCTTCATCTCACGGAATTGCTCGAACTCCGGTTTTGATTTTGTCCGAATGATTGCTTGGCTTCGCGGTTTTTTCTTTTTGCCGTGACCGAGTATTGTTGCCGATTTTACCGCACCGTGGTACCTCGATCGGTACCACGAGGGATGCGGGAACATGATTTTCCACGAGGGATCTGATTCCGCCTCTATTTCGGAGCCCAAATGACCGTCATTGTTTCGGTCGAGCGTTGGTTTTATTTCGCGAATATTTGTGAACGGTCCGCAAAGGCTTTGAATTCGAGAGCATTTCCTGATGGATCAAGGAAAAACATGGTGGCTTGCTCACCGATTTCTCCCTCAAAACGTTTGTAGGGTGCAATCACGAATTCAATTTCCATGGCGATCAAGCGATCCCTGAGCGTTTCCCACTGGCTCATCTCAAGAATGACACCAAAGTGAGGCACCGGTACATCGTGCCCGTCAACGGGGTTGTGGGTGTCGACGGATCGCGCCGAAGTGGATTCATGGGCAACCACCTGGTGTCCAAAAAGGTTGAAGTCAATCCATTTAGTACTGCTTCGGCCCTCCTCAAGTCCCAAGGTTCCTCCATAGAAAGCTCTGGCTTCGTCGATATCTCGCACTGGAAAAGCTAGATGAAAAGGAGGTGTTGTCGTCATGGAGTCGGACTTTTTGGTTCGATGAAAGAGTGAATAAGAAGAGTTGGACGATTTTGGCGGTGGCTGGTTTGAGTCGGTGGTAACGGGATTGAGTCGGTTCCGACCACCTGCATGCTGTGAAAACTTGGAAGGTTGGTATTCACCAACGCGCAGTTCTACCGGGAAAATCCTGAAAGGGGAAAATTCTGAAAGGGATTGCATTCCGTATCTTTTTATACCGCGTTACCGACAGATTGCGAGGATCATCCTGCTAAAATCTAGGTCCGTCAGATAACGCGAATGCTGCTTTGGATCAGATTGCGGCGTGCAGTATCATCAGCTCGTTATATTATCGATCGCCGTGTTGATTCGTTGTTGTGTGATCGGCTGGGCAGTGGCGTCAGTAGCTTCATGGAAAAAGGGACAGAGACATGATACGTCGATGGTTATTTGCGAGCCTCATCATCGCTTTACTTGGTGGCCGTGTTTCGTACTCTCAGGAACCCGTTGACGCGGGACAATTTCAGGTGACTCAAGAGGATTGGCCATGGTGGCGTGGCCCGAATCGAGACGGTTCTGCCGACCCAGAAAAAATGGCTCCATTGAGTTGGAGTGAAACGGAGAATGTTCGTTGGCGGGTACCAGTGCCTGGCCGCGGGCACGGATCACCAACCGTCCTCAGCGATCGTGTGTTTCTCGCCTCCGCGGATGAGGCCCGCGGAGTGCAGGTCGTTCTTTGTTGGGAACGCTCAACCGGAATCAAACAGTGGGAATCCATTATCCACCGCGGTGGACTTCATTCAGAGGGAAAACGCGAGCCAAACCAAAAAGCGTCCCTGGCATCTAGCACCATTGCGACGGATGGTGTTCGCCTTTATGTCAATTTATTTAACAACGACGCGGTGTACACGACGGCACTTGATCTTGATGGGACAGTCATCTGGCAACAAAAGATTTGTGACTACGTGGTGCACCAAGGATACGGGTCATCGCCGGCACTCTATCAGGATTTGGTGATTGTTTCGGCAGATAACAAAGCAGGTGGTGCGATCGCTGGCCTCGATGCTGCGTCGGGGAAACCACGTTGGATTCGTAAGCGACCCGAGAAACCCAACTATGCATCACCGGCGATCATTCATCTGGATGGAAAAGATCAATTGGTTTTCAGCGGCTGTGATCTCGTGACAAGTTTGAACCCCGTGAGTGGTGAGGAGTACTGGGAAATCGAGGGTGCCACCACTGAGTGTGTGGCCACAACGGTTTCCGATGGCACGCATGTTTTCACGAGTGGAGGTTACCCCAAGAATCATCTCGCTGCCGTCAAGGCGGATGGATCCGGTGAGGTGGTCTGGGAACGTAATGCACGAATCTACGTTCCTTCAATCATCGAACGTCATGGTTTCCTCTACGCTACCTTGGATGCGGGTGTCGCGAGCTGTTTCCGCTGTGAAGATGGCGAGGAAATGTGGAAGGCGCGTCTGGGTGGGACCTTTAGTAGCTCACCGGTGTTACAGGGTGACAGGATCTATGCGACCAACGAGGAAGGTAGCACGTTTGTCTTTCAGGCGACGCCAGAGGGATATAAAAAGCTCGCTGAAAACCAACTAGGAGAAAGTGTCTTTGCGACACCCGCGATTTGCGGGGGACAGATTTTTATGCGGCTTGCCAAGATGGAAGGCGGTCAACGGCGAGAATGGCTTTACTGCATTGGAGAATAACAGAAGCTTGGATGATGACAGGGGTTTGGATCAGGGGTGAATGTCTTTAGTCCTTGGTCTGACACTGCACCCAGTGACTGATGCGATCCATGGCAAGATTTAAATTCTCGATGCTGTTGGCATAGCACAGACGCAAAAATCCTTCTCCCTTCTGACCGAAGGCGGTTCCGGGGAGAACGGCAACTCCCGCCTCATGCAACAACGCGTCAGCAACCGACTGGCTTGAGCGACCCATCCGAGAAATATCAGGGAACGCATAGAAGGCACCATCAGGCATCTCGCATTCAAACTCGGGGATTTCATTGAGCCTCTTCACCAAAAGGTCGCGGCGAGCCTGATAAGCATCACGCATGGCGATTGAGGATTCCTCTCCCATCTCCAAGGCCTTGATCCCCGCTAATTGCGTGAACTCTGCGGTGCATCCGATGCTGTGTACTAGCAGCAGAGAAACCTTTTCGGCCAGTTGCTGCGGCATGACACCGTAGCCAAGTCGCCAGCCTGTCATGGCATTAGATTTGGAGAAGCCGTCAACGACGATCGTTCGCTCCTTCATTCCGTCGAATGATAAAAGACTGAGGTGTTGCCGTGGAGGGAATGTCATCTGTCGATAGATTTCGTCTGACATCACCCATAGATCGTGCTTGATGGCAACAGATGCGATCGATTTCAACTCGCGCTCAGAAAGCACTGCCCCGGTTGGATTGCTGGGAGAGTTGATGACGATCATCCTTGTATCCTCCGTGATGCATTCCTCGAGCCGATCCGGCTGAAGCTGGAAGTGATTCGCATCGCTCACGGGGGCGGGCACGGGTTCACCCCCAGCAATTCGAATCATCGCTTCATAGGTCGGGAAACCCGGATTCGGGTAAATCACTTCATCGCCTTTACCAACAACAGTCAGTGTTGGGAGTAGCAGTAGCGGTTTCGCGCCAGGGCCAACAACCACTTCATCAGAGGAGACCATCACGCCGCGGTCTTGGCTAACTTTTTCCGCGATCTGTTCTCGCAAAAGGGGAAGGCCGGCGGCGGGGGTGTACCGAGTTTGTCCCTCACGAATTGCCTGAACGCCTCGCGCGGCAATGGCGTCTGGGGTTGGAAAGTCTGGCTCGCCGATTTCGAGGTGGATGATCGAATGACCCTCCTGCTCAAGCTTCCTCGCCTCCGACAGAGTTCGAAAGGCGCCCTCGACTTCGAGTTCGCTGACCGTGTCGGAAAACTGCCGCAAGCGGGACTTTGTTGGTGTTCTCATCCGCGGCGCTCCTGCCTCAGGCGTTATCGGTGAATCGGTTATTCAAAGCGATAAGCGATTAATGGGATCCAGTGATCCGACGCGATGCTGGTACAAAATTGTAATCTGCTCCAACCCGACCAGGGGCGCGTGAGCCGAGTTCGAGCGACTCAAGCCTGATTGTGGCGAGCAGTTTGGGAAAAAAGATTAGCTTGACACCGTGCTTCCACGCACCCTCGACGTGTTGTGCGAGGTGGATTCTCCTCGCTCTGGGGCTTCGTTTTCGAGCTTCGGTCCAGCTGGTTAGGTAACGAGGAGCCTTTGATTGGTGGCCGCTATCAGCTACTTCACCCCTCTAAACGGTCTGGATACCCCCCTCAGAACCGAGAAATCGTTCCAAACTTGTCTCCGTAGCGGCGAGGAGTTCGCTATGATGAGAGAAAGAATCGGAAACCGCATAATGACTCATTCGGTGCGTTCAACCGTCGATCTCGTGCTGTCTCGAAGTTGCGTTCCGCACTTCGCTTCCACTGAGATCAGTGGAGAACTGTTTTGAGTGACGACGGTTCCTTCCTCACCCTTTACCCCTCCCCGAGTCAATTTACGATGAAACTTTGGCGTCTCCTCTCTGCTGTGTTGTTACCTTTTTCGTTATTGCTGGGTTGCAACTCTGACTCATCCGATCCATCCGGCGGCGGTGGCTCAGGCAAGCGGCAGTTCATTAGTATGGGGACGGCACCCGTCGGTGGCGCCTTTCCAGTTGTGGGTGGAGCGATTTGTGATGTGTTGAATCAACACAAGGCGGAAATTGATTGGAAGCTGAGTCCAAAGGGAACGAAGGGTTCGCAGGAGAACATTCGTCGATTGCAGCAAGGTGAGTTGGAATTGGGCATGTCCAATGCAGCGATCTCTTATTTTGCCGTTCGAGGTGAAGGCGGTTGGAATGAAAAATATGACATTCGAGCGATCGCAACCATGGCTCCGAATGTGGCGCTATTCATTTCTCGTGCGGACTCAGGAATTCAAACAATCGCGGACCTGAAGGGTAAGCGTGTGATTACAGGTCCTGCGGGTGCAGGGTTTCAAATGTTCATCGAGCCAATTCTTTCCGAACACGGTGTTGCGTGGGACGAGATCACTTCGCTCAATGCCACTCAGAGTGGTTCGGTCGATCAACTCGCTGACGGATCTGCCGATGCTGCTTTTCTCGGCGGAGCAGTTCCTACTGGTTCAATCACTCAGGCAGCAAGCACCTTCGATGTGCAATACATCCCCTTTGATGAAACGGTTCGGCAAACGCTAATCGAGAAATATGCATTCTTTCATCCAGCGACCATTCCCGGTGGGACCTATAAGGGACTGGACGAGGATTATGCTGGGCTGAATGTTGGTTCCATGCACTTAATTACCTCGGCATCTCAAGACACCGAATTGATTTATCAAATCACCAAAACTTTGTGGGAGAACCGAGCGGAGGTTGTTGAACAGCATCCTGCTGGCAAAGCGCTCAATCCTAAAAATGTCGCCCGGGACACTGGGATTGAATACCATCCGGGCGCTGTGCAGTTCTATCAGGAAGTGGGGGTTTGGCCCGCTTCCGCTGCTAGCGAAGAAACCTCGGGTGATGCAGAGCCGGACGCTCCTGATTCGGACGCGTCTGAGGCGAGCGAAACCTCGGGTGAGGATGAAACAGAGCAAGAGCAAGTGGCTGCTGAATAGTCCGGCACGCTTTTGATTGGTGCAAGTGCGTTTCTAACATGATTGCAAGCGTGAATTGCACGGGGCACGCGTCCGTTTCACAAATCGACGGTGATCACAAAGCGCCGGTGATCACAAATCACCCCGTGATCACAAATTGCCCCGTGATCACAAATCGCCCCGTGATCACAGTGGGTACCGTGAAACCAACCGACCGCAGAGTGCGGTTCGCGAATTCAGCTTCGCCAACTGCATCGGAAACCTAACACGTAATGAAGTAAACCATGACGGCTGATGTGGCAGAGCGGGGTCAATCTGACTCGGTGCAAAAGAAGTTGGTTACCTTTCTTGGTATTGCACTATGCTTGTTTACTCTTTTTGAAGTCAATTACAACCTACTGCAGCCGCAGTCAGCTTTGGCTGTCTTCGTGGGCCTCGGGTTGGTTCTTTGCTTTCTTACCTTCCCCCTTTCCAAACGCTTTGCCGAGCACTCCGTCGCGAGAGCAGTGGATTATCTTTTTGCGGGCCTCTCGGCCTTGGTTTGTTTGTATGTGGTCGTGCAAACCGAGCCCCTTTTATCGTGGACTTGGGCTGACGGTTTTTCGCTCGGCAACCGGGCGGGTAGTGAAACAGGGGGCGACTACCTGGTTGGCGTGATTGGTGTCATTCTCGTTCTGGAAGCAACGCGGCGTAGTATTGGCTTGATCGTGCCTCTGCTTGCCATCGCTTTCATGGCTCACTCGTACTACTGTCATTTGAGTCTTGAGCAAGACCTGCCAATGCTACCCGATTGGATGTTGCCGCACGCGGGTCAGAATACAAAAGACATTGTCAGCACGACTTTCCTGCAGAGCTTGGGAGTGTTCGGAGCTGCGGCATCGGTCATGTTCAAGTACGTGTTTCTATTTGTTGTTTTCGGTTCCTTTCTGGAGATGTCTGGAGCCACGCAGTTCATCATCGATTTTGCAACGAAAACATTTGGTCGAATTCGGGGCGGCCCGGCAATGGTGTCGGTGATGGCAAGCGGACTGATGGGTTCCTTGTCAGGTTCAGCCGTTGCCAATGCAGTGACAACCGGAACCTTTACGATCCCAATGATGAGGGGTGCAAAGTTTCCAAAGCACAT
This sequence comes from Candidatus Nitrosopumilus sp., assembly GCA_964225475.1. Lineage (GTDB taxonomy): Bacteria > Planctomycetota > Planctomycetia > Pirellulales > Pirellulaceae > Rubripirellula. The sequence continues at coordinate 3,401 of CAXQOB010000192.1, read as the reverse complement.
CGCGGGTGGGATCACCGCTGCTGCTGCATCCGGAGGTGCATTAGTTCCGCCGGTGATGGGCGCGGGCGCCTACATGATGCTTGAGTTAGTCCAGCCGCAGGTAACCTTTCTGACGATCATGAAAGCGGCGATGATTCCCGCCATCTTGTATTATTTTTCGATTCTTGCGTTGGTTTTTCTCTATTCACGACGACTCGGGGCAGCAAGGCTGTCTAACCAAGAGCTCGCCGCGAAAAAGCTCTCTGGCTTTGAAGCCTTGGTGTTTTTCAGCGCGTTAGGTGTCTTGATCGGTTTACTGATTGCTGGCTTCTCTCCGTTTCGAAGCGTGACGGGTTCACTTGCGGTGATATTAGTTCTGGCAACTCGAAACCAAAAGTTGTCTATCGCACCGAAGGCGAGGCGAAGCGCACTGTTGGGCTTCGTTGTGATCTTGGCGATGCATCAGCTCACGGCATTGAAACCGGGATTATTTCCGGACTTCACTCAGCTGTTTGTTGCGGGATCGTGGATTGATCCCCGAACGGAGGCCATCTCTGCGATGCGTGTGGTTTCCTCGTTACTAGATTCCGCAATCGTCGGCATGTTTGGTTTGCTTTTATTCTGCCTGAAAGATGCCAATTGGCGTCCGCAGGTGATCCTGGCGTTCACTAAATCGGCGAAAAATGGAGTAGCGCTCGTTGCAGCAAGTGCATGTGTGGGGATCATCATTGGAATTGTTCAGCAAACGGGTATCGCAAGCGATTTTAGCTCTGAGATCAAGCAGGTGGTTGAGACGAATCTGTTTCTTGCCTTGCTTGGAATCATGGTTTGTTCGCTCGTACTCGGAATGGGCGTTCCATCGGTTGTATGTTATCTCCTCATGGCAACTCTGATGGGATCGGTTCTTGGTGAACTGGGGGTCATGCCGCTGGTCGCGCACCTGTTTATTTTCTACTTCGGGATGATGTCCATGGTCACGCCGCCAGTGGCGTTGGCCGGCTACGCGAGTGCTTCGATTGCGGAGGCGCCGATCATGAAAACCTCAATGGCCGCTTTCCGGTTTTCGTTGGTCGGATTCACCCTCCCGTTTATGTTTGTTTACCGACCGGCACTTTGTTTGTTGGCTCCTGCCGGTGCGGAGTTGACGGCGTTTGACGTGATTCACGCGGTATTGGCCGCAGTCATTGGGATCTTAGCACTGGCTTCGGGGCTGGCAGGTTATGCCAGGCATTCACTCACTTGGCCCGCCCGCCTGATCCTTTTTGTCTCAGCTGGACTACTACTCGCTCCGCTTTCCAATGTTGGGGGCAATGACGTGGGTATGGCAGTTGATGTTATCGGCAGTTTGCTTTTCATCGCGGTATTTACCTACAGTCACTTCAGAAGCCTTGGGCTAGAAGAAGGCGAGCCGGAGCTGAGTTAGGTCGCTGATCGGTCAGGTAAGATTGGCCAAAAAGACAAGGTCTATGGATTGGCGGGGGCATGTGGTTTGCTGCCAGGGCCGCGTTTTCAGCGACTTGTTCTCGATGCATCGCCGTAAACGACCATTGAAAAATTGATTCATCAGCTGTGATCGATTATTGTTTATCTGTAGGCTGCCCTTTTTACTCCCCTCAGATTGGTTTCCGTGATGCTTGTTTACTTTCTTCCTTGGGTCGTGTTTTTAGCGATTTGTATTTTAGCGATCCCCGTCGCAGCAGTCAGAGAGAAAGGGAAGCGAAAGAAGCTTGCAGCAGCTTCTTCTTCCGCAACTGATGATCAGCAAGGTCTCGAAGAAGAAGGGGAAGTCTCAGAGGTTGAATCCTTTGGAGACTCTGCATTCGCAGAGCAAGAATTTGGGTCTGCTCAGTAACGTTTTTGAAACGGGATTTTTTATTCCGAAGTTCTTACCTTGGGAGGTCTTCCCAAGGAGATTCTTCATGAAGCCTGGGTTGGGAAGCCTTGGTTGCGAGTAGGGGTGACATGGCCTTGGAATTGCTTGTTCAATTCCACCCCGATTGGTGCGGGATTCTGTTATGTCATTTCGGTTGTGATCTGTTCCACTCGGTTTAGTATTTCAGAGTCAAGCGGTCTTGCCTTCGCAATGTCGGAGACTTGTTCTGGGTACCTTGCTCCGACTAACGCATGTTCTACCCCCGGTTGCGAGAGGGCCCAGCCGATGGCTAGCCTCGCGGGGCTTGAGTTGATTTCTTTTGAGAGTCTGCTAAACGCATCGACGATTCGGTGCGCTCGTTCTCTAGGCTCTCCTTGAAAGATTTCATAGGATGGGCGTGAATCACCTTGCTGGAATTGATGGTCACGTTGGATGCGGCCTGCGAGCAAGCCCTTCATGAGCGTCCAATAGACGTGTGCATGGATCCCAATTCGATGAGCATTGCGGATGATGTCTTCTTGAGCTTCTCGTTGCATGACATTCAAGGGGCACTGGATTGCGGCGACCGGAGTGCATTCCTCGGACGCGACCTGATGCACTCTTGTAAGCTGATCGAATGAGAGATTGCATGCACCGATGGATTCACAGAGTCCACGTTGGTGCAACTTGCAAAGTGCGCGTGTGCTCTCCTCGATTGGAAGGTTTGGGTCAGGGGAATGAAGCATGAGTAGATCCAGCGACTCAATGCCCAGTCGCGTCAGTGTGGTCTCAGCATCGAGGGTGAGTTGTTCGGGCCGGCCATTGATGACACGCACCTTTTGATTCGTCCAACGCTGGCCTACTTTGCTGATGATTCGATAGCGATGTCGGTGCCGCCCCAGAAAACGAGAGAGCAGTAGATCGCTCTCGCCTTGGTATCCGTAGCTGTAAGCCGTATCAAAGGTCGTGATGCCATGGTCGATTGCGGTGGCGAGTGTTGCCTCAGCATCTTTTCTGGTGACGCCGATTGTGGTGATGCCTGCGAGTGGCCACAGGCCTAACGCAACCGTGCTTTGAGGTTCACTCATGAGTCACTTTGAAGGGGAGTAGGCGGCGACAGGATCGGCATGCCAAACGACAGTCTATGCATTGGTGAGAAATAACAGCCGATGCATTGATGAGTATAGAGGGGTAATGATCGGATTGAGACGCATCGGATGCCGGAAATGCGTTGTCCCTACGAAGCTTTAGCTTCAACCCTTCAATCGATCGCTACATGAAAAAAGTGTGCGGGACCCGCCAGGTGCCGCACACTTTTTAACGTTCTAATAAGATCCACCGGAGTGTTCTTTAGATTTCGATGCTCAGACCGAAGTCGATCCCTTGAACCCAAAGGCTGGAGTCGTTGAAGTCGAACGCGGGACTGGTTCCCAGAACGACAGGGTTCGGCATCAGGTCAAGCGGGGCGATATTGGTGTCGGTAACATCCCCGACCAACGCAACGTTGTCAAAGTAGATGAATGAATAACCAATCGAGATCGGAAGAGCACACGTCTGAACTCCAGTCACT
>CAXQOB010000191.1:0-6831 GCA_964225475.1 Candidatus Nitrosopumilus sp. | reverse complement strand
CCATGAACATCTCATAGAGCCGTAGTGAATCCGCGCCATACTGTTGGACAATATCGTCGGGATTGACCACGTTTCCACGACTCTTCGACATTTTGAACGCACGGCTCTCGACACGAACTGACGCATCTGATTTTAGCACGAAGGTCTCACCCTTCTTCTCAAGATCGGATTCATCGATCGGTACCGCGGTTACCGCGAGGCCAATAGGCGAGACGCGGTTACCCTCACCGTCCCGCGATATGAGTTCCGCGGACACCGGTTCGTTGTTCGTATCGACAAAACCGGTGTACTCAACTTCACCAAGAATCATTCCCTGATTAACGAGCCGCTTGAATGGCTCCGGGACGGTCACGTGTCCGCGATCATAAAGCACTTTATGCCAAAATCGCGAGTAGAGGAGATGTAAAACTGCGTGTTCCGCTCCCCCCACGTAAAGGTCAACGGGCATCCAAGCTTTTTCCTTATCCGGATCGATCAAGCACGACTGATTTTTCGGATCGATATAACGAAGGTAGTACCAACAAGAGCCCGCCCACTGCGGCATGGTATTCGTTTCCCTGCGGTAGCGTTTGCCGTCTAGCTCTACATACAGCCACTCATCGTCTGCCTTCGCCAGAGGCGGTTCTGGCCTTCCGTGCGGCTTAAAGTCCTCCAACTCGGGCAATACCACTGGTAAGTGCTCTGTGGGCACAGCACGTTTAGAACCGGTTGCCTTTCCGCTTTCATCGACTTCGTGCAGAATTGGGAATGGTTCACCCCAGAAACGCTGACGCGAAAAGAGCCAATCTCGCAGCTTATAATTAATCGCTGAACAGCCCATTCCAACCTTTGACAGCTGCTGGGTAATTGCCAGCTTGACTTCCTCTGTTTGCTGTCCATTGAAGCTACCGCTATTGATTGCCGCACCCTTTGCAGCAAAACAAACTTTACCTTCAAGTATCTCGTTCCGCTTTCGCTGATCACTCGGTGGATCGACCACTGGAATGATTTCGAGTTCATACTCAACGGCAAATTCGAAGTCACGTTCATCATGGGCAGGGACAGCCATAATTGCCCCGGTTCCGTACCCCGCAAGGACGTAATCCGCTACCCATATCGGGATACGCTTGCCGTTCACCGGATTGATCGCGGTGCTTCCTGTGAACACACCGGATTTTCCGCGATCGCCATCGGTTCGCTCTCGATCGCTTTTGAATGAGGCTTTTTCACAGTACGCCTCGACTGCGTTTCTTTGGTCATCTGTCGTCAAGCTGGCCACAAGCGAGTGTTCAGGTGCGACCACCATGTACGTGGCTCCGAACAGTGTGTCTGGTCGCGTTGTGTAGACACGCAGTGCAACGTCACCGGGAGCGTCGGGAAAGCCTGTCAATTCCCGATCCTTCATCCACCCTTCATGCCCGGCGTCATCGCCGATGTAAAAATCTACCTCGGCACCGGTGCTTTTTCCGATCCAGTCCTGCTGAAGCTTCTTTATCCCTACCGGCCAATCGAGTTCATCCAAGCCGTCTAGCAACCTCTCCGCATAATCCGTAATACGCAGCATCCACTGCCTTAGCGGTATACGCTTTACGGGGTACCCGCCCCGTTCACTTTTCCCATCCTGCACCTCTTCGTTAGCAAGCACCGTGCCCAATTCGGGACACCAATTCACTAACGCATCAGCTTGGTAGGCCAGCCTATGTTCATCCCGATATCGCTGTATCGCCTCATCGCCGAGGGATCGCACGGAATCTGGAATTGAAAGTTCGGAAATTGGCCGACCCTTCTGCTGTTCCGAATCAAACCAAGTATCGTAGAGAACAAGAAAGATCCACTGTGTCCAGCGAAAATAATCTTCATCGGTTGTCGAGATCACACGGTCCCAGTCATAACTGAAACCCAACATCTTCAGCTGTCGGGTAAAGTTATCGATATTGCGTTGTGTTTGCACGCGAGGGTGCTCACCCGTTTTGATGGCATGCTCTTCCGCAGGCAGACCAAACGCATCAAAACCCATCGGGTGAAGAACCGTTTCACCTCGCATTCGCGCAAATCTGGCAACGATATCGGTAGCGGTATATCCCTCCGGGTGACCAACGTGTAACCCATCACCACTAGGGTACGGGAACATGTCAAGCACGTAACGCTTCTTGCCCGCGGCGACATCCGGTGTCGCAAATGTCTTTTCCTTCTCCCAATGGCCTTGCCAATACGGTTCAATCTTTGATGGGTTATAACGTGGCATAAGAGGTGAAAAAACGAGGAATTGGACTATCGATCGAAAGCACAAATTCTAGGGATTCACAGAAACGCCGAAAGACGAATTTCATTCGCTTTCGGCCGCATTACTGTTTTCGCTCCTTTCACCCTCCGAGCTGATGCCCAATCCAGAGCTCAGCTCATCCTCCAATCCGGCCAGCATTGTCGCTCCGCCACCCAAAAAAACCGCCTTTATGACGCCCTGTGGTGAGATCAAGACCACCTGAGGCAGGACACTGACTCCGAAACGCTCCGCTAAACGCGATTCGGTATCAGCGATCACCGACGCGGAAATACTCGCCTTCGACATAAAATCAGCAACCACTCTCTTCGTTTCACCCACACTTACCGAAACCGATGTTACTTGCTCGCGACCAAACTTTTCGCGTATCACCTCCAAGCCCGAAAGCGTCTCAACACTAACAGCACTCCAGGACGCCCAGAAATCAATCATCACCCAGCCGCCACGAAGATCCGACAGCCTTAATTCGCCGCCCTTCACTAATGAGACCGTTACCTGTGGCATCTCCGCACCAACAAGCGTCGTGGCGTCCTTTTTCTTTGGCTTTGAATCCTCCAACACAGCATTCACCAAAGGCTCAACGGCCGACTTTAATCGCCATTGGTTATAGGCCACGGTTTCTACGCTCGTCGGTATTTCATCTCCTATCAGGATCTCATCAACTCTCCCTAAATCAAATTCACGTTGACCCAGCCAAGGACTTTGGCCCTCCAGTCGCTCGCCGTCTAGTGAGGTCGGTTCAACGGTGAAACGTCTCCCATCGTTTCGGACTACCTGCATCAGCCCTTGATAGTCGAACACCCCCCCCTTGTCTTCGAGTGTATCGTGATGAATCAAGTCACCCTTCCCTGCCACTCTGGACTCTTCAACCGAGGAGCGAGGGGCAACTGAATTAACCGATCTACCGTCTTCTATTTCGTTGTCATGAAACCAGATCACCTGCGCGATTCTTTCGCGTGGCAAACGTAATTCGTTACCATGCACCTGCACGACAATAAAATCCTCGGTCATGCCTCTTAGGATGCAACGCAAGAAATCACCATTGTGAGAACATAACAAATGAGTGGGCGGGTCGGATTTCTGAACTCGCGGTATGGTCAGTAGACGCTGTTTTTTTGCTGTATCCAGATTTGGAGGCGGTGAGTTTGACACAAACTCAATCGCCTTAACGAGAGAGAAATCGATCTTCTGAGAATCGCCTGACTCCGAACTCACTTGGACAACACCATCAGAAATGGAATCAACGCGGCAACGAACAATATCTCCGGTGACCAGGTGAACCAAATGAGCGTCACGGTTGACTGGAGCGCGTTTTGAAAGATCGGTTCGCTGCAGAAACAACTCACCGAAGTTTAGACCGCGTCTCAAACGTTGATTTTTTTGACGCTGCTGCTCCAACATCTGTGCGGCCGTGTCATTGTTTTTCAGTTTGGGTGGGGTTTTGAAAACGACCTTACCGCTCACGCCCCGTCTGATGCGCGCAGCGACAACACTTTTCAATGGATGCCACGCCAAATCATAGGCCTCTGGATTTCCCTCGCCGCTGGCCTTAACTAAACGTCCGGGTAGCTCATTACCGTGGATAACTAATCGCCCGACACGCCCAATCACCGCTGCCTCCTGATTGTCGGACGGTTGATCTTTTCTGAGATTGATAGAACGCACCGACCCAAGCGGTAACGCCAACGTTGAATTGGAGCCCGACGAGAGGATCGTCCAATGATTCGCTTTGAACCCCTGTATCAAGCCACTCAACGTGGAGCCATCAACGAGATGAACCCGTCCCTGGGCTTTGGATATCGGTTCCGGCGGTGCGTTGGACCTGACCTCGGCCAAACGTGCGAGCGGAAAACTAATTACTTCGTTCGCTGCACGCACAGTGAGATACTTTTTTCCGGGATCGAATCCCACGATACTACCCGCAAACGACTTCATTTTCTGTACGGAAAACGTGTCATTTTGACCCTCAGAGACTGCTCGCGGTACCCGCGCAATATCGCCAACCCACCGAGTAAGATCGAATTCCGCAATCCCTAGCGAATTAGCACTTAAATTCTGAATTGATAATTGGGTATGCGCAACCGTTTTTTGATCACCGTTTGTGTCTCGGCTAGGGTTCGATGGGCCGACATCTAGACGTCCTAACGGCTGTCCGTTATCCGCGAGCACCTCGACGGTCCCCGCCTGGGGATCATGATAGACGAGCAATCGAATCCCGCTACGCTGATCGAGCGATGCAAGGGGTTCCAGATCGACAAAACCATCCCGCTCAACAATCAGAACTAAGCGACTACCAGCGCATTCAATCCGCCAGCCATCGAAGCGTGCGGTTCCCAGCCTCGCGGTGGCTAATTCCTCTGATCTCCCCTCCGCACGCGTCGATCTATCCGCGACTTTACGGCCAGCGAATCCGAAAGCAAGAACAAAATCCGGAACTCCCGTCCAACCGAACGTAATATCGAGCAAAAATCGATCCTGCAACGGTATCTTCCGATGAACCGTGTAACCATCCCCAAACAGGTTTAGCGCTGGCCTTCGGTTATTTATCCCTTGATCAGCAAGTTGGGCACGCTCACTGGCTGTCGCGGCGCCTTGATCCGGTACGTGCATCCAAGCGGGTACTATCCGTGATTGTGTCCCGTCTGAATTGGACGTCTCACCGACAACGGGCTGCAAACGACGGATGGCACGAACTGATTTCACTTGTTGTGATGACAATCGCAACGACCCAGCAATCCGATTTTCGATAACGATGGTTTTGTCATCCCACTGCCTCACCGCGCCGATGATCACGTCACCATTTTTGAACTCAAAACGAAATAAGTCGGGTGTCATTTCCGCTGGTGCCTCTAACGCACCCGTTTGTGCGAACACTATCTCTTGTACGGCGCGGTGTCTAAACACGAAGGGATCGCAGAATGAATCCCCCTGCCACCGAATCTGATCAGGGGCACTCCATTCGATGGGATGGCCAGCAATCACAACGCCGTCATCCAAGATAAGTTTCGCGTGTTTCTCCGCGCTGTTGCACGTGGCAGGTAGTGCGTAACACTGGATGAGATACACTCCAGTGAAAAGCACAAGAGAGTAAGCCTGGCGTTGGGTCGTTCTTATGAACCATCCACTACGAGTCGTTTTTGAAACTTCTAAGTCGCCTTTACACATCACCCTACACTCCCCATCAATGGGGCATCGATCTTTGATGCACCGCCAAAGATAGCATTACAAGCTTCCTAAGGGACCGGTGCGAATCCTTCTCGTTCTATACCCTACAGCCTATCGCTCATAGACGGGAAGGAAACGATAGTTCACCGCAACTGCAAGTAACGACAAGGTGGTCGCAACGTAAGGTCCCTGTGTCCCGTCAAACCCTCCACCCGACTGCTGTTCTTTTTTCAAGCGATCAATAAGCTGAGCGTTCCACTTCTTCCATAATTCAATATCACCTTGGAATAACGCTTGTGCCTGATAGTAGTTTTGGTAACTCACACCGCCATGGCCGCTTGTTCCGCCTTGCATTTTATCGCGTAAATAACCGAGTGTTTGTGCAAATTGCGGTATATCTTTTCTTCGGGCGATGGCAAAAACAAGCGAACCAATGGATATTCTAGCCATCGACTCATTGAATCCCCCCGCACCGTTTGAGTAGGCAACCTGCCCCGACGCAGATGTCATTTGAGCGAAATAATTAATTGCTCGGTCAACAGCTTCATCAGGCACTTCTATCCCAGCATTCCGTGCCGCAAGCAAACCCATCAATACAGCACCCGTGACGGATGTATCTGCCTCAGAACCAGCGGGGTTATACCGCCATGCGCCAAACGGGTTATCTTTCTGTGACGTAACCGCGGCGCGGACAGCCAACTCAAGAGACGAACCCAACCGCAAATCGTCGGTGACGCCGGTCTCAGCCCATAGGTTCCTGTCATCAACCACACCATAGGCTTCGGCTATTGCGAGCATTGCGAAACCGTGGTGGTACATACTCGTTCCGTAATAGCCTGTCTCGGGATCCTGCTGCAGCAGGATAAACCGAACTGCGCGTTTCACATTCGCAGCGTATAAACCGAAATTGGGATCTTCACCTGAGGCAAGAAAGCACATCAGCCCCATCCCGGCCACGCCAGCTCCGCGATGCCCTGAAGGCCAACAGCCGGCGTCATCTTGATTCGCAACTAAGTACTGCAGCCCACGATCATATAAGTCCCTTACGTCGCGAGGCACCGGATCACCATTGAGGGCCTCAAACGACTGTCCAACAACTACGATTGCCTGCAGGTAAACACCCCAAAACAGAACCAACCAGAATCAAGCCCACTGGGCAGCTGTACTGCTCCTTCTACACCCCACTTGGGGTGTCAAGATGTTTCTTTCGACTGTGTATGAGGAGGTTGTGTTCATTTGCATCATGAAAGGGAAACTCTACACCGCGGGCAGACGGTTCTTGGTTATTCGGTTGCCGTTTTACCAGCCTCCACAAGTTTTTTGACCGACGGCCAGTCGTTAGCATCAAACAGCTCACGCTGCTATTCCTCTACGTGTCACATCCGCGCAAGTACAAAATAAAGTGG
>CAXQOB010000190.1:0-2769 GCA_964225475.1 Candidatus Nitrosopumilus sp. | reverse complement strand
GATCAGAGGATAGGCTTGGATGATATTGAGCTCTGCCTGTAGAAGAGCGGTGCATACTCTCAACAATGGTTGTGGACCCTCGGGAAGCTCGACGCCAACGAGGTCCGTTTCAATCATTGCTAAACCGCTTCTCTCGAGTATCTCCCGTCCGCGGTCGGCGTCACTGACGAGAAAACGCACAAAAGCACACTCGGCAGCATCATTGATGGAAAGTGCGCAGACTCGGATTCCTGTTCCCTCGAAACGTTTTACCACTTCCAGTAGTTGCCCGACACGGTTTTCGAGAAAGATGGTGAATTGTCGGATGGCCGGAAAATTGCGGCCACGCAGGGTTTGAAATTTCGTACTCGATCCGTCACCAACGCTCATTGTGGGATCGTCCTGTTTTGGTGTGCTAGCAGAAAGGAAAGCCTATAAGGGCGGGTTTTGGATGAGGGTTAGTCTACTTTCAGTTCCACTCTGCAGTCAATTCGGAAGTATTGAGGAGCTTGCTGTCATTCCTGCCGGTCATTTTCCTCGTCATGCTAAGAGGAAACCTGTTGTGGCAAACTGGGCTATTGAGGGTGTGCTTTCGCTGTGGAGTGTTCTCGAGCTGACATCGGAGGTAGAGTGAGTTCGATGCGGTTTTTTGACGGAGCCATCTTTTCGCTGTTGGATCGAGCGGATGAGTCTGGGCACGGACTCGGTTCTGAACGCACGCTATCGATAATCCGGCACCGCCCGTGAGGTTGGGGAGACAATCGAGGATGGTTGATCCGGACCTGCCACACCTGATCTTCTCACCATTTTAAGGAGGCGATGGTTTGACTGCTTGTGGGGATTAAGCATTTAGAGGGGCAAGGTATTCTGTCTTGGTGCTTCTCAAATAAATTGAAAATGGGTGTTCAATCGTTAGAATAACCCAACCCCCAAAGGAAGCATCGATGAGAAATACGATCCACTCGCATCAAATGCAAATTCGAGTGACCTATCACGAAACAGATGGGCAGAGACGCGTCCATCATGCCAACTACCTAAACTACTTTGAGCGTGGTCGTGTCGAGATGCTCCGTGAAATCGGGGTGCGTTACCGTGATCTCGAAGATGCGGGCTGTTTACTGGTCGTAACGGAGATGAATGTGCGTTACCACTCAGCGGCCGAATTCGATGATCTTTTGGATCTTGAGACGTCATTGCTAGAGATTCGGAAGGTCCGTCTACGTCACCATTACAAAATAACTCGAGAGGGTGAGTTGGTCGTGGAGGCGGATTCAGTCATCGCCTGTGTAGGTAGGGACGGCTCACCGAAGCGACTCCCAGAACTAGGCCTCTAGGGCAATCACCGCACTTTCCGTTCCCTTCATTTGATTGAGGAAGCGAACGGAATCAGGAGGCGCCCTCAAAGAAACACCGCTCAGGGGGTCTGGAGAAGAAGCTGATTTCGCTGTCGGCTCGTCTCTGACGATAGGCTGGATTCTGCAGTGGGGGTTGAGTTGTCCGTTACTTTCCCGCAGCGGGTCCTTTGGCACGCGTCCCTTTTGGCTCTAGAGGCGTCATATTACCGGTCGATATACTTAATTGCCTGATTCGAAATCACACTATTGAATGTTTACCGATCAAGATGAACCAGCGAGAAGCTCCAAACTTCGAGATCCCTGACTCACTCCGTGAGCAGTTGATGGATTATCGGCGTCGCCTATGGTTTTCCAAGGTTGCCGAAGCGTTCGCGTTGGGCGTGTTTGGTTTGCTGATGGGATTCCTTGTGGTCTACGTTCTCGACCGGTTGTTCGAAACCAGTTCCATGTTGCGTTGGCTGTTCTTTTTGTTGGGAGCGGCCTGTTGCTTGGCCGTCCCCTACGCACTTGATCGCTGGGTGTGGCGTCGTAGGCGAATGGACCAGCTTGCAGCGTTATTAACCATGGCGAGACCGACCGTAGGGGATCAGGTACTTGGCGTGATTCATCTGGCTTCTGACAATACGGAGCAAGCGCGATCACCAGAATTGGTCAGTGCTGCATTGAAACAGGTCGCGTCGCAGCTTGCTGTTTTGGATTTTTCTCAAGATATACCCAGGCCAACGTTTCGTAGAAAGGGTACCGCGATTTGCGTTGTTAGCTTTATTGCCGGCAGTCTCTTTCTGCTCAACAGCGAAGCCGCCTACAATTCCTTAAACCGATTTTTATTTCCGTGGGCGGAGATTAACCGGTACACATTTGCCCAGTTATTGCCGTTGAAGTCGCCAATGGTGGTTGCGAAGGGCGAGCCGATTAATTTTGACGTTGAACTTAGCTCGACAAGCTACTGGAAGCCGGGCGAGGCAAGATTGCATTTGGCATCCTCGGTTCCCTATGCCGCGGAGAATATTGGCGACCGATTCGCGTTTCATTTGCCGGGGCAGGTTGTTGACACAACATTGGATCTCTCGGTTGGTGACCTCACAAAGCGGGTCGTCGTTCGCCCGGTAACCCGTCCTGAGATTCAACGGCTGCTAGCCCGCATTGAACTTCCTGATTACCTGCAACGATCCGAGACTCTTGAGTATGAGGTGCGGAGCGGATCACTATCAGTCGTGAACGGTAGTCGGGTTGAGCTCGACGCATTGGTTTCGAGAGAACTGCTCTCAGCAAGCGTTGATCAAACGGGTGTATCGATCAGTAAAGATCGCACAAATCGCAAAGTCGGAGCAAGCTCAGCTTTGCTGCCGCCTTCTTTCTGAAACACTGCAGACAGGTGATGTTGACCTTCTTCCATTGCTTGGATGCCACCTTGCGCTTCGTGTAAGAGTTGACA
>CAXQOB010000189.1:0-14790 GCA_964225475.1 Candidatus Nitrosopumilus sp. | reverse complement strand
TGACGAAAACGGAGTCAAATGAAGCACCTGCTCTGTGAGATTTGGATGCAGGAGTGTGATCAGAACGCATGACAGTTATCGGAACGCATGACAGTTGTCAGAACGCATAAAAAAGGCCGCTGCACCGAATGGGCAGCGGCCTTTCTCTTGATTTTTTGCGTTAAACGACAGCCGCCAGTCTCACCGCTGCTGCGGCTATCCAGCGGGCCTCAATGGATTTAACCGCCGTAGTTGTCGGCGGCAACTTCGTCGCTTGGCTTTCGTTCATCTGCAAGTCGCTTGCACTCGCTAACCACTGCAACAGCTGTTTTTAGTTCGAACAGGGAGAACCAACGGATGGTGCCCAAGTACTTGCTCTCAACTCGATTCTTTGCAGCAAGCTCACTCCAGGACATTTTATCCATCATGTGCCATGCAGCTGCTTGGGCAGTGTTCTGAGTGACTAGGCCATTTCCAAGTGCTTCGCAAAGGACTCGAACATTCGCGTCTTTGGTGAATTGCTCGAGGGGAACAATTTTGTAAGCCATCTTTGGGTTTGGATCGGGTTTGCCGTGCTCTAGGCAAACGGTGGTCACTTGCATTTTTCTCATGCGCTCAGGTGCGACACGCATCATGCCGCCCATGCCGCCCATGCCGCCGCCGCCCATGCCGCCCATGCCGCCGCCGCCCATGCCGCCCATGCCGCCGCCCATTCCTTGGCCGCCGCCACCGCCCATGCCACCGCCGCCCATGCCGCCCATGCCACCCATGCCACCGCCGCCCATGCCGCCCATGCCCATGCCCATTTGGCCTAGAACGGGAACACCAGCGAATGCACTCGGCAGTCGGATTTCCATTGGTTTATCGGTGAGGTTCTTGACGAGAACGTTTGCTTTCGAGGCGTCGTGAGGAATGAACTTCACATCAATCTGTCCAGCATCCATCGCTTCAAAAAGGCCCACTTGGAGCGTTTCAGCATCGGGTTTGTTACCCTCAGCGTGTACCGAGCAGGATAGAACAACGATAGATAGAGCAGAGAATGCTGCTCCCAATACGAATCGACGGGAAGTAATCACTGACACGTTCCTTTAGAAAAAGTTCGCCTCATTGCCGATCGAGTAGATTCCGTGCGGCAACAATTATCGGATTGGTAAGCACCCGGATTCTTAACCTTCAACCACGTAAGCCGCGATGAGAAGACGAACCGGGTGACAATGAGAACGGAAGAGGCGTCCCCTCCTGATCACTATCCGACACACTGGTCGGTTTCCCCAAGGATCGGGAGAGATTCCGCTCGCCTCTAATCATAGTCACCGCGCTGGTGGAAACCAACCTTTCGAAAAAAATGGTTCGATTGCGATTCTTTACGATGCTGCGCAATCCGTTTCATTCATTTTTCCCGCTAAAAACGATACCTTTTAACGCGTTTTCACTGTCTCGACTCCTCAAAACAGGGCAATACCCCCTTGGTTGTTCAATTCTTTTTGTTGACAAGGCGGCTCGTATGGGGGGTGGGTTTGCTGGCTGTGGCTCATCATGACTTGGCAAGCTCTCTGTGAAGGTCCAAGCGAACCATCTTTAGCCGAGTCAATCCTCTCGAGGTTGATCCGGTAGCGGCGTGGAACCGGGAAAGAAAGAACCGGAGTGATCCGTCTGTAGGGGAATTGACGGAGTTGCGGCCGATTTGGGCACACGGCGAGGGGCTATGAAGTCGATAGGTTCGCAATCGCGTCGCTTGCTTGGGACCCACCGTGACGCATTCTCTTGAGAGGGTGGGTCAGCGTTCATCCATTTCCATTGAAGGCGAGCAGACCTCGAGTTGTAATCAGGTCTTAAATGGCTCGCTTGAGGGTTCAATCGCGTCACTTCGGCGATTGTGAGTTTTCTCGTTTATCGATGGAATGCTTCGAGGCCATTGACATAAACTCGTTCCAATTCGAAATCCGCATCCAGCACGACGAGATCAGCCACCTTGCCCACCTCTAGGCTCCCGATTTCACTCGCAGCGTTGACTCGTTCTGCTGGTGTGAGGCTCGCCATGCGAATGACTTCATGCAGCGGGACCGAGGTGGTTCGAATCATTGTCCGAACCATATGGTCCATTCCTCGGATCGAACTGGCCAACGCCTCTGGCGATGCTAGCCCCACCTCTCCATTACTTTCAAACCAAGCTCCATTTTCAGAGGGTCCAAAGCGATAGCGACCCGGTGGCATATCCAAAGCGCGATTGCAGTCGGTTACCAAGCACAGTCGTTTGCTCGTTTTCATCTTCCAGGCAAATTCCAGTAGCTCCGATGAGAGGTGTTGTCCATCGGCAATGACTTCGGTGCTCATCTCCGACTCGGAGAGAACGAACTCCAGCATGCTTCCCTGCATCGGAAAGCCATGTGCCTTGCGAACCGATGAGACGTTACTCATGGCGCACCAGAAATGATCCACATGCCGCATACCGTTTTCAAATGCTCGTTGCATTTCGGTCCATGACGCGTTGGAGTGTCCGCATGTGATGAGGCAGTGGTTCTGTTTCGCCGCTTCGTAAAATCGTGTTGCTCCGTCCAACTCTGCTGCGCACGTTGCAATTTTGATTACGTCGGTTTCGAAGTACTTTGCGAATTCTTCTTCCTTTGGAACGCGGCACTCGTGATCCGAGTGGCATCCAGCCTTATCCTTTGCGAAGTAGGGACCGTAGAGGTGAATACCTCCAATCTTGGATCCCTCACCCGAGTTGGTTTGGCTCATGAGCTTCTTGCATGAATCAATCATGCAAAGGATTTGATCAGCACTGCCGGTGCTGGTGGTCGGGTAGAGTGTGGTCGTTCCATGTTTCAGGTGTGCGGCACAGGCGGTTCTCACCGCCTCGAGAGTGCCGTCCATGAAATCAGCTCCGTGACCACCGTGGACGTGAATATCCACAAACCCTGGGCAAAGGTATCGGCCTGTAAGATCGACCATTGTTTGATGACCGCCTTGTTCTGAGGCGGCTAACTTCAATTCTGCTGTTGACGCAATCTCATGTATTCGACCGTCTCTGCATTGCAAGGAGCCGTTTTTCAGCAATCGATCGGGAAGCACGAGCGTGCCACCATGGAAGGATAGGTTGGACATGGGGCGTTGATCTCGCAGGCTCACTCTCAGGCGAAGTAAGGAGTAAACAGGGATACCGTTTCAAAACGAGCCAACGGTGCATCGGGCGATCGTGTCACGCCTCACCGCTCGTACTGATCCTGATGAGACATGGTATCCGTTGACCGACCTCATCAGCAAGCGTTTTGCGGGACGCATGGACCGATGATGCTGCCTCTGGTTACTTTGCCGTCGGCACAGCTTCTATTTGAGCACTTTGCCGTCGGCACAGTTTCTATTTGAGAAGGTACCTTGCTCTATTTTGGAAGGTACTTGGTTCGGCTGGCTTTTTCTCAATCATCCCCGACGGGGATTCAGTCGAATTAGCGAGGGTCACTGCCTCGGGGCGCCCACTTCGCAACGGCATTGTCACTCGAGACTTTTACAAGCCCATCACAGCGCATCTCATCCGCCTCGGACCGGAGTCGGACGTGTGCGTGAATCATTTGGCGTGAGGGTTGCAAGCCTTTCCAGTCAATCGGTATGTGGAACCCACTGATCGGGGCGTCCTTCACGAATTGTAAAACCTGCTGAGGTTCAAAATCCCACCGGCCAAGTTTCGTGGCAGTGGATTGTTCCTGATCGCCGTCAAATAACACCACCGACAGGTTTGCGTTGATGTCGTAATCAGCGAGTTCGAGCGGACGACCCGACTGATCAAGCACATTGACGACAAGCATCATCTGTTGGACTTCGCCTTCATGCTTGTATCCTCCCGATAAACTGGGATGCAACTTTAGGTCGTGGGGTAGTGGAACCTGGTGAGACTGAGGCAAGATGATTTGCCCGGGTGGCATTGGAGCCTCTGGCTCTTTACCCGGAGGTGGTAGCATCTCTCCCTGCACGATCGGTGGCGCCACCAGGCTGTTCATGCCGGGGGGCTCAGGGCCGCCGGGTGCTGCAAGTAGTGGTGTCGAGCGAGTTGAGTTCCCGTCGAGGTCGTCATCCGTTTCGTAGATTCGAGCTCGTTCACTCGCCGAGTAGGGCAATAACCCAAGTCGATTATCCTCTCGCGGCTGTCGATCCGCGGGTGTTTGATCATTCTGATTTAAGGGTGCTTCCGAATTAGGAGCCGTGGCGGGAGGCGCATTGAGTTCTTTGATACTCGGTGGAGCCGGCATCAATGGTTCTTCTTTGCCCTCATCAATCATTGCATCAAGATCGTCCAGTGCATCGATCAGCGGGTCATCCGTCATGGGGCGATTGGGTGACGGTTGAGCACCTGGGTTTCTCACCGGATCTGGAATCGACGGTCTACCCAATGTGGATGGATCGTTCGGGGTGGGTTGGTAGAAAGGCGCCGCTCCCTTGAGTTTCAGGCTTTCAATTTGGTCAACGAGGACTCGGTTCTGGTAATCTGCCTCGTAGAGCTGATCCTCCAGCACGCGGATCTCATGTGCCATCTGAGCATCGTAGACTTCCTGCTGCGCGCGACCTCGGCAGCCTGTGCAAAGGAGACTGATTAGCGATGCAAAAAGTAGCAATCGGTTACGGTTATCGAATGTTGTTGCTTTCACCACGCGTCTTGGATGACTCTGGGGAGGTTTCGGTAAATAAGAACAACCATGGGAACGAGAGGCTTGCTGATCAAGACGCATTCTCTATCACCTCTCGTCCGAAACAGCCGTTTTGGCTGATTCAAGAGGAATAGAGGCCTTCGTTCATTGGGTAGCGATAGCAAGTCAGTGCCGCCTGGGTCAACGTTGATCCAGTTGTTTGGTTCGCTCTTTACAGCGAGCAGCACGAGTGCACTGCATGTTTTGCCCAAATTTACGGCGTTTGCATCCCGGGGGATCATTTTCGATAATCGGGGCATTGTGGGAAAGGTTGTGAAGTCGCGTTTGTTGACATTGACGATACAGCTCGCGAAAGAGGAAAGCAGGCTGTTCAAATTCGCGAAAGATGAGAAAATTCGCGGGGTCTGACCGAGATAGCGGGCAGACAATTCAAGTGAGAAGATTTGGTTTTGAGGATCCAAGAATGAGCAATGAAGAAACTGTCAATGCTAGCGGTGACGATTTGGCATTGGAGATTCGGGACAAAAGTGCTCCGCTCAGCCGATTAATTCAGGAAGTTGGTCGTGTTATCGTTGGGCAGGAGACTTTGATCCAACGGATGTTGGGTGCGAGGATCAGTGGTGGTCACCTGCTAATTGAGGTCGTGCCCGGTTTGGCAAAAACAACCGCAGTGGCCTCTTTGGCGAAGGGGATTTCGACCGATTTTCAACGCTTGCAGTTTACGCCAGATCTCCTTCCCGCTGATTTGATTGGTACACAGGTTTATCGACCGCAAAGTCAGGAATTTGTTGTTCAGAAGGGGCCTCTTTTCACGAACCTCGTCTTGGCAGACGAGATCAATCGAGCTCCTGCCAAGGTGCAGAGCGCTTTGTTGGAGGCGATGCAGGAACGCCAGGTCACGATCGGTTCAGAAACGTTCCAACTAAGCGACCCTTTCATGGTGATGGCGACACAGAACCCGGTTGAACAGGAGGGGACCTATCCCTTGCCGGAGGCACAGGTAGATCGCTTTATGCTCAAAGTGGTGGTCGAGTATCCAACTCGGGATCAAGAGCTGGAGATTCTTCAGCGAATGGCAATCACAGGAACGGTGCCCGAGGTTCAAGCAGTAGCAAGTCCTGCCGATATTCTCGAAGCCAGGCGGCTCGTGGGTCTGATTAAGATGGATCAGCGATTGCAGGAATACGTGGTGGATCTCGTGATGGCGACCCGCGATCCACTCGCCTATGGTTTGCCCCTGGCGGACATGATTCAATTTGGTGCATCACCTCGTGCGACAATCAGTCTGGCTCTTGCTGCCAAAGCCAATGCATTCCTCTCTGGAAGAGCCTTTGTTTCCCCTGATGATATTAAGGAGATTGCTACGGACGTGTTACAGCACCGACTGTTGCTAACCTATGAGGCTGAGGCTGAGGAAAGGACCAGCCGGGATATGATCGCAGAGATTTTAAAAACCGTGAACATTCCGTAGTGTTTTGCTGATGCCCTCGGATGAACCGGTTAGCTGATAAAGGGTGCCGCATTGCCGTTTGATTTGATTTGCTGTGAATCACGTTTTACCTAAACCTTGTCTCGCATTTTCGTACTTTCGATATGAGTATTGACTTGCCATCTTACGAGCGGACCACGTGTCTGAATGATTGTTGGTGGATGGATTGTCGATCGCTGCTGGGGTCGCGAATCCTTGGTCTTTTTGAGGTTGCGGATGGTCATTTTGATGGTGGCAATCGCAACAGCACGGCTTTCCTTTGGTGTGATTCACTTTTGTACGGAGTCCTCCGTGTTGTGCGTTTCATTCGAGGGCTGATCCTTTCGAAGCAGGGAGCCACACAGAGATGATTGCGCGTGAACTGATTCGAAAAGTCAGGAAGATTCAGATTCGAACTTCCCATGTGGTGGATGACTTGCTTGCCGGTGGATGGCATTCTGCTTTCAAAGGAAGAGGGATTGAGTTTGAGGAGGTCAGGCCCTATCAAAGTGGCGATGATGTCCGATCCATCGACTGGAATGTCACTGCGCGTGCGGGTGAGCCGTTTGTTAAGTTATTTCGGGAGGAGCGTGAGCTGACCGTCATGATCTTGGTTGACGCCAGCGCTTCACTGCTGTTTGGGTCATCGGATCAAACCAAGAAAGAGCTAGTTACCGAATTGGCGGCAACGCTCGCATTCAGCGCAATCAAGAATCAGGACAAAGTGGGGCTCTCCATCTTTGCCGATCAGGTTGAGCTTTCGATCCCTCCTAGAAAAGGGACAAATGATGTCTTGCGGTTAATTCGTGCCCTTCTGGTGCATCGAGTCTCAGGGAGAGGTACCAATCTAGCGGCGGCGTTGGATCATCTGAATCGAACCAATAAACGCAAGAGCGTTGTGTTTCTCCTAAGTGATTTTCAAGACGTTGATTACGAAAAGTCCCTGCGAATAGCCTCTCGACGGCACGATCTGATTCCGGTGGTTGTCTCTGATCGTCGCGAGCAAGAGTTGCCAGATGTAGGCTTGTTACCGCTTCGCGACGCCGAGTCAGGGGTAGTGCGATGGGTTGATACGAGTAGTCGAAACCACCGTTTTCTTTTTCAGAGATCGGTGTCGAAAAGGCAGCAGGCACGTGACGACCTGTTTCGCAAGCTGGGTTTAAGGCCGATTCATATCTTGACTGGCGAAGACTACGTCGAACCTCTTCAACGCTTCTTTCGATTGAGGGAGGGACGCGCGTGATGCATCGATTTCATCCTCATCGCAAGGTCGCGAGTCAACTCCAGCGGAGGTACTCCTCTTATCCGGTCATCAGGTTGCTTGTGTTGGTTCTGCATATTGCGATTTTGAAGGATTGTTGTTTCGCTTTCAGTGCACACATGGGGCGTTACAGTGGGAGGCTAGTTCAATCCATTGGCGAGACTCACAACCACGACTCGTTGGCAGGATCGGGGAGCGATCTCAACTTTGCGTTCAAGATGGGAGATCCAGCCTCTTTTTTTCTGCCCGGCTCTTTGAGCGGGAAATTCCCCGAGAGGAGTTTGACGCAAGATGAAGCCTGCTTAAAACCCACGAAGGAACTGCTTTTTGTTCTCGCACCGCGAACCGATGTAATAGCCGAAGCTCCCAAATCCGCGGTGGATGAGCTCCGGGTTATGGAGTCGTCCCTCGGGAATGCAGTCCTGCGTCTTATCGTGACAGCCCGTAACGTCTCGGTTGCTGAGGAGTTTCAGGTGATTCTTGAAGTTGATGCTCCCGCCGGATCACAGGTGGAGTGGATGGATGTGAGTTGGAGTGAGCTTGGTTTTTTTATGGTGGAGGATCGAATGGTTGATTCTGTGCCAATCATCAATGGTGCTGGGGATCGCCGTTGGAGACGGACTTATCGACTGGAACAGTTTAAGTCAGGTGAGTGGTCGTTGCCGGGTTTCCAGGCTAATGTCAAACTGAGCTCTAAGAGCGAGGCGGTGAAATTAAAATCAGAGTCCGTTGCCATCGTCGTCGAGGGTTTGTTGGAAAAAGACTCGGGCTTCGAAACGTTTCGTGATCTCAAAGATTTACCTGATCGTGATGTGAAACCGTCCAGTCATCCTGCCGTTTGGATGGTGCTTGCGGTCTCGGCTGTTGTTGGAGGGATTATTTACGCGATTTTGAGACGACGTCGCCGGATCTCCCCTGAGGGTCGAGCGACTACCCGCATTGAGTTGCTGCAGAGTTCGGTCACTGATCATCAGTCGCTTCTCCAGACGCAGGCACAGCTGGCCGTGATCCTGAAAGATTATTTGGGCGAGGTTTTTCAGATCAACATCGCGACACAGACAACCCTTGAGGTGGTAATGTTGCTTGAGCAGAGGGGGGTCGATGTCGCAACCTCAGTGGAGGTTAAGCGTTTCTTGCAATTGGACGATGAAATTCGCTATTCCGGTAGTCTTCTCGGTGAGAGGCCTGCTGAGGGCGAAGGTGCGCAGTCGCTAGAGGAAATGTCAGGCAGGGTGAATCGCCTGGTGCAGCAGCTTTCTCAATGGCGCCTTGCGGCGACCCAAGGAAAGGATGATTGAAGATGTTTCAGCATCCTTGGTTCTTGTTACTTCTCTTGATTTTGCCCTGGTGGCTATGGGCCATACTGAAGGGTCCGCGGTATGAGGGTGTTGTGTACAGTTCCGCTTTGTCGGGACTCGAACTTCCCACCACGATGAGGCAGAGGCTGCGTTGGCTTCCCAATGCGTTGATGTTGCTTGCGTTTGGAGTCATGGTGGTTGCTTTGGCAAGACCTCGAGTGGGGCGTGAGCAAACTTTGGTAAGTACCGAGGGGATCGCGATTGAGCTGGTTGTGGATCGCTCGGGTAGCATGATGGCACTCGATTTTAAGATCAATGGAGATCATGTGAATCGGCTCGAGGCGTTAAAGAACGTGGCCTCCAAATTCGTACTCGGTGAGCAAGAAGGGGATCCTGAGAAGCCTCTGGGTGGGCGATTTAGTGACCTCATTGGTCTGGTTGTATTCGCGGGCTATGCGGATTCGGTAACACCACTGACGTTGGACCATTCTTATCTGGTGTCCCAGTTGAATCAGACTCAGATTGTCAACGAGAGATCTGAGGACGGCACTGCAATTGGTGATGCGATAAGCTTGGCGGTGGAAAAACTCAGCACGCTTCAGGATCGCCCCGACCAGCAAGCCGTCGAAAGTAAAATCATTATTCTGCTGACCGACGGAGAAAATACAGCCGGTGAAATTGAGCCTGTTCAAGCGGCTGAATTGGCGGCAGCGATGGGGATTAAAATCTACACCGTGGGAATGGGTACAAAGGGGCGGGCGCCGTTTCCGGTGCGACGTACCGCGGATGGCCAGGTCTTGGTTCAATATCAAATGGTGAACATTGACGAAGAGACGCTTCGCGAAATTGCCAACAAGACGGGTGGGAAGTACTTCCGAGCCACCGACACGACCTCGCTTCAGGGGATCTATCAGGAAATTGATCAGTTAGAGAAGACCGAAATGGAAACGGAGTCTTTTGTGGATTACAAAGAGTTGGCCATTCAGCCACATCGTTTTTATGGTTATCAAACTCCGCCGCTCGTGCTGATCGCTCTGATTTGTCTGTGCGGTCGATCGATTCTATTGCAAACGTGGTTTCGGCAAATCGTTGACTAATTTTGAATCGTTTTTTGAATCATGATCTTGGCTCGCAATGGCAGGGTGAATGGGCGAACTTGAAATCAATAACGCAACAGGTTTTCAGTACCTCTGGCTGGTCGCCGGCGTGGGGCTGTTGATGGTGTATGCCGCCTATTGTAAGAAAATGGCGAGGCGTCGTTTTGCATCGGCAAGCATGTTGAGTCGAGTGCTCGTTCTTCCGTCCTCTTACGAACGTTGGCTTCGGCCATCTGTCATGATCGTGACGCTTCTGCTGCTGGTTGTTTCGCTCGCTGATTTTCGCTGGGGAACCGTTCAAAGAGAGTTGCCCCAGAAAGGAATTGAGGTCATGTTTGTCCTCGATGTTTCGAGGAGCATGCTTGCAGAGGATGTTGTGCCTAATCGGCTGGAGCGAGCCAAGCAGATGATTGGCGACACGCTGGATGAAATGACGGGTGATCGTGTTGGGTTGACGGTGTTTGCCGGTGAGGCGAGACAGAGAATCCCAATGACCAGTCACTATGAGGACTTCAAGATCACTCTGAATGATGTCACTCCTGATGATCTCGCGACCGGTGGTTCACGACTTGGTGATGCGATACGAGCTGCTGCCAGAGGTTTCTTGACCAAAAAAAATGATCACCAAGCCATCGTCGTTTTGACCGATGGTGAGGATCAGGAGAGCGATCCCGTCACGGTCGCCTCAGAAGTCTTTGAGGATCAAGGTGTTCGGATTTTCACCATTGGTCTTGGTGATTTCCGTCAGGGTGGTCGCGTTCCGATTGGAGCAGATGGTGAGGGTGGCTACCTTCAGTTCGACGGACAACAGGTTTGGAGCAAGTTAGATGGGAAAATCTTGTCGCAGGTTGCTCAAGAAACGGGCGGGCAATACATTCCGGCCGGAACAAAGCTCGTGAAAATGGCTGACTTTTATCATGGCTATTTAGCCGGAATGGAGCAGATGGAATTTGAGAAAGCAAGTTTTAGCCGGTTGGAAGCAAGGTATCAGTGGTTTCTTGCATTGGCTATCATCACGCTCGTTCTTGAGTGGGGCATTTTGCGCCGGCATCATAAACGCAAGGACGCCGAATTTGCTTTGGTTGAGAACTGATCTGGATTTGGATTGTGTGAAAGTAACACTTCGGTCTCTACCAGAAGAAGTATGCATTGATGTTGCCAAAGTCAGTTGCGATGGAAGGTGGCATTCTTGTTGATCGAGAAAGATGGATATGAGCGACTCTCCCAGCGTTAGACCTTTTCAAGCCTTGATCTTCGATTGTGATGGGACATTAACCGACTCGATGGAGGCGCACTATCGCTCTTGGCGCAGAGCCTTGGAGTTGCGGGGGCTGACTTTAAATCAGGATGATTTTTACTCCCGAAGTGGTACACCCTCGTCTCGTGTGATTCCTGAGATTGCCCACCGTGAAGGCGTTGAAATTGACTTTAGTGCTGCGCTTCGAGACAAGGAACGTTTCTTCTTGGCCGAAATCAAATCGCTGAAGCGAGTGGATTCTGTGGCGGTGGTTGCGTCAATTTGTTTAGGGCAGATTCCCATGGCGGTGGCCAGTGGTGGCACTCGAGCCTTGGTGGTCGCTCAGCTAGAGCAAGTTGAAATGCTTGACTGGTTTGATGCCATCGTTACCTGTGAAGACACCGAGCGTCACAAGCCAGATCCTGACGTGTTTTTGGAAGCTGCCCGTCGATTGCAAGTCGCAGCTGAGGACTGCTGTGTTTTTGAGGACGGTGAGCCTGGGATCGAAGCTGCAGAAAAAGCTGGAATGAAATGCATTGATGTGCGTCCCTACAGCGATG
Source organism: Candidatus Nitrosopumilus sp. (assembly GCA_964225475.1). Lineage (GTDB taxonomy): Bacteria > Planctomycetota > Planctomycetia > Pirellulales > Pirellulaceae > Rubripirellula. The sequence continues at coordinate 3,250 of CAXQOB010000189.1, read as the reverse complement.
GCGAGGGTATTGAGCAGGCGACAGAGGAGATGCTCTCCCTGATCGCATCCCGCTAATTTCTCCAGTCTAAGTGCAACACATTCGAGAGGCATGTGTTCTCGGTGATTCCCGATGCGTCTGAGCTCAATGCGCACGTTATTTGTGGGAGTTACGGCACGAATCGTTTAAGTGCGCATTCAAGATTACTTGAGATGCAGGGGGATGGTCGCACCGAAGCAAGAGTGCGAGAATATTAACACGTTCGCTCGGGACAAAGTGGCTCCTTGGGTCTGTCGGTTAGTTGGTATTTAACCGATCAATGATTCAATTTGATTATTTTGAAAAGCCGAAGCGTTGATAACGCCCGCTTGACGGAGAAGGATAGAAGGTCAAGTGGCTTTTTGAATTCCGTCTTGTGGTTTGGTTGTGTTCATAGGGCATTGAGCCTATTGAACCTGTGTCAAAGAAAATGGGAGATTCCCCTTGGATACTCGACAGTCCATCAAAAAATCTGCTCCACCCATCGACCTTGAAGTAAAAGATGCTCAGCTTATTTTCAACAGCGTTTGGAAAGAGCTCGAGGAGGCACATGGTCGTGTGAATTTGCGATTCCCTCGCGAATTGATTCTGTTAGGTGGGGCGCCAGGGGCGGGTAAAGGGACGAACACGGATTTTATTCGGAAGGTTCGTGATATCTCTGAGCATCCAATTGTGGTTAGCGAATTATTAAGCAGCCCAGAAGCGAAGGAGATTAAAGCGCAAGGCGGAATGGTTGGCGACCGTGAGGTGGTTGGCCTTGTTTTTAGAAAGCTCTTGGAAGGCCAGTATCAAAGTGGAGCCATTCTTGACGGATTCCCCCGCACGAACGTGCAAGTTGAATGCTTAAAGATGCTTTTCGATCGCATGATCTCGCTTCGGCGGGAGTTCGCAGATCGACCCGAGGCGGTCCACTTCAAGCAACCGGTGTTTCACATCATGGTTCTGTTCGTTGATGAAGCAGAAAGTGTTGCACGACAATTGACACGCGGAAGGCAGACGATTGCTCATAACGAGGAGGTGCAGCGATCGGGGGACGGTAATCTCTGGGAAGAGCGACCAACCGACTTCAACGAAGACCTGGCTAAAAATCGTTACCGTGTCTTCAAAGAGCAGACTTATAATGCCCTCGTTTCTCTGAAGCAGTTTTTTCACTACCACTTTATTAATGCGCAAGCGCCTCTGGAAATCGTGCAAGAGAATATTCTTCACGAATTGGAGTATCAGAGTTCTCTTGAGCTTGATCCCCGTACTTTTCAGTGCCTGCAGTCAATACCACTCGCTAGTGAGATTGTAAGTCACGCGAGACGTGACTTGGTGACTCGACTCGATTGCTATGAAATCGAACAAACCGAGTTGTTTCATCGGGTTGTTGAATACATCGAAGATCGTATGATGCCAATTGTCGTTCGGCATGCAATCAGCGGCCACGCCAACATCAATTCAGAGGACACGATCTGGGACGACAATGACGCTCTTGCGATGCTGATTGATGTGTTTTCGGAACGTGGTTATCACGCGACCGTTGACGTGCGGCGGCATGATGTGCCTCAGCGATTTGACTTAGACACGGGGCGGATCGAGTATTACAAAAAGAAGGTCTTTCGATTCATCATTCGCTTCTCGGGTTCAGAGATTCGTCGTGGCTGATGCGACCCGGATTTTGCATCCGAGGCTTTTGTTGGGTTTGAGCCTGATATCGAGCAAAAGCGTCACGGGAACGCAGCGCGCGTTATGAATCAAGGAGTGAAGCTGCTGCCGGGTGTGGTAGTAAGCTTGCTAAGTGTTGAATTTCCCGCTCTCTTTCCAGCGATGGGTTCCGCCGGCAGACGGCCGGTTACCGTTTGGCTGAAATCAACGAAACGCTCCCCAAAACGAAAAATGCCGCCGCTTACATTTGGTGAAATGCGGGCGGCGACATAAAGCGATAAAGAACTGTTGATTTAACAGCGGGCTGCCTCTTGCTGAGGTCAATCGCTGGTACTGCTATTCGGGTACCGCAACGACCTCTCGGCCAGCACGCGTTGAAAGCTCTTGCCATAGTTTCCTGTCGATCGAGTCATTCACGAATCGAATCGAACCATCGAGCAAAGCCGAGTTGACACCTCCTGGGTGATGACTCCGGGAAGTGATCGCTCCATAGGTCACTCTGTCCATCGACTTCCCTTCTCTCATGTTCGTGAAGTCCACGTCGTACTCCACACCGTTTCTTTCACAGAGAACGCGATGATTGGGTGGGAAGGTTGTGGTGAATCCAGTCTGATGCACACGACCGTCAACCCACTCCGTGTGGCCCGTTTCCGTCTTGAACGAACCGGAAAGCAAGCAGATGTCAGAGGCAACGGTTGGCATTTCCATTTGGCCTTCCTGTCCCAAGTCTCGGAAATAGGGAGTCCATGCTTTTACTTCTGAAAAGGCCAAAGTGTTGGCGAGCCCATCGAGGACATCCCGAAACCGAGATGTGCGACCTGTTAGGAACGCGCCCTCACCTGGTCGTTGGTTGTTTGGGTTGTAGACCATCCACGTTCCAGCGTTGTACGCGTAATTCAGGGGGTAATGGTACGGATTACCGTCGTTGTCCACGCGAGGAAAATCTCCGATTTCACTTGGGCACAGATAAGTGGGAACCCTGAAGCTCGCGATAGGCAAACGTTCGTTGTTGACCCGAATGGACGCCAGTTTATAGCCGACGTCGAAATTCACGCCCTCTGCCAGACCGAGCGCCTCGATGTTGGGAAGGATTCTTGCCTGCAGCGACCATCCATCGGGAGATTGGCTCGGTCGACTCCAAGCTGCTGGAAGACGTTTCATCGAAGATTCATACGTATGAACCGCCAAGATGACCTGGTGAAGATTGTTTTGGCAGCTCATCCGTCGGGCCGCTTCTCTCGCAGCTTGGACAGCCGGGAGGAGCAGGCCAACCATAATGCCAATAATGGCAATGACCACCAGTAGTTCCACGAGGGTAAAGCCAGTTCGTCTACGCGGTGGCCTTGATACATGTGTTGAGCTATTCATCTGAGAATGCAAACCTTGCAAAAGAGGTGAAAGGAGTTCCTTTCCCAACCACACACAAACCTTGCTGGTTCGAACTCCTCAACTGAAGGAGTCACTGAGGTAGGTGGGACCAAGGCCTGGCTGGCTGGCTGGAACGCTTTCGTGCGCCGAGTCGCTGGCTTGCTGAGCCGACTGCTCTACTTGCTAATGAGAACAGTTATCAATAAGGTAGCCGTCG
>CAXQOB010000188.1:0-19325 GCA_964225475.1 Candidatus Nitrosopumilus sp. | reverse complement strand
TCTCACTCTCTCTGCGTCTTCGAATGATTGCGTACTGATCCTCGTTGTTCGTGCGCACCGCCCCCTGATGAGTCAGCGCTGACACTTCCACATAAGGACATTCAAAATGCTCGACATCCTCGAGCTGAACTTCAGGGAACTGTTCCAATACTCCTACCTGGTATGGGGATTGTCGAGCCTGGTATGGGGGTTGTCGGGGCGACTAACGGATAATAGGAACCAAAATCGCTACAACGCTCGACCGTTTCAAGCCCCTCAACGGATAAGCGACTAAAAGAATGCAACCACCGACACCAAAATATCAAACGATGGATGACGTCAGAGATTTTTGTATGGTCTCTAAACACAACCTTAATCCCTACTTCCCGTGGGACCATTCAAAAATGATTTCCGTTTCGAATTGAGCTTACAGTAGGAATCCGAAAACGCGGCCTGAGTCAAGTTTTCCGCCTATCAACCGTGGAATCCCTTGACGACAGCCCTGTCGATCTCCGTGCAAATCCATTGTTGATGCATCCAAATATTGTGACCAAGCCTCAGTCCATATTGGACGAATCGACTCAGATTCTCTAAGTTTACGCTCATGAAGAGACCTATCGGCAAACCGACCTAAAGGTTGATACTCAAGCGATAAGACGCTCATAATCATCATGAATGACGCCGCCCCATTGAATAAAGATCCCCAGACGCGAATCCAAACCACCTGCTTGATCATTCTGGTGGCGATTGCATTAACGTACGTTGTTTACTGGCTAAGGCCGGTCCTCGTACCTTTTGTGGTTTCAATCTTCGTCGTCAGCGGTGTGACACCCATCCTCGAGTTGCTGGAGCAACGACTCAACGTCAGTCGTCTCGTCGCTGCGGGACTCACGTTTCTATCGGGCTTTGCCATTCTCGTTATTTTTGGGATCTCCATTTGGCTCTCAGTACTCGATCTTTCAAATAACGCATCAGGCTACCGATCTCGTGTCCGCGAACTCGTTGAAGAAGTTGAATCCAAGCTACCCATCAGCCTATCCAATGAATCCACCAAAGAGGATGTGGAGAGAGTCCGATTACCGTTAACGCGAGATGACAAGGTAACATCGCTAATTGACGGGCTGGTGGGGAATGCAATTGCAGGTGTATCCCAAACCTTTCTCAGTCTGGTGTCGACGAGTCTGGTTGTTTTGATCTTTGTATTCTTTCTGTTACTCGGATCACCCGCGATTGACAAGAGTCACCAAACGGTAAAAGAAATCAACAAACAGGTGAGGACGTACCTCTCTCTGAAAACAACCATCTCCATTTTTACAGGCTTCGCGTTTGGATTGGCGTTGAACTTTTTCGGAGTCCCAATGGCGTTCACATTTGGTGTGCTCGCATTCCTGTTGAACTTCGTCCCCAATGTTGGGCCAATCGCGGCTAGCCTCCTGCCATTACCACTGATCATCCTGGCTCCCGATGCAAGTATCCCATGGATGGTATCAGTCATCATCGTGATCAATGTCATTCAGCTGATAAGCGGCAATGTCGTTGAGCCTAAACTGATGGGTGAATCCTCGGACCTACACCCGGTAACGATTCTGCTCGCACTGATGTTCTGGGGAGTAATGTGGGGGGTTATTGGTATGTTTCTTGCAACCCCCATCACGGCAGCGATTCGAATTGTTCTGGAACGACTTGAGCAGACGAAACCCATCGCGTTGCTCATGGCCGGACGCTACGGTTCGGAAGAATAGTAAGTTCTATTGTTTCTCTCCCAGACCACTCCTCATTCTGGCTGCCGAGTGATGAAGAGGGTGTGATTCAATCTTCACCGAGCCTGTTTCTTATCAAAGGCAAAGACCTAATGCACCTTATCCTGCCACTGATGGCAAGCTTTCTGTTTGTTGGTGCGTTGATCTTCATGAAACGTGCGGGTGAAGCAGGGGCGAACTCACTCACCATTTTGTGCGTCTCGAATCTTGGATCCGGCGTTATCTTTTCCATCTTCTGGTTTCTGGGCGGTACGTTTCGTGGATGGCATGAAATCTGGCAACCTGCGATCATCGCCATGTTATTTGTTCTCGGGTTAGCTTTTACATTCGCTGCGATTGAAAAGGGAGACGTTTCCATCGCGACACCGATCTTTGGTGTGAAGGTTGTATTCGTCGCGTTTCTGGTCACACTCCTCGGTCTTCAAGATCTTCCCCCTTCGGTCTGGCAGGCCACCGTCTTGGCAACTGTCGGCATAGGCCTGATTCAATGGACCGGCAGAAGTGAATCCCATCGTGTAACGTTAACAGTCTCCCTTGCCTTGGCTGCAGCACTCTCTTACGCGACATTTGATGTCCTTGTGCAGCGTTGGGCGCCAGCATGGGGAATTGGTCGTTTCCTGCCCATCGTTTACTGGATGGTTGGCCTCAGCTCTCTACCACTGCTACCGAAGATCCCATGGCGAAACCTGAGGAATCCAAAGATCCTTCTCCCTCTTTCAGCTGGCGCCATGCTGATTTCCATGCAAGCGATCTGCATCGTCTCCGCCCTTGCGGTCTTTGGTGATGCAGCGAGAGTAAATGTGGTCTACAGTCTTCGAGGCCTCTGGGGGGTTTTGCTTGCTTGGGCGGTTGCCAAAAGGTGGGGAGGCTCCGAATCAAATCACTCCAAAGGAATCATGCTGACTCGACTGGCTGGGGCTGTGATTCTCGCCGCTGCAGTTGCCTTGGTGATCCTAGCCGAGATTAGATGATCAGACTTCTAACGATCGAAGTCATGGACACCCGAGCCGGCGGATCCAGATCTCTATCCACCGCAAACTCAACCCCGCTGAGAACTAAGACCTGACATAGATGGATATCGAATCAGGTCGGTCTCCTCATTATTTGAACGACAGGATCACTTGCATTAACTGCCAGAGAGATCAGCAAACCATGCATAGATAACCAAAACCAACGCAATCAATGCAAAACCTGTCGGCTTTGCGTACTGCCAAGGGGTCAAATCCACTGCCCCAACATCAACCTGTTCGTAGGCCGTTTCACGCTTCATCCCGAGTTGCGCCAGAACCAACTGAAGGATGACCAGGAATGCAAAGACCGCACCCATGTAATGGAAACCATTACCAAAATTAGCGGCCAACCATCCCGAATCTCCTCCGCTGTAGAAAGTCCCTGCAACCATGAGGCAGAGACCAACAATTAGCGAAATCAGGGCGGATCGCCCATCTGCCCAACGGTGGAAAAGCCCCACGAGAATGACCGCCGCCAGCGGGATGAAGTAAATACCATTGAGTCCCTGAAAGAAACTAAAAACCCCGTCTCGACCATAGAAAGCAAATGGCGCGGCAATCACAGCCAAAACTGCAACGATCACGCTACACACCTGGCCTGACTTTCTCACCTCACGGCTTGTCGCGGTGGGATTAAGATACATCTTGTAAACATCAAGTGAAAACAGGGTCGCCGCGGAATTCAATACCGAGTTGAAGGTACTGAGAATGGATCCGACCACAACCGCAGAGAAGAAACCCAATAGCCAATTCGGCAAGACGCGAGCTACCAAAGCGCCATAGGCTCGACTGGTGTTCCAAGCCCCTTCCTCGGTAGTTCCTACCGCAGCAATCATCGTTTGATCCTCTGCCGCGATCACCAAATAAGCTGCCGCAATGCCCGGCAGCACAAGAATCAACGGCGCGAGGATTTTAAAAAATGCGGCAAGCAACACACCTTTTTGCCCCTCTGCCAAATTCTTCGCACCGAACGTCCGCTGAATGATCTGCTGGTTGGTGGTCCAGTAAAAGAAATTAAGAAGCAACACCCCAGTGAATAATGTGGGCCAGTGAGTTGATTCATCCTTCGTTCCGAGTGATTGGAATGCGTCAGGATCCGATGCTGCAATCTTATCAAAAGCAGCCGTCCAACCACCGTCACTACCTCCAATCAATTGCAGGGAAAAGTAGGTGATCATCAACCCGCCAATGAGCAGTCCTGCACCATTGAAGGTGTCGCTAACGGCAATTGCCTTGAGTCCACCAAAAATCGCATAAGCTCCGCCCAGGGTTGCGATGAAGACCAGTAAAAGGCAAATCATCTCGAGCTCACCCAATCCGAACGCAACGTGCAAACCAAGCATGCCGTTCAGACCGTTTGCACCAAGAAACAAGACAAACGGTAGCAAGATCAGCATGTACGCAACGATAAAGATTGCTGCAGTTGCTGTGCGAACCGCTTGCCCGTATCGCATCTCCAAGAACTGAGGAATCGTCGCGATCCCTGACTTGAGGTACCTTGGTAAAAACACCAACGCCAAGATCACAAGTGAGGCTCCGGCCACCACCTCCCAACACATCACGGATAACCCGTCATTAAAGGAATCACCGTTGAGCCCGACCAACTGCTCGGTGGAGAGATTGGTCAGCAACAGAGAACCCGCAATAAAAACTCCAGTTAAGCTTCGGCCCGCGAGGAAATACCCCTCATCACTGTCGACGTCGCTGTTGCGAGTAAAACGCCAGGTGAGAACGGCAACCAAGCCAGTAAAGAAAACAAATGAGAGTAGGGTAAGCACTGCAAACGCCTTGGTTTCGGAGGGCGGCTAACTAATCATTGTGGGTCCACATGGGAGCATCCCGGACCCTTACCGCCCTAATTGTTAGAGACCGCAGCGTTCGACACAATCACGCGCTAGGACTGACACCGATATTTTCCAAAAGATATGCGCAAACGCATCGCTACTCCCCTCTAATTCGCGATCACATCGGGTCATTCACCAAAAGCGATCCATGGTCTCGCCGCGTCACTTTGGGTCGCGTTGGGTCGCGAGAACGCAAGCTGCGATTCTGACACAGACAGACGATTCAATCGCGTATAAGATCCCAGCAAACTTTCCTGAAGCAACGTGAACGTCGGTGTCGAAGCTTGCATCGGGGATTTAGAAATCCTCAGCGTGAATGCTTGGGCTATGAAGAAACCTGAAGCATATTTTGTCGCGTCGGCAACCAACCTTTCTGCTGATACCACTCAGCCGTTTGCCTTAATCTCGGCTCCAATGTTCTAACACAATTGAAGCCAACCTCACGCTTTAGCTTCTCGGTCGAACAGACCCATGAACCGGCTTTCGCTTCCCGCGCCTTATCGAGATTGACAATGCGGCCTTCTCCTTTGACGTAGCCAATCACCTCATTGATGGCAGCAAACGCACAGAGTAGATGGTGAGGCATTCTCAGATTGGTAATGCGCTGCCTGCCAAGTACCCTCGCGATCATCTGCCCAAGATCAGCGTAGGTGAAAACCTGTTCATCCGCAACAAAATAGGTTCCATCTGAAACCTGAGAACCGCTGAGTCGCTCACCACCCTCCGCGACTCGCAACATTGCAAAACTCAGATCCCTCGCATGAATGGCGGAGAAAAAATAATCATTTAGACTGGGGATCACGTGGATCCCGGTCTTCGCAATTCCCTTAAAGACATTGTATACATCGCGATCCCCCTCACCGAAAACGATCGGGGGTCGAACGATGGACGTCGGCACCTGATTGGCAAAATCACGCACCGCCAATTCGCCAGCGAGCTTCGATCGACCATAGCTCGAAACTGGGTCAAAGTCATCGGTTTCCACTCTCGCACCAATATCGAATGACGGCCCTGTTGCAGCCAAAGATGATGCAAAGATAAGCGTCGGAGGATTCGGTTGCTCAGAGCAAACCCTCGCGATGTGACTCGCGCCATCTCGATTCGCTCGCATTAGCTCACTAACTCGAGGACTCTTCGTCAATCCGGCCAGGTGAAAGACGACGTCGACATTCTTCACCGCATTACTGAGAGAATCCAAATCCGCGAGATCACCAATTCGGTATTCTGGCGCGAATCCTTGCAGCGACTTTCGGTTTGAAGTTTCTCGGACCAGACATGCTACCTGATAGCCATGTTCAAATAAAACCTTGACCAAATGACGTCCGATGAATCCAGTTGATCCTGTCACTAAGGCACGTTTCATTTCTCTACCTTCTCCAATTTTTTATGATCGAAGACTGTTCACATCCCGCACTGAGTTTCGACTGCAATTTCACTCAGCACACCCAATAGAGGCACAAATTGCTCGACACCAAGTCAGAACCGAGACATCCGCGCGACGCGTGTCGACACAATGCAGTTCTTTTCTAAGTTCATTTTTCGGCAAAACGCCGTGAATTCCCTAGAAAAATCGTGCTTCATTCTGAACGCTGGCTTTTTTCTATCTGCTCCCCGACCCATCAATGACAAAGCCAAGAACTCAGGCGGCCTACCTTGGACGGGCTAGCTTCATTTCGCTAACAATCAGCGACACGAATCCTTGAAAAAAACAGCAATCCAAACCCACTTTAATCAAAACGTTTGGATTTTCAGGATTTGTAGAAAAAACCTGAGATTTCACTCCGACTAACGGCAGTGAAAGTAGCTGATTTCGATCACCCCGGTTTTCACCGGAGAAAACTCAAAACTCGAAAACCTAAGAAGCCAGCAACGCGGCATCCAGTCCATGACCGCGAAACCAATCCGTCGCCGCGTTCTCGATCGCAGCAATGACGAATACACTTCTTCGCTGCATATTATCTCAAGGTCTTGGAGACGATTGTGTTATCGTCTCGAAGCTGCTCTTTTGATCGAGTCTGATGCTCACCGACCAACCAACGATGAAACCAAAGCGGCTCAAACCGGTACCTCGCATCACCTGGACGCTGTGAATCAAGATTCACTAAACCGGAACGATTGAGTAGTCGCTCGACTGGCACACGAATCAGAACGCCGTTATGAAGAACCACTGCTTCGTCATTGCTTCTAACTTCAAAGAATCCATCAGAGCTTTGAATCGCTTCGTTCGCATACATAACTGCAACCGACTCCAACAATTTGATGTAGAGCTCCAGATCTTGAGGCTTCAATCGGCTCGGACGGTCGCCCGAAAACGTGTCACGCTCCAACCACTTGGAAAAGAACTCCTCCTTGAATCCTCTTTCATCAAAAGGTTTACCTGAAAGCACAAAATCTTCCACGATTTCACGCACCATCGAGTTACCCGCAAGATTACCCAAAACGGATGCCACGCTGGGTTGCGTCGTTGCCCAGCGGTCCAATTCATCTTGCACCTTCGACTGGAGGGATTGATTCGCCTTGCAATTTACTCTGGAATACGGCCCTTCATGCGTAAAATAAGCCTTTCGCCAAGCCTCATAATCTTCGAGCGGCATTGGGATCGACTCCCCGCTGGGAGCAACCTGCTCCAGACGATACTTCCAACAATGATAATTCCAACTAGAAACCATCAAGTCACCAGTGGAAACCAACTCAGGAGGGTGCAGGACGAAACAATTCAGCCCGGACAAACTATTCTCACTACAGCAGCGATGCCAGTAAGCCCGAAAAACAAGTGGTCGTCCAAAAACAAAAGCGTGAAGCGTCTTCGCTCTGCCTGAGGCCACAACTTCTTGCACCGTCTGCAGAATGAAAAGGTAATCATCGGGATGCACCTCATCGAGAGAATCGATGACGAGAAATGCATGATCCATTGCATTCAAGCGAGTGGCGAAAGCCTTCCTGCCACGATGATTCAGCCTCAGCAACTGACACATTACCTCATCACCGTGAACGAGATCGGCTCGATACTCGGCAAGGCCCTTCTCATGAAAATCCAAATACCAATCACGGATATCAAACTTGATGAAGTCATTCTCTGCGATGTCGTCGTTTAACAGACCCGACTTGATGAACGTTTTCCCAACGCCCGCCGTACCAGCGATCAACGTCACCCCGGTCAATGCCTCGGCGTCGCCCCGATCATAGGCGTTAACCAACCTATCAAGGTGCGTTCTCAACTCCTGGTTTGCCGCCCAATAATAGGCTGGCAATGTCTCGTAACGCCGATCCCCCGATTGAAGCATCGGTGGTTGAAGCCGCATTTCAATGTGTTGCAACGCCTCTGACCAGGAGTGACCCAAGTCAGGAGCACTGGATTTAACGTATGCCTTTGAGCGAGGCTCATCGCCAAGCACAGTCGGTACGAACAAGTGCAAAAAGACCGTTGAAATAATCGTCGCCAAGAAGTGGACCCGCTTGGGTGTGACGATTCGAGAAAACAATTCCATTTATGTGCGCCTGCGTGACATCAAGATCCGACTCAAATCACAGTGTTGAAGGTTCGAATGGTATCGTGTTTCGCCAAGCCAGCACGGTCCACCTTTGCAAAAACGCAGGAATTAACAACAAAACACCCGCACCTTAACTATTCCTTAACAAACCGGTGGTTTTCGAGAAATCGACGTTGCCGAACAACCTCGCTGCCATTCCTTTACCTGCAGTTTTTGTTACAGCGGAGCACCGCCTTGGTGTTCACCTAACCTCCCGCCAGTACCGAGCTAAGTAACACCCTGCTAAGCAACACCTTGTCGATCCGAATCAAGCGCATCGGCGGCGATCCAACCGCTCATCATCACCATTGGCATGCCAGGCCCTGGATGTGCCGCACCACCGGCAAGGTAGAGTCCCTTGAGATCCGTTCGTCGATTACCCGGCTTGAAAGCGCCAAGGAATTTTCCATGACTGGCCAACCCATAGATCGCTCCGTTAAGGACTCGGTACCGCTTATGAATCCCCTCTGGTGTCAACGCTTGCTCATGAACAATCGCGTCACGCAAACCCTCTAAACCGGCTGTCGCTTCCAACTTATTGAGTATCACCTCACGATACTTTGGCAACAACTCACTCCAATCGTGGTGCGGCCTCAAATAAGGAGTGTGCACAAGAACGTACAATGCCTCACCGCCTTGCGGTGCAACCTCTGGCTCACTTATCGAAGGTGCACAGACGTATGCGGTGGGATCCGGTGCAGGCTCACCCTTACGATAGATCCAATCAAACTCTTCTTCTGGATCTCTTGAGAACACAAAATTGTGGTGCAGCAACTGTTTATAACGTCGGTTTAGACCGAGGTACAAAACAACACCGCTACAAGCCGGCTCATGTCGATTCTTCTTCAAAAATGTCCGGGATTGTTTCGTGCCCTCAAGCAATTCTTCATAGGTGCGCACTGCATCACAATTACTCACAACTGCATCGCACGCTATGGTTTCCCCCGATTCCGTGAGCACACCTGTCACTCGATGACCGTTCGTCTCGATCTTCGAAACGTCGGTCGACAACCTAATATTTGCGCCAAGCTCCAACGCAAGCTTTGCCAAGGCTTCGGGTACAGCTCGGGTTCCTCCCACCGGATACCAAATCCCCTCATCCGTTTGCATATGTGCAATTCCACAGAGCACCGCTGGAGATTGATAAGGAGAGGAACCGACGTACTGCGTAAAGTGATCCATCATCTGGGCCACTCGAGCATCAGGAACATGCGAGCGAACCACCGAAGCGACACTTCGCCCCATACGAAGTGACAGTACATCTTTCAGAACTGATGCAGAAAACGCGCCGCCAACCTCCATCGTGTCCTTGAGACCACCGATAGAGCGGTAGAAGAAGAAACGATCCGAAACACCATGCAGCTGTTCACTTACCGAAATAAACTTCTCATAACCCGCCCCAACCGTTCCGTTGCCGCTGAAACGTTCCAAATTGCTTTTCATTTGGTTAACGTCAGCGACTAAATCGAGAACCGAGGGTTCCGATACCTCATGATCCTTGTCAAAGAAACATCGCCATTGCGGATCAAGTGGAAGCAGCTGGAGATAATCCTCCAGGTCACGCCCCGCCTCACTGAAGATCCTCTTCAAAACGCTCGGCAGCGTAAGGATGGTGGGACCCATGTCAAAACGGTAACCCTCCGCTTCATGAACTGCAGCTTTACCACCGAACCACTCATTTTTTTCCAACAATGTCACCTGATGACCACGTGCAGCAAGAACACAAGTTGCCGCTAATCCCGCAAGCCCACCACCGATTACGATCACTTGAGCTGCGTCCTGGGATTCCTTTTCCATAACTCTGAATTCTCCTTCTTAGCTTTGCGTATTGGCTGACGGTTCATGCGGCAACCGGTTGGCCGTTGATGGGGATGCTGAGTGGTGTGCATTGAACAGCACAACGATCGACCTACGTGCAACTGTCACGATTGGCAGCACATCCTACATTATTTCGCACTCGATCTCTTTTCCCGCGACGCCTCGCACTAGTTCCCGCGACGCCTCGCATTTTGAATCATCCTCCTCAGTCCTCTCCACCTCGACTTGATTGAGACACCATGCAACAACTGCAGTGAGGCCAGTAAAATCTTGGAATCCTCGTCACGATTAAAGTAGAGGTGTGGCAAAAACGATCCCTTTCGTTGACTCTTCAATACCGGAATACTCATCGCCAACAAACCATCCTTCCCGCGCGTCACGCCAAATCCACTTTCACCACGTCCGCCGAACGGAGTGCGGGGATCCGCAGTGGGAACGATTAAATCATTCACGGTAACAGAACCAACATGGAGCTGTTCTGCGAGTTGATTCGCGGAAGGCTGCCGGCCGAACACACTCGCCGCTAATCGATAGCGGCATTGATTGATGATTGCAACACAATCCTTGATTTCCTCGACCGACAACAAAGTGATCACGGGCGCGAAAACATCAGCGTTGGCGATCTCGCTATCAGGTTCAAGCCCGCCAAGAACCAGTGGTCGCATTCGACCCGTTTCCTTTAACTCTTGGAGAGAAAACTGACCGGTCAGGTCGATCGCTCCCGACGCAAATGCCTTTCCTATCAATTCAATTACAGAATCTATTGCGGCCGGATGAATAGCAACCGCTTCGGCAGAGGATAACTTCGCCAAAAGAGGTTGAAGTAGAGATTGAGCATCGGAGTGTTCAGCAATCAATCGTCGTGGACCAATACAGGTCGCGCCTCCATTAAAGGTCAATCCGAAAACAACACAATCAGCGACACGTTGAAAGTCAGCATCGGGACAAGCAACGACAGCATCACAACCACTGAGTTCTAGAATCATCGGTGTCAATGTGTCTGCGGCTTGCCTGAAAACCGCTTTTCCCGTTTTAGCTGACCCCGTCAAAACAATTAAGTCGACTCCGCGCTCGATCGCAGCGATCGCGGAAGACGCCGAGGAATCCAAACACCGCAACGCATCATGAGGAATACCGCACGCATAGAATGCCTCCGTTAACTCCCGGCTAATCTCTTCACATCCCTCCGCCGGTTTAAAAAGAACTCGGTTACCCGCTGCAAGAGCTTGCGCAATCTGTACACCAACCAACAGTAAGGGATAATTCCAAGACCCTACGACGAGAACTTCACCATGAGGTGCTCGATGAATTTCATTACGAACGCCCCACAGCCAAATGGGACGTCCCAAAACAGAAAGACGGCTCGGCCCTAGTACTTTTGGGCCAACTTTACCGATCCATTTCAATGCGGCGCAAAGTGGGAGGAGCTCTCCAGATACGGTCGTTAATGAATCTTCTCGCCAATCACGAAGACACATCGCAGCCCACTTCTCACCGCCCTCTGCGATAACCGATGCAACTTTTGCGACCTTACGACACCGCTGCCGCAGCGGCGTTTCGCCCCAACTGCAATCGACATTGGAGACCTTATCTTGTTGCGTCATACTCATCGCACTCAGAGGAATGTAAGAAACAGAGAGATTGAAACCCATGCCAAGTGTAAACGAAATCGGTAGTCCTATCCTGAAGTCAATCGCAGAGCGTTGGAGTCCTTATCGATTCTCCGATCGAACGGTCAAGGACCAAGACCTCCGCTCCTGCTTTGAAGCCGCTCGTTGGGCTGCAAGTAGCTACAACGATCAACCATGGTTTTGGTTCGTTGCAAAACGAGAGCATGGCTCAGCTTTTGATCAGATGCACAAATGTCTTCTCGAAACCAATCGAACTTGGGCGATCAACTCTGGTGTCTTAATCCTATCGGTGATACGCACCACTTTAGAGCATAATGGAAAACCGAACCGGGTTGCATTGCATGATCTAGGGCAAGCTGCAGCACATCTTTCGCTTCAAGCCTGCTCACTCGGGATGCAAGTTCATCAGATCGGAGGAATCAACCTCAGCGTTGCGCGACAGGCTTTTCGAATACCCAGCGGCTACGAGCCATGCACAATGGCCGCCATTGGCTATCCCGAGACCTCTACCCCGACCAACGAACAAGAGGTCAAAAATGATGCAAAGCAAAAAGCAGGTCGTCGGCGAAAAGAATTGGACTCGTTTGTCTTCGCAGACGCGTGGAATCAACCAGCTGAATTTGTATCAAAGTGAACTTGAGCTGTGGTGCGTAACAATTGAGATATCGTGCTCATCAAAAGCTCTGTCGGTCATTGAACACTGTGAACATATCACCACCGACCTGGTGGCTAAGACCGCATGCCCAGATCAGAAGTACAGATCAGAAGTACAGATCGGAAAACGACGAACCCAAAAAATATAGAGGCGATTTGTTTTGCTCATAACGCAGAATGCGGTAGAAGAAGCGACAGGGGAACGAGTCCGACCTGAATGAATCCGCTGCTTTCTAGAGCCTTTCCACCGCGATGGCTCTCGAGTTCAACGGTTTCGAACGGGTGTGAATCGTGTTTTACCGAAACATTGCAACTTAAAACGTCCTTTATTTGGGTAGAATAGGCAGAAATCAGACCTTTAGCGTTAGAGTCGAAGACAAGCTAAGATAAAACAGTGAGACGATTGAACGCAGCGACTCATCTCAGTAGCCCCTCTACACACCCTCTGGCATCACCTATCGGGCGGCTTTTTCCCACAACCGACACGTTTTCGCCAATTCGCTTCCGCTCAATCAATCATCCATCACCTCGTACGTCAGCAATTCTCAACAATCCTTAACATAACGAGAAGCTCACACGGTGCAAAAACAATGGGAATCCGGTATCGCCTACGCCGAAGCGTCTGACGTCGGTATGCGCCGAGCGAACAACCAAGATTCCTTTGTATCGGTCGTGTCAAAAACGGCTGAGAAATTTTCCTCACACGGTCATCTTTTTGTAGTCGCTGACGGCATGGGAGCTCACGCTGCAGGTGAGATGGCGAGTCAGCTCGCCACTCAATACATCTCACAGCGATACCTACAGGTGAACGGTGCTACAGAGGAAACACTCGAACTGGCATTCGTTGAGGCAAACAGAGAAATCCACCGAAAAGGTCAGAGCAATCCGGAGTTCCACAACATGGG
Source organism: Candidatus Nitrosopumilus sp. (assembly GCA_964225475.1). Taxonomy (GTDB): domain Bacteria; phylum Planctomycetota; class Planctomycetia; order Pirellulales; family Pirellulaceae; genus Rubripirellula. Next base: position 6,194 of record CAXQOB010000188.1, on the reverse strand, counting down.
AACCACAGCAAGTGGTCTCGTGATCAACCGACACGGAGCCTCGATCGCGCACGTTGGTGACTCTCGTATTTACCGATTGAGAAATGATTGCTTCGAGCAATTAACTTACGACCACTCGTTAGTTTGGGAAATTGAATCCAATCCTGAAATCAAACTGAATTCATGGTCGGGACCTATCCCAAAGAATGTGATCACCCGATCACTAGGTCCCAACGCTAGCGTTGACATTGACATTGAGGGTCCTTTCCCAGTTCTCCCGGGTGATCGCTTCGTCCTCTGCAGCGATGGTTTGACGGGAGTGGTTGAGGACGACGAGATCGGAGCGTTGGTAGGCTGTCTGAATCCTCAGGATGCGTCCCGTGTCTTGGTGGATCTGGCCAACCTCCGCGGCGGACCTGACAACATCACCGTTACGGTCGTGACAGTAAGACCGCAAGAGAACGGCAGCTCTCCGTCAATGTCCGATCCGCCCCCATCTGATGCGACGACCTCTGACCTCTTTCCTTATTTTGCGATCATCGGTTGTTCGCTGATTGTGAGCGTTGCGGCCTCTTTCTTAGTCATGCTCGGCAGTTCGTGGGCATATTTACCGCTGATTCTTTCACTCTTTGCAGTGATCGTCTCTTCTCTTTACAGATACAGATTACTGCGAGTCGGGAAGAAGCAGCTGGTGACTCAGAGTGCGTTACCCAAGGGATTAGCACCCTATCGAACGTATGATGCACGACCAACAACTGACCTCTATACCCGGCTTGGACAAACGGTTCAGGCACTGCGGGATGCATCCATGGAAAACAATTGGATGATGGAATGGGGCGCAGTAGACGCAGAGCAAATGAAAGGAGAGAAACACCTTTCAAATGGCCAAGCTGACAAGGCAATTCAATCCCAGTCGAAAGCAATCTTGAATGCAATGAAACAACTCAGGGAACAGCAGAACCGCGCTGCGAACGAAACCTCCATTGAATAACAACCTGACACGCTAAGCAGTTTTTCTTCGCTTAGAATCTCACCCGGCCTGGTACTTGCCGGATCACTGGCGAACCTTTTACATTCTGGCCCACAAGCATTCCACGAGGCGCGGTCAGAAATAGGCGGCAAACCGGTAAACTTCATCCGCCATTCTCCACTGTCCTCCAAATCACCTACCGAACCATTCGAAATCCTATGAGTGAGCGACCGAACATTTTGTGGTACTGCACCGATCAGCAGCGGTTCGACACTATTCGTGCACTCGGCAACCCTCATGTGATCACTCCTTCGATCGATGCCTTAGTTGAATCAGGTGTTGCTTTTACGCATGCCTACTGCCAGAGCCCGATTTGTACTCCAAGCCGCTCGAGCTTCATGACGGGGATGTACCCATCGCGAGTGCACAATACGCGAAATGGCAATGCGACATTCCCCGATTATCCTCCGGTGATCACAAAACTGATTGCCGATGCAGGTTACCGATGCGGGCTGATTGGTAAATTTCATTTACAAAGCTCAGGAAAGCGCACCGAGCCTCGTATCGATGATGGATTCTCCTACTGGAAATTCAGTCATGCACCTCGCGATGACTGGGAGTCGGGTCACGACTACGCTGACTGGGTTCGGCAGAAGGGCGGTGACTTAGATGCATTACGGGCACAGGAAGAGGGAGTCCCAACGGAGTTACACCAAACAACTTGGTCGACTGAACGTGCCATCGAATTCCTCGAGGTTTCTCAAACCCAGAGCGAACCTTGGTTACTGAACGTCAATATTTACGATCCTCACCCACCGTTCATTCCACCTCGCTCATACGCCGAAAAATTTGACGCTGCCGCATTACCAGGCCCGCATTTTCAAGAATCAGACCTCGATCAGCAGAAAAAACTAGCTTGTTTAGATTTCCAAGATGAAATCCGCACGCCAGAACAACACCAAGCGAGATCCGCTCAAGCACGCTATTACGCGATGATCGCGCAGATTGACGATCAATTTCAGCGAATCCTTGATTATCTCGAAGAGACGGGTCAACGAGACAATACGGTCATTCTATTTACAAGCGACCACGGAGAGGCCTTGGGTGACCATGGATTGATGTACAAAGGATGCCGGTTCTATGAAGGTCTTGTTCGGATACCTCTGATTTTTAGCTGGCCCGGCCGATTCCAGCAGGGAGTGCGAGCAAGCGGCCTGGTTGAACTTCTGGACATGAGCGCTACCTTGCTTGACTTGTGTGGTCTACAACTGCCCGAATATTTTCAAGGACGCAGCTTGAAATCGATCCTCACGGGATCTGCCGATGCAGGTCATTTCCGAGAGTTCGTAAGGAGCGAGTATTTCGACGCTTTGGATCCGCACTTCACCGGTGGAACAGGAACTTTCGGGACGATGTTTCGCACCGAGACACACAAGCTGTGCATGTATCACGATAAACAACTCGGCGAAATCTACGACCTCATCGAGGATCCATGGGAGCATGCAGACCTCTGGGATTGCCCGAAAACAGCAGGGATCAAGCAAGAGCTAATACGCAAGGCATTTGACGCGCACGTCACGCTCACGACCGACATGGGTTCTGAACGCATTGCTCCTATGTAAAAACTCGACAAACCGAGGTTTCAAGAGCTAATCAACCGTCAACACACTCAGACACTCCCCCGAATTACCAGCGAGTCAAGCAACGCCAGCAATTTTAATTTGGGTAATCTTCGTCCAGATGTCTGCGGCGATTTCATTGCATGCGAAATGAAATCGCTTAAACTACTCGTCGGATTGACTCTGCATCCTTAATCCGCCACCGAAGCTTGATGAAACCAAACAACCGACAGATGAGGTACCTTCGTATGATGCTCCGAACCTTCAACCTATTATCCATCGCCAGCTTTTTCGGCATTCTCTGCGGAATCCACCCAAGTGCAGCAGCCGAGCTCTATTCACTTGAAAAAGGAGATGTGCAACTTCAATCTGCCGGATCTCTTGCCTTTGGCCCCTCTGGAATTCTTTTTGTTGGGGATGCCAAAGCTGCAAAAGTTTACGCACTCAATACGGAAGATGAGATTTCAAGCAAGAATCGATCCTACGACATTGCGAATCTATCCGAGAAGCTTGCAGCAGCCCTCAAACTAAATGACCCCACAATTAATGACCTTGCTGTAAACCCCGTCACAGGAAATGCATTTGTTTCGGTCACTTCGGGGAGCCAAGTTTCGATCGCCCGCATCGCAACCGACGGTTCCGTTGAACAACTAGACTTAAAAAACATTGCGCACTCCTCAGCCACTCTACCGAACGCCCCTGAGGATAAAGAGGTGGGGCAAGGACGTCGACGCGGGAACCCAAGAAACAACTCAATCACCGACCTTGCTTACACAGCTGGTCGAGTCCTCGTGGCCGGTCTTGCTGCTGGTGAGTCCCCGAGCTCAGTGCATGAATTTACTTTCCCATTCAATGAAAGCAGCGCTGGAGCAAGCGTTGAAATCTTTCATGCCGCCCACGGTCGAAGCGAAGATTATGCTCCCATTCAAACGTTTGTGCCTTTTAATATTGGCGATGAACCCAGCCTGCTTGCAGGATACATCTGCACCCCGCTCGTAAAAATCCCTGTCAATCAACTCAAAAGTAAAAAGAGAGTTACCGGAACGACGGTGGCTGAATTGGGAAATCGAAATCGGCCTCTCGATATGCTCGTATATCAACAGCACGGAAAAGCCTTCCTCTTGATGTCAAACAGTGCACGCGGAGTCATGAAAATCAGCACTGAAGATCTTGAGAACAATGCGGGATTGACCGAGCGCGTTGCAAATGGCGGCGTGGCTGGGCAACCCTACGAAACCATTGAATCGCTCAAGGGTGTCGTGCAACTCGCGAAACTTGACGAGGGGCATGCCTTGGTAATTCAACAAGAGGAAGGCGCTCCTGACTCATTGGTTTCCATCGAGCTCCCCTAGGCGTATGAGGGGAGACCACGAGCGTCTACACAATGAGACCGACAAACACTCCACTGCCGGCAAAGGAAGCGCGGTGGAGTGCCGTTATCCTCGGTACTCGCGGGAGAATCGAAGGTTTTCAGATCACTCCTGCTGTGAGACCAATGCTTGTGAAGATTCGTGGATTGCGAGAGATCACTGACCCTAAATGACAGAGTCATTGCTCAATGCAATCAAATCCTCAGCAACGCAACAACCCTGTCAAACTACGGCTTAGTCGCACGCTACAGAAACCTCCTCAATCCTCGGTCAACCTCAAGAATCCCAAACATCGCCGTAATGATCTCTCACCGACATACGCCGATAAGGTTTCGAACTTTACCCCGATAGAAGCATCAATGATTCAACCAAAGCAGCTACTTCAACTTCTCGCGATCGTCTTCTCTGTCGCCATTTCGACACTATCGACAACGCATCACTGTCTTGCAAAAAGCCCCAATGTGGTCTGGATCGTCTCGGAAGACAATTCAATTCATTACCTGCGACATTTCTTCCCGGGTGGGGCAGCAACGCCAAACATTGAATCACTCGCCACAAACGGCCTTACCTTCGACCACGCGTACTCAAACGCTCCCGTCTGCTCCGTTGCTCGCACCACACTGGCAACAGGCTGCTACGGCCCCAGAATTGGAACACAGTTTCATCGAAAGTATCAGCTTGCTCCAATGCCACAAGGCTTAAAGATGTTTCCGGGGCTACTACGAGATGCTGGCTATTACACCACAAACAACAGTAAAAAAGATTACAACGCGATCGAGGGAAAAGGCATCTGGGACCAATCCTCGGGCAAAGCGACTTGGCGGAATCGACCCAGCCAAGAAACTCCGTTTTTTCACATGCAATCGCATGCACAATCACATGAAGGTTCCCTTCACTTTAAAGAGGAGGCGTTTGAAAACTCGCCAACGAAAACAGACCCAAGTTCTGTGCACCTAGCCGACTACCACCCCGACACTCCGCTCTTTCGCTACACACACGCCTATTACTTGGACCGAATGACCCTGATCGATGACATCGTTGGGGAAACCGTCCGCAAACTTAAAGAGGACGGACTACTGGAAGACACCTTCATCTTCTACTTTGGAGATCACGGCGGTGTGCTCCCTAAGAGCAAAGGGTACCTCACGGATGCCGGGGTACATGTCCCACTCGTCGTTCGCGTCCCCGAGAATTTCAAACATCTTGTCGACGCATCAAATGGAGAACGAGTTGATGGATTTGTGAGCTTCGTTGATTTTGGACCCACAGTGCTCCGACTTGCCGGGGTTCCCGTTCCCTCTGAAATGGATGGAATTCCTTTCCTCGGCGAAAACGTCTCGCATGATGAGGTTAATGCGAGACAGGAGACGTTTAGCTACGCAGATCGATTTGACGAAAAATATGATTTTGTACGATCTATACATGTCGGTAATTATCAATACATTCGAAGCTACCAGCCCTATCTGCCAGATGGCCTGAATAATAATTACCGTTACAAGAACCTAGCCTACGTGCAATGGCGAGAACTTTTTTATGCGGGAAAATTAACGGGACCTCCTCTCAGTTTCTTTCAAGCAAAGCCCATTGAAGCGCTCTATGACTGTGCTTCAGATCCTCACCAAGTCATCAACCTTGCAGATCATCCGGACCACCAAATCCGATTGATGGACATGCGAGCAAGACTTAACAAGAAGCTGAAGTCGCTCCCTGACCTGAGCTTCTACCCGGAGAGTTATCTAGCTCAATACGCAATGAGCAACCCCACGGATTTTGGAAAAAAACGTTCAGATGAGATATCAAAACTAGCTGATCTCGCGGATCTCGCATTACTTCCATCGCTTACTCGTGAGAGCCGCGAAAAACTTCTGGAAGCAATTCAATCGGACAATGAGATGCTGCGATACTGGAGCATGATGACCTGTGCAGCAATGGGAAAGAAGGCAGAAACACTCAAAGATGACGCAGAGCGATTGCTCAATGATGAACAGGAAATTGTGAGGATACGCGCCGCAGAATTCCTAGGAATCTTGGGGACACACAACCCGCAAAAAACCCTCACTCAGTTGGTTAACAGCACTTCCAATCCTATTGTTGCAACCGAAGCATTAAATGCCGTTGTCTTCTTCAAGGACTTTTTTGGAGACAAGTATCCCGTCAGCCGACAGGATTTCAATCCAACTGCCATGGGTGCCGATGTTGATGATCGTTTGAATTACATTAACGGAATCCCCTATCCTCCGAAGCAGAAAGGAAAAC
>CAXQOB010000187.1:0-10464 GCA_964225475.1 Candidatus Nitrosopumilus sp. | reverse complement strand
TCGAGTATTCCCGAGAGTTTCAATCCTCCGATCCCTACTCCTCGAACCCTTACCCCGAGATCGACCGACTCCTCACCGAATCGAAGAAATCGAACACACCATTCTGCTTGGTCGCATGCTCCAATGAACCGCATACGCCCTACAGCAAAGGCGATGCCTCTTCTTATGACCCGAGCCAACTTCAATTACCGGCAACCTTTGTAGATACGGTTAACACTCGGAATGAGTATGCCAAATACCTTGCGGAAATCAGCTATTTCGATGCCCAGTGTGCTGCCTTACTCGAGCTACTCGAAACACATGGGTTCACAGAAAACACACTTGTCATGGTCATTTCTGAACAGGGTTCTGGCTTTCCCTTTGCCAAATGGACCTGCTACGAGCTGGGCCTCGCATCTGCGATGATCGCGCGCTGGCCAGGCAAAATCGAGCCAGACTCTATAACCGATGCACTGGTTGAGTATGTCGACATTACTCCCACCTTTCTGGATGCTGCTGGGCTAGGAACTCAAGAGACCATGGATGGACGCTCTTTCTTGCCTGTGCTCACCGGAGTAGAAACAGAACACAAAACCTATACCTATGGAGTGCATACCACGCGAGGAACGGGCTCGGGTTCTGAAAATTACGGTGTCCGTTCCGCGGGAACCAAGACTCACCGCTACATACGCAACCTCAATCACAACGAAATCTTTAAAAACGTGGTCACTCGCCCGGGTGGTGACAAGGCAGATTTCTGGATGTCTTGGATCGAGAAGGGCAGGGCAGGGGATCAACATGCACGTAGCATGACCAAGAGATACCAGATGCGACCCGCCGAAGAACTTTACGATGTCGAGAATGACCCTCATTGTCTCAACAATCTGATCGACGATCCGCGATACGCAGCGATGAAAACAGATCTGTCCCGTCGACTGGATTCTTGGATGAAATCCCAAGGAGACGAAGGGGCTGCGACCGAAGCGCTCGCTCATACACGACAGCGGAGGTACAAAGAGAATCGGCGCCCCGCAACACAACCACCTCAAGTCAACAAAACGAATTGAGCCTGTTGGGGTAACCACTGAAATAGGCTCGGGCTTTTGCCGACCCGATGTCTCACCGGACGGTGATTACGAAAGCTGGCAAAAGCACCGCGGATTTGCTACTCGCAAGGACAAGTCGCTTCACCGATGGCGCAATACTGACATCAATACTTGTGCATTAGCACGTAATGGATGTCCGAAGCAGAGCAGTTAGAAACCCCGTTCGCTAACTTCAATCAAGTGGGCGCAATTTCGCCGATTAGCCCCGTACTGTCACCAATCCTGCTCAATTCGACTCCCATGGCAGATGCCAGAGAACGCCACAGATTGGCAATGGGAGTACCCTCGGCGTATCGAACGTGTTGGCCGGTTTGAATTGTCCCTCCGCAACGGCCCGCGATGACCGTTGGCAGGTTATTGCAAACATGATGTTCACCACTACTAAGTCCTGATCCGAGCATAAACGCCGTATGATCAAGCAACGTCCCCTCGCCCTCATCGATGGCCTGCATCTTCTTGACAAGCTGCACGAACTGCTCGACGTGAAATTGATCCAGACGTTCCAGTTGTTTCCTAATCGCCTCTTGGTGTTGGCCGTGTGTCCATGAATGATGCTGGATTGGTTTTTCGAACCAACCCTCCACGTTCAGAGGCGACCCCCATCGCTCGGGGCCCGTCATCAAGGATGCGACTCTCGTCAGATCGCTTTGCAGAGCGAGGATCATCAGGTCACCCATGACCTGAATGAACTCATCGCGTCGCATTGCTTGCCATGCCTTGATTGGTGTCTGGGGGTTTAGCTTTGCAAGCTCATTCTGTCTCTGCCGAACACGTGTGATCTGTTTTTCCACCGTCCGCACCGCATCGGTGTATTCGGATAGTTTGTGACGATCCTGCCTGCTAAGTTTTCCTTGAAGATCCCTGGCATCCTCCATCACCAAATCAAGAACACTGCTGCTATTCGCATATTCCTCAACGCGGAATAGTCGATTAAAGACAGCAATGGGATCTCGGATCGACCTGGCAACATGGCCATGTCCAAACCATGAAATGTTGTCAAAGTAAATGGACTCACGATTATCTTCGTAGGGATTACAGCTCAACTCGAGCGACCGAAAACTGGTGTGCTGACCAGTGTGATCAGCAACAATCTGATCGATTGTGCGTTTCAGTGGATAGCCCGCGGGCGAGAGCTCATCGGGAGCTGCACTACTAAGCCAACAGGTGCTGGCTTGTGCGTGTCCATCGGTGCCGGCAACTTTGACACGATCCAAATTGCTGAGGATCAAAATCTCTTCACGAACGGATTCGATAGGCTTTAGCGTTGGACTCAGTTGGTAACGGCTCCCAACATCCTTCAAATTCCAAGCGGACTGGACAACACCGTTAGGAATATAGAAGAACGCCAGGCGTCGCGGTGCCGAGATTGAGTCAGAAGCTTGAGCCCGATCACTGCGCATCGTTTCAAGGAGCGGCAGCGCAATCGAGACCCCTGAACCACGAAGGACGGTCCGTCGAGATAATCTTCTGCTATTCATTGGCTCACTCCCGCACTCGCTTCGATCGCTTCTGCGCCATTTAAATCACTAGTGTCTGTAGCTAAACGAAATGCATCACTCATGACAATCTCTCGGATAACGGTGGTGAACTGGCCTCGATCCTCCATTACCCTAGAGAGAATCGCGTCCACGGTTTGTTCATCACGGACGTCTAGTTTTCTGCCCAACGCGTACGAGAGCAAGTGTTCCGAAAACGCACGCATGAACAACTCAGGATGCTGCAACAGTTCGTCTTTCAGTTCGATGACATCACGAAACTTGAGTTTTCCCAGCAATTCCCCACTCGAATCAATCTCCAAACCCGAGGTGTATTCATCACGCCATCTGCCAACAGCGTTGTAGTTTTCCAGAACAAAACCAAGCGGATCAATCTTTGAGTGACACGCTGCGCAAGTGGCTTCACTCTGATGCTGATCCAAACGTTCCCGAAGGGTGATTCCCGAGGACTCAATTTCTCGATCATCTGCCTCAATCGGTGGAACGATGTCCGGTGGTGGTGGTGGTGGCCGATTCAAGATCACCGTGGCCACCCAGGCACCGCGGGTGATTGGGTTCGTCCGTAAAGGTGAAGAGGTCATGGTCATGGTTGCAGCCGTCGTGATAACGCCTCCTTCCCGACGGTCTGTCAAAGATCGTTTCTTGTATTGTTGTTGATTTGTGTTGAAACGATTGCGATTCTCGCGATCACCGAATGGCACTTCATCCGTGTACCAGGACTGCAGCTCGTCAGAACGGTACGTATAGTTGGAATCAATCAATAGCATGATAGATCGATCCTCCATCACGATGCTATCGAATAACAGAAGCGGCTCGACCATCATCTGCAGTCCAAATTTCCATTGCTCACAACCAATGCGAGAGTAATAGCGAGGAAATCGTTCAAAATCGGGTACGGCCGTTACTAATTGATCCAGCCTCAGCCACTGGCGTGCGAAATTCTGAGTCAAAGCATGACACTTTGGATCGCCCAACATACGACGAGTTTGCTCATCCAACACCGCTTGCTCAATCAGAGAGCCATCGCGTGCAGCAGCCAACAATTCTTCGTCCGGTATGCTACTCCAAAGAAAAAATGACAAACGCGTGGCCAACTCATAAGCGTTAAGAGTGGGTTTGCTTTCAGGGCCAGAAGATTCGGCGAGATACACAAAACGGGGTGATGCAAGTATTGCGGCAACCACGTCTTTCATTGCGTCACGGAAAGAATCGGTCTTCTTCAACCGCTCTTTGAAATAGTTCAGGTAGCGATTGATCGTTGGATTATCGATCTTGCTGCGAAATGCACGTTCTAAAAGAGTGGCAATCCGCTCGTGAACCACGCGGTCGGTGGCCTGTCCGTTAACCGGCGATTCAAACAGGCTTGCAGACAGGCCACAATAGTCATCGAATTCTGGACTATGAACAATGGATCTCCCCAAACGAAGTAAGCTCTCGAGAAGAATCGGGGAAAAACCCAATTCATCCGCTCGATTATTAAAGCCACCCTCGGCCTGCAGATCGACAGCAAAAGGAGTAACGCCAGTCAGGATTTGTCGCTCGACCTGATTTTTACCAAGCGTTCGATTCCCGATAAGAATCGAACGTGGACTATGCCCCATTGCTGGTTGGAAATAGTCACTAGACGCTCGCAGCGTTTTTTCTGGCAGCGGATAGAGATCACCGCGAAGCTGCAAGAGATCCTTGACCGCATTGTTGTATTCATAACGAGTCATCCGTCGCATCGTGGTCGACACACTGCCTGTATGCTTGCGAAAGTACTCCGCCAGGCTCAAATCCAGAGCTTCGACTGCTGCAAGGCGTTGAGCGTTGGTGGGCTGATCAGCTGTTTCCGGCGGCATCTCATGGTTTCCAATGGCATTGCGAACTCGCTGCAGAAGCTCTGGATTTTGTTTCCATGATTGGCCATCTGGACGCTCGGAAAAAACAACATCTGTGTCCTCTGAATCACCGTTGTGACAATCGATGCAGAAGGTTCTCGTAAGCTCAGCGAGCTCGCTTTGGGTCAAGGCCTTGACGCGAGAAGAAGGATCACGATGACCACTTTCTCTTGCTTGAACACCGCTCTGAACTCCGGGACCGCTACCACTTACTTTCGAATCCTTGTCATCATCCAGCGGAAACAATGGCTTGAGCTGAATAAAATCTAAGCCCATTAGATAACCACGGTCTCGATACTTGCGAGCTTTTTCATTCGCCCCAATCAGCTCGAACACAATGGGCTGGCTCCCGGCCTCCAGTCGCACCTTTTCTAACCGTATCATCGGTGCCAACTCGACCCGTGAACTGTAAAGATCGACTCGCCTGCTAACCGAGGTGTTTGGCAAAGTCATTTGGAAGACCCCGTAGTCACCCGCGAGTGTAAGCTGGATTGCGATGCTGTACTCACCTGACCGCTCTACTTCAAATGAGCTTTCCATCGAATCACCGACGACTCCATCCCACAGAAGGTGTGCGTTTCCACTCCATTGAGGACCGAAGGATGACATACCCTGAACCCGAGAATTGCCGGCGATCAAGAAATCCAATTCCCCCTCACGCAAGCCTGTTTCATTTCTTAGGGACTTACGACCCCGAACTTGGTGGTAATCGATAATCTCCATCACCGATGCATCAGCCGTCGGAGTATCCGGAGCTGCTGCCTTTGTAACTTCAAAATCACGACGAGAGGTCCCAAGTGCGTCTTGAGCAAAGGTGGACCTCACCAGAAGCGCCACGGCTAAACAGCAAAGCACACGCAAGGGCAAACGCCAAAGGCTGAGCGAACTTAAGGATCGAGCAGGTCTGCACATTATCAAGCAAGCGATAAAACAAGTGAGATCGTCAGTTCCAGTCTTAGGAATCGCGCGCGAGGTCAGAGCAAAACCCTGACGCTCATCTACCTGACTCCTTCGTCAGCATTAGTATATACCGCTGAACCTAGCTCGTTTCCCTCAACTTCGATTCACTGAGGTGGTTTCGCTGATTTGATTTCACGGATGAGTTGATACCGCCCCCCTAACCAACAGCCTCGATCACCGATCACTCGTGACGTTCCTTTGAGTTGCCTGTTCCTTGCATCATTCCGGTCACTTATAGTTATGATCGATCACTGCGAGTAATCCCTCTGCCGACCATGGTCTGCCACGTTACGACCGCACGATCATCATCGCTCGACTTAGCGACCAGTTCCATCCTGCTGGTTCATTGCTTGTTGGCTTTAGACACTGGAACCCAAACCCCTTGGAAGTAGACGCATGATGAGAACCATTCTCTTCTGTTTAAGCTGTATCATTCCTCCCGCACTCAACACTTCGCTGGAATGCCGCTCTGAAGATCGAGAACAAGAAACTTCCAAGATTTCGGACGAGCTAGACAAGTATTGGGCCAAGGTTTCTCGAAGCGTGAAAACAGGAGACTTCATTGGCTACTCTGAGACTTGTCACCCCGCAGGTATTCTAGTTTCAGGGATCAAACAAACCTCCTACCCGCTGCAGCAAGCACTGCAACGCTGGAAATCAGGTTTCGACGACACACGGGCAGGACGGATGACTGCGTCCGTAGAATTTCGGTTCTCGCAACGGCTCCATGATGCAACGACCGCGCATGAAACCGGAATCTTCCGCTACGCGAGCACGCAGGACGGGAAAACAGAGGTGCAATTCATCCATTTTGAGGGTTTACTGCAAAAAACACCGGATGGATGGAAGATCCTAATGGAGCATCAAAAATCGATGACGAGCGAGGCGGAATGGGAGAAACTTACACCATCAGGTGATAAACCCAAGCCGAATTCAGCGAAATAACTTGCGGATCATGCCAACGCGCATCGAGGCAGGAGGTATTACCCTCGCCGCGGCGGAATCACCGGCCAGCCCAGATTGTCGCCGGTGCTTCAGTTTTTTCCAGAAATCATGTCCACACTTTGGACCTTGGCGCATGATAGATCCCATGGAACGCACTGAAATACTCAAAATACTGATGCCTGAACGGACGAAGCAGATCGCACTTGCGTGGTCGATCTTGAAACGGTCCCACCTATCTGAAGACGCGTATCAAGATATGCTGGAAAGGGTATTCGCGAACAAAGGTATTTTTGAGGGACCTCAACACCTACGTGAGTGGTCATGGAAGGTGCTTCGAAATCGATGTTACGAATTAGTGCGTCAGCAAAAATACAGAATCTTATTACTCGAGAACTCCATCCTTGAGCTAGTGGACTCGGAACTCGAAAGCCGCGACACCACGAATACACCGCTACGGGTAGACGCACTTCATGAGTGCCTCAACCAACTGAGTGAAAATGCTCGTCGAACGATTAAACTTCGTTACTTTGATGGCCTGCAGGGGAAGCGAGTTGCTGAGAAACTCGGGCGAAGGCCCGAGACAGTGTACAAATCCCTGCAGCGGATTTACGCCACCCTAGCTCAATGCATCAACAAAAGGCTGAACGGCTTCCACACAGGAGATTCGGTTCAATGAATGACAACGAATTCCTGCATTTAATCACTCTTTACCTGGAGGATGCCATCCAGGCCGATGATCTGGAATCACTCAATCGTGAATTGGCAAACTCACCTGATCGAGTGCGGCTATTCAATGACGTGCGTCAACTGACTGGACTGATCCATGAGCACGGTCGGAATTCTGAGTCAGCAAATTCGGCTAATCTCACCACGCACAATCCTGTCCAAGACCCACCCACTGATTCCCCCACATTGGTCATCAGAACCAGCGAACCACGAATCCTGCACCCCACACGGCGTCTGGTGATCTTCATATCGGCGGCACTGACCACCGCTGCATCGCTTTTCGTTCTTTTGCGTTGGACGAACACTCAGCCGGTCACCACCGATGTAATCCCAGTAATTGCCACACTCGAGTATTCATCCCATGCAAGATGGAAAGGGAAGGAACGAGCCCCGGGAGATCTGATCAACGAGGGTGAACTACATTTGGAAGTTGGTTTAGCACGCTTGGATTTCCGCAACGGAGCAACGGTCACGCTTCAGGGCCCTGCTGACATCGAAATTGTCTCGGCTCGCAAAGCCATTTTGAACCGCGGAATCCTCACAGCCTCTGTACCGGCGAGTGCAACCGGCTTCGAAATCTTAACTCCAGCGATGGACGTTGTTGACCTTGGTACATCTTTTGGAGTATCAGTAGGAGCAGATGGTGAAACCGATGTCTGTGTCTTTGAAGGCGAAGTGGAAGTTAGCCTAAACGACGGTGCGAACCCACCTCAACTGGTTCGAGAAGGTAATGCAGTTCGATCACGCCCCAAAGCTAACAACATTCATACCGTTAACTACGCAACGGAGCGTTATGAAAAGGCATGGCCTGTCACATCGGGTGTATTACAGGCAACGGGATTGATGAAATTTGTCGCTCCGGGCCCTGAATTTATCCCGGGCAAATACGAGGACAGTGAACGCATCCTAGTCTTTCTTGAGCGTTCACAGGTAATGCTTGAATCCGATCTCGAAATTGACGTAAGTGAATCAGGCCAGTACCTCAGAGTTCGTCGTCAAAACAAGCAGTTAATTTCTGCCGGCCAAATGGTTCGAAGCTATTTATTGCAGCTAAATCCTATTGGCGAATTCACACGAAACGAGGTTGACGGTGCGAGGGTCATCGGACAAATCATTTTTGACAAGCCAATTCTCGGATTGATTGGCGGAACGAAACTGCTGACGAGAACGGATGAATTACTTGGACATCCACGTGGGAATTATGGAAACACTCGACGCGGTATCGAACCCACTCGACCTGATGACCATCCCGACTCTGGTCGAGACAATGTAACACTCAGCGAAGATCGCCGCACTCTGTCACTCGATCTATCTGCTAGCTCTGCTGTCGATCAAATCCGAGTTATTGTTCAGGAGCAACCAGCAGAGAACCTTCGTCGGATCAGTTCTGCAAGAACCTCTCAACGCTAACCCGAAACCTGGTATTCGCAGAACGACCAATGAAAACACAACCGAATCGATACTGCAGCTTGCTCTTAGGCATTGCCGTCGCAACAACACACGCAATTGCCCAAGATCTCGACGATGCTTCAGCAAAAATTGATGCGATCGTTCAGCTTGACCTTCGGCGACACGGAATGCAGCCGAATCCGCCCGCCAGAGACATTCAATTTGTTCGTCGAGTGTACCTAGATGTCATTGGCCGAATCCCAACCGAAGAAGAACTGGGCCGCTTCTACGCTGATACTCGCGGGGACCGTCGAGCCAGGTTAATTGATCAACTACTGGCGTCCCCCGGTCACGAATCTCACATGTTCAACTGGTTGGCCGATATGCTTCGCGTAAAAGATGAGTATTACCGCATCGGCAAGACTTGGACGTTTCACACCTGGTTAAAGAAACAGCTTCGACAAAATCGTCCGTGGGACGAGCTGGTACACGAGATGCTTACTGCAGAGGGGCGACTTGGCGAGAACGGTGCAACGGCCTACCTGTTGCGTGATGCGAGCATGCCGTTAGACAGCCTATCTAACACGCTGACCACCTTTCTTGGAGCCAATGTAGCTTGCGCGCAGTGCCACGATCACCCTTTTGCCAAATGGACGCAGAAGAATTTTTACGAAATGGCAGCGTTCTTTGGATCAACCGCCTTTGAACGTGTCGACACACGCAAGCCAGCAATCACACTCCGTGGCGAGAACTTCTCCAAGGCAAATCTAGTCACCTTACTGCAGCCGAATATGGAACGAGTCGTCTACGATGCGACGCATTCAACCGTTTTTCCAAAGGATTACGCTTATGGTGATGCGGAACCCGGCGACAAAGTCAATCCGCGATTTATTCAATGGGATGACGCATCGCGTACACCGCTGACCAAGACACCACCACAAGTACTTCGCCAACACTTTGCAGACTGGATGACCTCGGCAGATAACCCCCGCTTCTCAGCTGCGATTGCCAATCGACTCTGGAAAAAACTTTTTGGTGTAGCGGTCAAAGAGCCGATCTCAGATCTCGATGTCTTGGAAGAGGCGACTAATCCAGAGCTGTTACGATTCATCGCCAGACTAATGAAGGAAATGGATTTTGATCTTCGAGGATTTCAACGCGTCATCCTCAATACACGGACCTACCAGCGGCACGCTAGTGTGACACCCGCTGAGGGTGAGGACTTTCGTTTCACCGGTCCATTACTGCGTCGAATGACGGCTGAGCAAACGTGGGACTCCATCGTGCTCCTAATCCGTGGACCAGAAATCGATCGGTTAAAAACAGACCAAGCTCCACTCTTGGAACGCTTGGTGTTTCCCTTTGAATTCACGCACGACAAGAAAGAAATAATTAGGGATCGCGAAAAAATCATTGATTTCGCAAACACACTGGTCTCCGAGGGAAACGCAACCAACGGTGCGGGTGGACGTGGCCTATTTATTCAGTCCGGCAAGCGACGTGGCAGGGAATCCTTCCTGAGAGCATCCGAATTGGAACAACCCATGCCCCCAACCCACTTTCTCAGAATCGCTGGCCAGTCAGCTCGGGAGGTCGTGGACGACGGATCGACCGAGGGCGGAATCACTGAATCGTTGGCGATGATGAACGGTGACGTCACAAAGGAATTCATGACCCGGTCATCGTTAATCGAGGCTGTTCAGATGAAAAAGACCCAGATGGATCAGATTTCCGCATTGTACCGGGCCTGCCTGTCGCGGCTCCCGCTGCCTCAAGAGACAAGCCAATGCATTAGCGCCCTACAACAGGGGCTCAACATAGGCGATATCGCATGGGTTTTGCTGAATTCACGTGAATTCATTTTCATCCAATAGAGACATCGAGTTCCTAATCCCTTGCCTGTTCACAAACCCGTCCGATCTGAAATGAAACATCCAATCAACTCACTGGACACATGGACACGAAGGAAATTCGTCGAACGAT
>CAXQOB010000186.1:0-13323 GCA_964225475.1 Candidatus Nitrosopumilus sp. | reverse complement strand
CTTGACGATTTAGTTGCGAGAGGCAGAGCAATGGAACCTCTAACTCGCGGGCAATCCCTTTCAGTCGTCGAGCGATCTTTGCTACCTGTTCTTGACGCGGGTCACGCGAGTTATCCGGTTCAATGAGCTGAAGGTAATCGATAACGATCAATCCAAGATTACCTTCTCTGCGCTTGATTCGTCGGGCTGCCGCTGCGATTTCACTGACAGTTCGACTCGGTGAATCATCCACGAAGAGGGGTGCTTGGCTGATTTCGTTGGCTTTTCGAATCAACCGCTCTCGATCATCCGAGGAAATCGTTCCATTTCGCAACCGGTGGCCATTGACCCGAGCAAGTGAGCAGAGCATCCGATCCGCTAATTCGATACCCGACATTTCTAAGGAGACAAAGAGTACAGGTAGTTGTTGGGTGATGGAAACGTACTCACCGATATTCATGGCCAAGGCGGTTTTTCCCATTGAGGGACGTGCGGCCAGGATGATCAATTCACCGCTGTGTAACCCACCGGTCATTTCGTCAAATTGTGCAAAACCAGATTCCGCGGCTCCGGTGTCGTAGTCGTCGCGAAGTCTGGCCTCCATGCGGTCCATCGCTTCGTGGAGAACATCACTTATGCTATGCACTGATTGGGCGGACCTACCGTCCATGATCGCGAAGATCTTTTGTTCAGCCTGAGCACAGAGTTCCTTAGCGGTGCTGGTTTGTTCGTAGGAGTCTCGAAGGATTTCGGTACTCGAGGCAATCAGTTTTCGGTAAACCGCTTTTTCGGTGACGATATCAGCGTAATAAACGGCGTGTGCGGCATTGGGAACGGAAGCGGAAAGTTTTGCCAGGTACGCCGCTCCACCGACCTTCTCATAATCACCCGAGGTTCGGAGTTTTGAAACCAGTAGGGTGATATCAATTTTTTCACCCGAGTCGTGCATGTCACGAAGTGTTTCATAGATTTTTCGATTGGCATCATCATAAAAATCATCCGCGCGAAGAGACGCGATGTCATCCGAAACCTCAGGCAGCAATAACACGCTACCAATCACCCCCATTTCCGCCTCGAGATCAAACGGTTGTTGGCGTTGAAGGATTTCTACCGCGCTACTTTCCTTTTTATTTCGGCGTCCTTTTGCGTCGTCAGAGATCATGGGCGCTTCCGTGAAGGGTGCAGCAACGTGAGGTGGTAATACCGGTCAAGCCGGAGCGTGTTGTACTTTCGTGCGTCCTCAAATTTAACGAATTCAATTCAAGAACGCGAATAGGCGGTGCGATTTTTGGAACAGGAATCCGTTTAGCTGTGGAGAGTTTGGAGGGGTCTTCAGGTCCGACAGTAGCCTGACGAACCCCAGTTTTGAAATCTCGAAAATTGTCCCGATTTGAGGTTCAAAATCGGTTTTGCGAATGCGGAAAACGCAATTTGTTAAGCGCTTCTGATTAGCGTTTGCACGCGGTCCAACGCTTCACGTGCTGACATTGCAGTCAATCCGCGGCCAACCTGACCACCCTGCTCAAGCCAGTTCTTGACATGTTGCTCTGCTGAGATCGCAGTGCTGTGGGATCGACCCCCGAAGTGGTCACCGATTTCTGAGTATGCTGAGGGCGTAAGTTGACGCGATAGATACATCGCTAGTTTTCGTGGACCAGAAATAGCACGTGTCTGTGATTTGCTCCGTAGGGAGTCCGCGGGCAGCTGGAATGTCTGACAGACAGCTAATTCTATCAATCCGAGTGTGGCAACGGTTTGATTTGATCGAAGGAGTTCTCCAGAGGATTGACGCAATTCCTCGAGCGTTGGTGTTCTTCCAAGCATGCGTTGAAGGGTATTCACCACGTTGGTGATGCCGCTGATGACTCGGCCGTCGCCCGGAAGCAATGGGGCAATGGATTCAATCAATGACTCCGGAACGCTCAGGCTGCAACGCTCCATTAGCCAGCGTCGCAGTAGTTTTTCTCGAGTTTCAGAGTCAAGTGGTTGCATGTGGCAAACAAGCCCGGCTGCCATGCGACCAGACAATTCGGTTGAGAGCCCATCGATTTCGGTTGGAGAAGCAGAACCAGCGAAAATAAGCGGTTTTCCTTGACCGCTAAGCGTTTCGACGGTGTACAGCATCTCGCGGAGCGTCGCTTTTTTCGATCCCAAAAACTGAACATCATCTACTAACAAAGCGTCGACTTCTCGGTAGCGTCGGCGAAACGCAGTAATTCCACTATTCCCGACAGAGCTGATGAAATCGTTGGTGAATTGCTCCGCCGAAAGATTCACGACACGACGCAGCCGGTATCGTCGACGTAGCTGGTCCGCGATCGCATTCAAAAGGTGCGTTTTTCCAGTACCCGTCGGTCCGCAGAGGAACAATGGACAAGCTGTTGAGGGATCTTGGCACGCCATCACCATGGCGGTGTGCGCTAGACGGTTGCAATGGCCCGGGATGAAGTTCGCCGAATTCATCTTTTTATCAAGACGCTCGACGGCGGCCGTCGAATCCGAGGATGATGCCTTGGTCGAGGTTGGAGCGTTTGCTACTTGGATTTCCGGGAAATCCATTTGAATAGGAGCATTACTCTGATGCTTGTATTTCTTCCTCCGCCTCGTAGTCGAAGGAGCTTTGTGTGTTGCGGCGTTCGCTACCGAATCAGTGAGTAGGCCACCAATTGATTTGCTGTTCCGAGTCGACCTCCGGTTGGAGGGACGTCGAACTGGATTAACCCGTTTTGCAGGGGAACCATTTCCGTTGGACGCTACAGCCTGAAGTGGTTCGTCAAACCTCTGGCTCGTGTGCCGATGTGCTTGGTCAACGCGGTGATCAGAGGCAGTTTGAGTCGTCCGACTCGTCGCTGTGGCCGCGGTGCTGATCTCGCGACCTGTCCTCGAGCCATTGCGGGGATCTGTGAGGGCAATGGTTGTGTCCGGTTTCGGACCGCCGTGAGGGTCCGGCGAGGATGGGTTTTGGCTCTCCTCAGTGATTCCCAGAGGTAGGTCCACTTGGTGAGCTTTCTTCTCATTCAGTGCGAAAACAACTTCTGTTCGTCTCCCCAGTGCTTGGGAGGCGGCTCCTCGCAACTCCGCTAAGAAATGGTTTCGGAGTCGGTCTAATGCGAATTGCCCTCGGACGGAGACCTGGATGCTATCCTTTGGTGGATCCGATGTTTGGCGATCTTGAATCTCCGAATCTCCGCTGGAGAGAACTCCGGGCGGCTGCGCTGTGGATGGAGAGAGATCAGGACCACTGACCAATGCGTATTCAACTCCATCGTTGAACCACATGCGATAGCGCTCCGCACCGACCTTCGCTTTCAAAGCTTCCATGAAAATTCCGATAACGGCCCTGTTATCGGTGCAGCCTTGCGGTGCGGACATAGTGGTAGCGCAATCCTCCATCATGGATGTTTCGCGTCAGTGTACGGTGGTTCAGCTTGGCGACATTGGTTCGAAGTGAAAACTTCGACTCAACGAGCCGAGACAAGAGCGAAGAGGTCAGCTGACAAAAGAAGGAAGGCTCCCCCCGTTCCCAAGTACCGAAGTACCGCGTTGCCCTGAAATACCTCGTCACCAAAATGATTTCGTTATCAGCGAATCGTTGTCGCTCAAAACGAAGGCCAAATTCTAGACTTGCTAGCATCGGAGTTAAATACCGGGAGAGCCATTCAGCGGCAAGATTCTGATGGCTTTTTTGTGGTTGTCGTAAACTGGAGCGAAAACAATGATTTTTGCAATGTGTTACCAAGTGACAAAAAAATAATCTCGCGCGGCAGCAAGTCTGAAAGTTCGGTGGATAAGGTGTTAATGATCTGTAATCTACGAGTGGTGTTATCGCTGGTTTTAACGTGATTTACTTGCCATTCCGGGTTTTCTCCTCCTTTCGCTGGAAAGCTTGCGATTGAATTGGGACGCTCAAGCGACACTCATATGATCAAGGGGTAATACATCTGGGTAGGCATGAGGTCGCAGTATGGGGGGGCTGGATCGTTTGTTGATAAGGTGGTAGCCCGCCAAGTGGACGGATGCCGCAATTTTCCTAAACGATGTAATCAACCTGACGCCGTTGCTTTTGAGTGCAAGGGACTCCAGACTCGCTCTGGCTTTATTCAGCGGGATCATGTTGTTTCTGGCTCATCAGAAGGTCCTAACCCGTCTAAGGCTTCGGTCAATTCCATTCGACTAACGGATCATGGAAATGGACCGATTGGTCTTCGGGAAGTGTAAACGCGTGGGAACTCATGCGGCGATAAAAAGTCAGTCTTCAAATCGCGATGGCAATTATTTGAGCTCCAGAAGCCAGATGCTCTCCGTGTCTGTTTTCAGAAAGCCGGCGGCCTTATAGAGACGAAGTGCGGCTAAATTTTTTTGATCGACCGCTGCGAGAAGTCGTTTTCGCCCCAGTGTGTTGGCGTAAGAGCTCGCGTGTTCGAGCAATTGGCGACCGAAGCCATGACCGCGAGCAGATGGCACCAAGCCAAGGTAAACAATTTCGAGGACATGAGGATGCAAACGCTCTGGAATGGTTTCCAGAATCAAGCAACCGATCGGCTGGTTGTTGGAGCTTTGCGTGATTAGAAACCACGCGTTTGGATCAAAGTAAGGATTAGCCAGATACTCGCTCAGCGTTTCCTCAGCGGTGGAGACTCCGTCTATAGCCGGGCAGTCTTCACTTGACTCATAAGTCTGACGAACCGTTTCGACGAGTGTTTTCCATTCCTCAGGACTACTCCAATTAATAGGTTTTGCTATCGAATTGATTATGGCTCTGGAGGGAGTCTCGGACGATGTCTGTTTTTGAAGAGTATCATTTGCAGGCGATGCCGTGGTGTGTCCCTCGGTAGGACGGAATGGGAATGAGGATTCCATGTGCTGGACATTTGCGACGAAGCGGAAGCAGAGGTCCTCTGGCGTCCATTCGCTTTCCGCAGGTTTGCGTTGTCCGCTGGTTAGGATTCGGGAGGAATCGAGACCTGCTGGATGATTGTCGGTTTGTACGGGGCGTGCTTCAGTTCTCCAAATGACCTGTTTAATGTCTCTCGCTTTCAGTGCAACCAACAAATGCTTTCGTAGAGCATCGGCGATCAACCTGCGGCTTTTGATTCGAGACGTTGGGGATTCGCCGCAATAAAGAATCGCCGCCTTGCCTGTTGGCCTCCCGTCAGAGCTCCTCGCAGCGTGCAACCTTTTTATTGGTGCGACCCCTTGACTTGCATAAGTGGACTGAGGACCAGATTGGGAGTCGTCTTGAGAGTTTTCACCCGATGACAATAGCGAACAGACGACGATCGCATCTAGAGTCTCAATGTTTTTCTCCGAGTAAGCTCCTATCGTCACCAGTTCCGATTCGTTCCCATCCAATTCTGCATTTGCAATCTGTTGCATTAATTGAGAGCCAGCCGAGAAACTGACAACGTCAAGAATCGTGGGAAGGCAAAGCCTAAGCTCCCTCAATGAGAGCGAGCGAGTGCGTATCGGGAGTCGATCTGGCTCTGGCATGGGGTGGTTCTTTGGATCACCAATGCGGAACGGAGTGGATGGCAAGTGGGGAGGGTTCCGACACGTGCTGACTTTACCATTGTTCCGTTCTCACGTCTCTGCTACTCGGTATTTGAGCTTGAGTCCAATTCGAGCTTGAGTCCAATTCGAGCCCTCGTTTCCTTCCGGACTCATCTTGTGCTAACTGTCGTGTTTGAGCTCTGATGGTGGATGCGGAAACGGAATCCAACGGCTGTCGCAGGCGAGCGACTCAATCAGGGAGCGGATTAGCTATCAATATGTCGTGTTCGAGTCTCTTTCGGAAAACCCTTTGGTTGCAATGTGGTTTTGCACTCATCCTCGTTGTGGATCCCGTTCTAACTGCCCAAGACCTCCGCAGTGAGGGAAAGCCGCGGACGCCTGAGCGGACGCAACCACTGGTGAGGCGTTTTCAGGAGCGTTTGCAGCAGCGAATCACGGGAATCCTCGATGGCGTCAATCGGTGGACCGAGGACAGCACATTGGGACGGCCTTTTAGCCAACAGACTAAGGTTGATTCGGCCGGGGGCCGGATTGAACGCTCTCCCTTAAGCAAAGAGAAAAACACGAGCGTGCCATCGGTTGATGGGAAACGTTCTGATGGGAGAGGGCAGGTGCCGCGCCGACGCGTTCGGCAAGCGTCGCAGACGAACGACTCCGCATTTAGCCTCGGCTCATTGACGGATTCCAAGATGCAAAGTGAGCTTACCGTTGGTTTTAAAAAAACAGTCTCAACCGAGCACACCGTTAGTCCTCCTGGTGATTCCCCGGACGACACTGGGGATCACGAAAACCAGACGTCTTCAAAAGTCAGCCCAGCGATATCTACTCGGGAGCCTGCTGCCCGAACGGCGCGTCGAGTTGAACGCTCGGCGCGGGCCGAAAAATTACTAGCGGAGATGCCGGTAGTTGGAAGCGACTCACAAAATCGCCATTCAGCGTCAGGTACAGATGGCTTTCATCCAAGAATCGACTTGGGACTTGTGTTGATCGATGCGAAGCCACTCCAGGGGGTGCGGGTTGAAGCCGTCTCCTCGGGCGGTTTCGGGGAAAGTGCAGGTTTGCAACCCGGCGATCGTTTGGTGTCGATCAATCAACGCGTGGTGCCAAATGTTGTTGACCTCAGCAGGGAGTTACGACGATACACCATGGGTGATCAGTTAAAGATCCAATTCGTTCGAGCGAGTCGCTTGTACCTTGTCGGATTATCATTGGACCATGGTGATTCGTCGGGGAGGCGAAGCAGCGTTGCAGCGGAACAGGCCGGTGGTAATGGCAAGACCGTCGGAGATGGGTTCACAATTAATTCGGAAGCGGCTTCAGCCGCTAATGCCGTTGGGCAAGCCGTGTTGGGTGGGATCGGAGCGGCATTTGAGGGTCTGTTCAGAGGCAAAGCCGATGATAATCTCGATGCAAACACAGGTAATTAGTCCACCGTTGGGTCGTCAGGCGATTGTTATCGGCTAGACGAGTTGCGATAATCCCACAAAAACGAGTGCGCGATCGTCTTTTGCTTCCCGGCTCGTTGCATACGTTAATGCATGAGCGTTGGCATCGTCACACCGCTTTCGTGACAATTGTTCACGTTAGCTCTCACGGCGTTTTTGTGCCGATCGATAAGTTCAACGCGATGGCGACTCACCACGGATAGATTGGATCAACAATGTCGCAAGATGAACTCCCGGATGACGCGTTTCCGGAAGGCAGTGTCGATTCCCAGCCTGACCAAGCGAACTCGAACGAAGAGTCGGGTTTAGGTCAATCAGAGAAGGATTCGACAGTATTTGGGGTGGAGTCGAACGCGGCAAGTGAACTCGGCTTTCAACATGCTGCGGAGAAGGTACGGAGTTTTCCGCAGACACCCGGCGTTTATCTGATGAAGGATATTGCAGGCCGAGTGATTTATGTTGGCAAAGCCAAGAATCTTCGTAGTCGTGCTGGTAGTTATTTTCTTAAAGCCGCTCAGGAAGATCAGCGTACCGCGAGTTGGGTCAGCGAGATCGCGGACGTGGACTTTTTGGACGCAGAAAGCGAAGTTGACGCTTTGCTAATGGAATCGCGTTTGATTAAGGATATTCAACCCAAGTTCAACAAGGAGCTAAAGGATGACAAAAGCTTCCCGTATCTGATGATCACCACTCGAGAGGAATTTCCTCGGGTTGAATTGACTCGCGAGCCAAAGGCGAAAGGTGTCAAGCTCTACGGGCCTTTTGCAAGTGCCGGTGCGTTACGAGGAGCGATCCAAGTGATGCAACGCATCTTCAAGTTCCGCACGTGCACTCTTGATATTTCGGAGAATGATGAGCGTTGGAAATGGTTCCGCCCCTGTTTGTTAGCAAGCATTCAGCAATGCACCGCACCCTGTAATCTTCGGATCAGCAAGGAGGATTATCGTCGAGACATTAAGCGGCTGCAGACGTTTTTGGAGGGTGGGAAGAAGAGGTTGTTGGATGAGATGCGTCGCGAGATGCAGGCATGCAGTCAAGCATTGGAGTTTGAACGGGCAGCCACTTTGCGTGATGAGATTCAGATGCTTGAACGTCTCGAGGAACGAGGTGATCTGGAAACACACGCACAGCCAGAGGTCTTTTACATCGATCCCAAGAAGGGCTTGACCGGTCTCCGCCAGGTACTTGGGTTGAACGAGGTGCCCAGAATTATTGAGGGTGTTGATATTGCACATCTTGGTGGTGGCGAGACGGTGGCAAGTTTGGTGCAGTTTTTAGATGGCTTGCCTTTCAAGCCTGGGTACCGAAGGTTTCGGATTCAGGGAGTGGATGGGATCGATGATTATCGAAGTATTTACGAGGTCGTCTCGCGGCGGTTTCGAAGATTGAGTGACCAGAGTGAATCGTTTCCTGATCTGTTATTAATTGATGGCGGCAAAGGCCAATTGAATGCTGCAATGGCGGCGTTTCGTGACCAGCAGATTGACCCTCCAGCTGTCATCTCGCTCGCGAAGCGCGAGGAGGAAATCTATCGTCCGGGAGACTCAGAGCCGTTGATTCTCAGTAGGAGTGCCTATGCGTTGCGATTGTTGCAGTACGTTCGCGATGAATCGCATCGATTCGCCCAGCATTACCATCATCTGTTGAGGTCAAAATCTACCTTTGATCGGTAGCGAAGCGGTGTGGTTCTGGGTGTGTTTTCTTAGCGCATGTGGGCCCATCAAATGTGGGGCCCGATAAACCATGTGGCACCGATTGAAACTCGAACTGCGGAGTAGCGTCATCGGTTAAAAAACTACTACGGGCCCCCAGGGATTTGATCGGATGGCAGAGGAATGTTCGTCACTTGGAGCAGGACGAGGAGCTCGCGTTCACTTTGATCTTCTGCTTTGCCTGAGAGCATCTTGGAGGCAATGCCGCGGTAGGGGCGGTCAGGGGCAAGAATGATCGTGTCCCCCTCACTTAAGTCCACGGTAAGGTTTAACATTTCTAGGTCCCAGTTGTCTCTCCGAGTGTCGATTCGGATTGCCGACTCGCTGCTGACCCATTTTTGTCGTGCTGTTCCGTGTTGAATCGTCGGTTGGAGCGCAAGACGAATTCTTTTCGCTGAATTCGATTCAGTCGCCGTGAGTCCCAGAAAATACTGTGCATTATCAACCGTTTTGCCAACGGTTGAGCCGTTCTCACGAATCAGTGCCACATGACTCCCTTCAAACGGCTGTCGGAGGGGGAATTCGCTGCGCTTGCC
The DNA here is from genome assembly GCA_964225475.1 of Candidatus Nitrosopumilus sp. GTDB lineage: Bacteria > Planctomycetota > Planctomycetia > Pirellulales > Pirellulaceae > Rubripirellula. The sequence continues at coordinate 4,140 of CAXQOB010000186.1, read as the reverse complement.
GAGGCGAAGTGGTAGGGTTTGCGTACCGTGTGATACGTCACTGGCGACAGACGCTTCATTCAGAAAATCATCGACTATGTTGGTTTCAGTGACGCCGTTTTCAAGAGCCTGAAGAAAACGATCCAAGCTGTGAATCTTGCCAACGCGAATTCCATTACTCAGGAAATTAGCGCGGACTGTTGAGTCAATGAAGGTTTCATCAACATGCTGCCAAAGGTTGTCGAATGTAGGGTCGTCTAGAAATGCAGATGAAGCGTTAATGAATTCTACATCTAACAATACTCGTGTTTTTGATTCCTGCCGAATCGACTCCGAGAGTTGATCGTTGGTTTCGAAGTACGGTGTGTTCTTCCATGGGGCGCACGCTGCCCCCAACACACAGAACACTGTGACCAGGTAACTCGGTAGAGCTAGCTTTGTGTTTCGTTGATGGGGGAACGCCATGATGAGTCGATTTTACTTCGGTAAGTGAGCCTGGTGTTTTCTTCACCGCATTGCTTCTGGCGGTCATGTGTCAGATTCGAGGAGGCAGCAGCGGTTTAGGAGCATTGTTCGATTAAATGAAGCGCCCTGTGCAGGAAACGTCCCGGTACTGCAACTAGGTCCTTATCATTCGGCTTCTCAATCCACAATCGAGCGCTACTCACGTGGATGGGTAGAGCCAAACGTCGGCTGCCGTAAGCCGGAACGGTACGGCTTTTGCGGCTTCCAAGTCAATAGAATCTGCCCGTTACGTTGGTTTAGTCGGCGTTGTTATATGTTGATCATCAGTAGCGACACGGTTTCTGGAGATGCGACGAAACCGAAGAAGTGTAAGGACATATCAGAAATCAGCCTGAAGATGCGTTCTATTGGATGTCTGGCATCTTTTCATGATTGTGGCTTGGGTCCAGGGATTGAGCTCATTTTGAGACGCAGCTGATTATTCACCTCGTTTCACGCCGGTTCCGGTCAGTGGACCAATTCCAATATCAAGTTTCGATTGGAAAGCACCCCCGTCATCAACGAGATTTTGGCCGACGCTGTAGACCAGCCAACCGGATTCTGTTGCCTTGACCACGAGCGGTAACTGATTGAAGGGGTCAAGTGTTTTTGATTCAGGAATGGTCAGATCGTCAATGGAGGTGGTTTTGAGTTTTGTTGCCACGGTGACAATTCGCACGCAGCGAATCATTGCTTCGAGTCGGTCCGCCGAGTCAATGGCACCGGATAGAGCTGGAAGAATGAGCTTTGAAACCACGAAACGTGATGAGGAATCCTCCAGAGGTGCAAGGGACTCTTCAATTTTGAGGTCCCGAATGCTCTTCGGTTCATTGATCACACTAAGTTGCTGAGACATTATTTTCACGTAGGTGGCCTCGTCATCGTTCAGGTAAGCCTCAGTGAGCCAGTTGTTGCCAATGGATGCCGGTCCGGGTAGTTGTTGGGTAAAGTCTTCACCAAGCGATCCTGAACGCAGTTGCTGAAATGTCAGGACTCCCATCGCGCGTTCTGCTTCCACTGCTGCGACCAGTGATTCATAAACGTTAAGCTGATCCAGTTGTTGCAAGAATCGATCAATCGCAGCTTCAGAAACCTCCGCAACTTGGAGGATGTGATTTGTTGTCGAAAGGGCAATCGTTTGGCAGGCTACTGACACAAGGTACGAAATAAGTAACGGCTCGTTCTCGCTGAGTTTGCTGATTCGTAAAATCGCACCGCACGTCTCGAGCGCGGCATCGCCACGACCCTCGTGCGCATCGAGGATCGCCTTCACTGATCGCGTTCGACAAGTGCTACGAATCATTCCCAGATGTGGAAGCTCCGCGGCGAAGCCTTGTGATGGATCAAAGTTGGATCGAAATCCGGCTAGATCAGAGGCTTTGGCAAGGGAATCAAAGACTGTGTCATACTTGGGTAGTAGTTGAGCAACTTGGGCGAGGGCCTCTTTGCTGACTTGCTCGCCGTCGACGAAATCATAAATACCGTGTGCGTCGTCGATCTCACTGAGCTTACCCTCGATTTGTTCCAGTTCTTTGGATAACTCCGAAAGAATGATGAATGCATTTTGATCATCGGAGAGAACGGGGAGTGGGTAGTCAGTGATCTCTGTGATTTGCCCCGATTCCGCGACCGACTTCTTGATCGCGTTGAGGTTGGCGCGTGTGGAAATCACGAGCCAGTAGGAGATGAGAGCAGCAACGATGCACAAAAGGACAAAGGCGAGACTCAGTTTTTTTAGAATGCTAGTTTTCAATTGGTGTCTTTCGTGGTTTCAGTCAACCGATTAAGGGTGCACTGCCGTGGGCCTAATCACGCTGAGGTAGGTTTGGTTCTCGCACAAACGATGTCAGAGTATTGTTCCATTTTTGTAGAATGTTCACCACGGCAATCGCGTGAATCCAGTCACTGGCGTTTGCAGTGCGTGGGTAATTCCTTTTATGTGTTTTGGTGCAATGCACGCCTCCGGTCTTCTTCACTCCTACGTTAATATTGAGCGTGTCTGTCATTGAGGACGACGTTGAATTGGATCGTATTTATCTAAATAAGTTATATTTTTTGCTGGTCACCCTTTTGATAGAACCACTCCGAGGTGCCTTCAGGCTTGGGGTTGTTCGGGGATGGCTCAAAGTTTAATAGCTACAGATCTTGCACGTTTGAGGCAGTTTTAAAATGCACAAGCAGTTTTGGATGTTTTTCTTCATCTCAGTTGGCGCCACGATCCACGTGAATGGTCAGTGTTGCAAAGTCCCGCCGGAGGATGGGAAGAAAAACGCGGATTCAACCAGGCCAACCCGATTGGCACTTTGGTCAAGTAGCGCACCGATTGATCAGAAAAGCCGCATTAATGCTGAGGATGAGAACGCTTTCATTACCATTCACCAACCCGCAAAACCATCGGGAATAGGCGTGGTCATTTGTCCCGGCGGAGGGTACGGGGGTTTGGTGGTCGGTCCGGAGGGGCATCAGATCGCGAGTTGGTTGACGGAGCATGGAATCACTGGCGTTGTTTTGGAGTATCGTCTCCCGAAACAGCGACACCGGGTTCCGTTATACGACGTGCAGAGAGCAGTAAGGTATTTGCGTAGCGAAGCGGGGCGTTTAGGGCTGCGCAGCGATCGGATTGGTGTAATGGGTTTTTCCGCAGGTGGTCACCTCGCTGCGACAGCGACGACGCATTTTGATGCGGGGTATCCTGATTCGGAAGAAGTGATTCAGCAGTTTAGTTGCCGACCTGATTTCGCAGTCTTGGTTTACCCCGTGGTCACAATGGGACCGGTGACCCATGCTGGATCGAAGTTGAATCTTCTCGGCAATTCACCCAGTTCGGAGCTCGTTAAGTTTTATTCAAATGAGACCCAGGTGACAGAGAAAACACCTCCCGTCTTTTTAACCCATGCAGTCGATGATCGGCCTGTGCCAATAGAGAATAGTCGACTTCTTTACCAGGCTCTGAAACGCAAGGGGATTCCCGCACGGCTTTTGGAGCTGCCTTCGGGTGGGCATGGTCTTAATGGATACAAGGGTTCAAGCTGGGATGCATGGCAAGAACAGTCCCTTCAGTGGATGTTAGAGGCAGAGTGGGTTTCGAAAAAATAGCCTGCGTTGGATGAGGCGTCCTCTGTCAATGCGGTTGCTTGAAATGATTCAGGCACCTTCGGAGCGATAATAGGTCATTCGATGAGGCCTGTATTACTTTGGGGGTTACTCGTTCCAGATCATTACTTCACTTACGCCGCTTCTTGCTTTCCCTCGATTGTGAAAGATGATTCGCATTTTTTGGGCAGTTTGTGGCGCGAATGAGCAATGGTTCCATTGGTTACCGATGGGTAAGGTTGGTGAGCATTGAAGCTTGCTGATTTTGTGCCAAGAGCGACCTCGCCAGATTTCAATCTCATACTTAGTCGGTGCTTGAACTCCTCCTCGGTCATCATAAATCGCCAGGTCGACTTTTCGAAATTGCCTTTCCTGTCCGAAATCAATCTCCAGCCAGTCTTGCTCGTTGGGGGATTCGTAGCTTGTCCAGCGATTGGTGGGTGAGGGTAAAAAGTTCGTGATCCCATCGATGGCAGAATTGGGAAGGCCGCCAAAGCGATCATGGTAGCTGCAGCTTGCCTTGGGGTACTGAGCGGTTTTGCTTCGGTAGGCCAGATTGCCCGC
>CAXQOB010000185.1:0-20635 GCA_964225475.1 Candidatus Nitrosopumilus sp. | reverse complement strand
GCTAACGCAAGGACAATTCCCCTCACGCTGGATGGCATGAATGTCATCCAATCCAAGAAAATCGAAATCAACAGTAATGGAATAGCCCAATGAACAAAGGTGAGCAAGCCTTTGGTGGCGTTGAGTGAAGCGATGCGCAACCATGCACCGCGTATCCGAGCATCGAGTTTGCTGATTGAAATAGGTGGCGTGTTGCTCATGCTAGATCGTGCCTCCGGCGTTGGATCCACTCCATGCCCAGCAATCCTATGAGCAGGCAAAGTATCCACGAGTTATCCCAGAGCGTCATCTGGGATTTCACCACGTAGCTTACAGGTGTGACGTTCAGCAGATCTTCCAGTTCTGAAAAATCTTGAACAGAGAGGCATGTTCCTCCGGTGAGTTTTGCAATCCGCTTGAGATTCTCAAGATCTAGATCGGTTTCTGCAAGTTCCCGATTCTCCTCCGTGACTTGAAACTCCGTGGTGTTGGAGATTGGCTGATCATTTTCGTTCGACTCCAGTCGGTACCGTCCCGGACCATCAGATGCGAAGTACCCTTCATACAAGCCCGGGTGAGTCCGGTCAGGCCTGAGCGTGATTTTTTGTCGAGGCTGTTGGTTGCCTAAGGCGGTCACAAACACATCAAACTGCGGTTGCATCACAGGATCAAAATGATCATCCAGCACATGCGCGTAGATTCGACATTGACCACCGGACAGATACAAAGAACGATCCGTTTCCAGTCGAATTCTTTTATGCTCCCCCATTAGTCGAGAGAGGGTCATGAATTGAATGCATTGTGACCATACTCTCCAGTGGTACTTGTCGCCAGTCTTGTAACGTAATCGCCATAGCCGGTCTGTCGCGATTGACATGCACTTACCGGTACCGTATCGCTGCCACGCCACCAGTGGGTATCCCTGATCACGATCCACACGATCCGATAGCACTGCAAGGACATTTGCCCCGGGTTTGGGCTCGGTGAGTGGCGGTAGGTGATCCATTGGAGCCATGCGACTCCAAATGCGATCGTTCAATTCCGGCTCGTTCTCAAGTGTCATTACGAGGCTACTTCGACCCTCGGGGGTTAGTACCGGATAGACAGATTCCGCAATGGGTCTCCATTTTGAATCAGCATCGAACTGCACAGGAAGCATTGATTCGACGGGGGTGCCAGCGTATGAAGTGGGAGAGTGCATCGGGCCGCAGAGCATTAGGAGAGAGGCTCCGCGATCACGAATTAATTCTTCGAGCAATGCAAGTTCATCTTCACCGAAAAAAGTGGAATCCACATCGCCAAGAATCACAAGGTCGTACTGGAATGCGTCTTCGCGTCGATTGGGAAACCGATCAATATGCTCATTGGAGTTGCGAGCCACTTCTGGTCCCACATTGGATCCGATGAATGTCGCGTTGATTCGCGGGTCTCTTTTCAGGATTGCCCGAAGATACCGATACTCCCAACGAGCATTACCTTCGATATAGAGTACGTTTACCTTTTCATTTACAACACGAATACTACGTGTTGCCTGATTGTTATCTTGAGAGACTTCATCATCAAAAGGTTCAATTTGCACATCAACCTGGACAGCACCTTTCTCGTAAATATCAACACGGAAGTCGATATCTTCAAACTGCAGGCCTCCTTCCAGTCGAATCGTCCGACTGGATACGTTGCGATCATTCAACAGCACTGAGAGCTTTGCAGTTCGTTTTTCATAACCCTTGGAATGTAACTGCACTCGAACTGGGACTCGGTCGCCCGAGTAAGCAACGTCTTGCATTACGATCTTTTTGATTGATACATCATCAGGATCGGTGAGCCCCAAAGGTACTGTGAACACTGGGATACCCCTCGCTCCCAAGTCACGCAGAACCGATTCTGCTCGACTGGACGGTAGGGTCTCGATTCCATCGGACAATAGTACAACACCGGCAGGTTGATTGTTTCCAGCGCTAGTCACCTCCTCAATTGCGTCGATGATTGACGTTTGATTTTGTATTGGATTGAACTCTTTTACCATTCCCTCAGGAATCACACTGTCGTCAGAAACAAGTTGTAGTTCATTTCCAAAACCGTGATAGGTAACCTTCGTTCCCGAACCGATTGATTCCATGGTTGCCCGACCTTTCTGGGCAAGAAGGTTTTTCGCAAGATCGAGTCGTGAGGCTGAAGAGATGAGTTGTCTTTGCTTCGTTCCTAATTGGGTTGCTGTCTGTGATTCCGTTGACTCGATTAAATCCAAGGCGACGGCGGCATCAAGAAGGTCAGCAGGTCGTTTTCGAGGATCACGAATCCCCATGCTTTGTGAAACATCGACCAGTACGGGTAGGGTTTTCTTTCGGGTCTTTGTTTCTTGGAGGCCAATCATGGGCTCGCATAACGCAGCCAAAACTACGGAGAGGACAAAGAAACGTGTGAATCCGAGCGTGAATCGAAGCACTGGTGAGAGACCGATTGAGCGGCGATAGAGATAAACGCTCCAGCTAATCACAGCTCCAATCGCGAGTAGCATCAAAGGTAGAGGTAATGGACGCGCGAAAAATATATTTTCAATCATCCACTGGTTAGCAGCGGTTTCCATCATCTCACACAACCCCCTGTGAATACGGAGGCACTGGAGCGTTTGAGTTTGCCTGATTTCGCCTCTTGATGTGATCTGCGAAAAGGCTTTCTAAAACGAGTAGTACGATTGCCGTGATCAAGAAAAATCGCCAATACGATTTACCCGTTCGAGCCTGACGGATTCCGGTCATCAGTTCCGCATCCGTGGTCAAGATCGCAACGCCTGTTCCCTCGAGTTTGGTGAGGAGAGCTTGCGGGTCAATGCATTCAACATTGGATTCTTTCGTATCAACGTTGACGGCTATCGGAATCCCCGGTGACTGGATGCTGACGCGTGCGGTGTAGAAACCTGCTTCTTCTGATTTTTCTAGCATCGCCAGATACTGTTGGCGATATTCGCCTACAGGAACCACCAGAGTTTGTTTGGAAGGTGTTTCAAAGATGGCGTCGTTCGCATCCGGCTGATTCACATAAAAAAGTGATAGCGAGTCACCCACCACCCGCGACTGCTCAAACTCTCGACCCGACAGGTAAGTCACCACTTGCTGAATCAACATGGGGAATACGGGGGTAATTGCCATATTGTTCCATGTCGTATGCGCTGAAGTCGTGAACATGCAAACCTGCCCACGTCCTAGTGATCCTTCAAGAAGTAATGCTGCATTGGTTCCAGCAAGCCCAAGCACCTTGATGCTCGCGGCATCAGCTTCAGTCTGCAGTCGTTTTAGGACACGCGTCTCACCGAGTAGATCTTCCGGTAGCGATTGAAGTGGGCGGGAGATCGGATGATCAGCCAGCGATGGTGTGAGCGGCGTGCCGACTCCTTGCTCATCTCCACAATCCACGACCTCACCAATGATTGCCGGAAGAAGCGATGTACCTGATTCAATGGCAAGGCGATTCCATTCTGATCCTTGGACGTTGTTGCCGCCGAACCAGATCAATCCGTTTCCTTGACGGATGAAATTGGTTAGCGCGATGTACTGCTCTGTGGTGACTTTGGGTACATCCGCGATGATTACGACGTCATATGCTTCAAACGGTTTTTCTGGAACCGTCGGCCATTGAATGGTTTCAATCTGATACCCCTCATCCCTATCCTCCTCCGCTTGCGCGAGCATGCCTGCGACAACCAACGGTGTTACCTCGCCGCCCGATCCGTCAATGCAGAGTACGGATATTTTGTCTCTAACGACCGCAACGACATGCCTCACGTTATCTGTTTGAAGTGAATCACCGGCTATTTTTGCGCTAATCCTTGTCGGGCCCGAGTTGTAAAAGGGGACCAGAAGGGAGATGGTTTGCGATGAGCCCGGGGAGATGATTGGGATTCGTTTGCTGTCAATTTGCACTACTTCAACGAGACACTGAACCTCGATATCTGTCGCTGGTGCTGCACCGAAGTTTTGAATCGTAGCACGGTACCTCGCGACTGAACCATTGCGAAGTGATCCCGAAACTAGATCCAATCCTGTCACCGCAAGGTTGTCATCCTCGCCTGCTACCGGGACTAGAAAAAAGCTGGCTGTTCTCGCGGCAGCATTCATTCCATCGACGAGGGGAGGCGAGAGTTCTTCCCAGTCGTTTGCTTGTGTATCGGTAATCAGGTAAATCTCTTTCTGCTGGGATTCCATATCGTCAAGCAGTTGTTCAAGCTGCTCGGGGATCCCGTCGATATTCAGTGAGGTGTCTCGTGGTTTTTGGTCCTCCAGTGCTGCCTCGAAGCGTTGGGGGTCGTAAGCTACGTTTCGAAGTAGCACTGTCGGTTGGTCACCGAGTAGAAGCAGTGAGATTGGATCACCGATTTGAGTTTGTGAACTGATCGATTTGGCTTTGTCCAACGCACGTTCAAATCGCGTCATCTTTCCGTCTGAATGATTCATGCTATAGGATGCATCGATTGCGATGATGACACCGGATCGATCTTCCCCAAGCATGCTGATCCCGGCAGTCGTCATACTCGCTGGTCGACAGAAGGCAAAAATCAGAAGCAACAAAGCGAGACAGCGCAATGCCAGTAAAAGAATATCGCGAAGTTTTATTTGTCTGGTACGCACTCGAACGCTGCGATCAAGGAACTGCATCGCAGCCCACTCAGTGCGCTGTATTTGTTGGCGATTAATTAAGTGTGCAATGATTGGCAAACTAAGACCCGCAACACCAACAAGAAGCCATGGATTCAGGAACGTCATTGATTCGCTCCTGCCGAGTGGCCACCTAGTGTTGATTGCCGACGGTGGAAGAACTCGTTTAAGACTTCGTCCAGTGGCCGAGATGTGTCGACGGTAGTGTAGTCGACCTGACTGCCGAGGCACCCGCGTTTGATTGCGTCGAGATATTTCTGGAAGCGCTCAAGGTAATCTTTGCGAATTCGGTCCGCTTGGGTTGTCAGTGAATCTTCAAGCTCCAGCCCTTCGAAACACCACGCACCTTGAAATGGAAATTCCAGTTCATAGGGGTCAAGCGTATGAAAAACGACAACGTTGTGGCCGTCAAATCGGAGATGTTCAAGTCCCGACAGGATATTTTCAACGTCAGAGAGAAGGTCGGAAATCACGATGACAAAACTACGACGTTTGATCATCAAAGCGACTTCATGTAACTGTTTTGCCAAACTGGTTTTGGGAAGAGGTTGGATGTCTCGAAGGATCCTTTCCATTTCGGCGATGACGCTCATGCTAGATCGCGGTGGCTGGTGTGCACGTACCTCCGAATCAAAGACTGACAATCCAACGGAGTCGCGTTGCTTGAGGATCAGGTATGCAAGGGAAGCTGCTAGGTATTTCGAGTATTCAAGCTTACTTACCTTACCTGAGGAGTAGCTCATGGAGGCACTGGCATCCATTAATAAGTAGCAATCAAAATTCGTTTCAGCTTCATAGAGTTTTGTGTAATAACGATCCGTTCGCCCGTAAACTCTCCAGTCCAGATCACGCAATGCATCACCGGGGGCATACTGTCGATGATGCGCAAACTCGGTACTGAAACCTCGCAGCTGGCTTCGGTGACTACCAACCCTCAGCCCCTCAACGATTTCACGAGCGATGATTTCGAGATTGCCCAACTTCTGCAACACCTCGGGGGTGAGGTAGCCGGCATCCACTTGGTTTTCAGGCATGAATATCAGCCGGTGGTCCGTGTGAGCAGTTTTTCGTCAGATGGAATTTCAGCGATTAGTTTTTCAATGATGTCGTCCGTGGTCATTCCCTCTGATCGAGCAGCAAAACTTGCAACGATTCGATGACGTAAAACAGGAAGACATAAATTTTGAATATCCTCGACCGACACATGGCAGCGCCCTTGCAAGGCGGCTCTTGCTTTACCTGCGAGAATGAGGTTCAGTGAAGCACGTGGCCCAGCGCCCCACGCGATCAATTGCTTAACGAAATCTGGGGCCTCAGGTTCGTCAGGTCGAGTAGCCCGGACCAAGGCCGCAGCGTATTCAAATACGTGGTCAGCAACAGGGATTCGTCGAACAACTTGTTGGAATCGCTCGATGGTTGCACCATCGACCACTTCGCTAAGCACGGGCTGCTCGTCACTGGTCACGCTGCGCATGATATCCAGTTCTTCGGTATGGCTTGGATATTTCACGAGCACGTTGAAGAGAAAGCGATCCAGCTGTGCCTCGGGTAAAGGGTAGGTGCCTTCTTGCTCAATCGGGTTCTGTGTTGCCAAAACGAAAAAAGGTTCATCAAGTGTGAAATTCTCGCCCCCTGAGGAGACGCATTTTTCCTGCATGGCCTCTAGGAGGGCAGCCTGCGTCTTGGGTGGAGTTCTGTTAATTTCGTCAGCGAGTAATAGATTCGTGAATACCGGACCTTTTTGGAACTTGAAACGACGTTCATGAGTCGTCGGGTCCTCTTGCAGTAATTCGGTCCCGGTGATGTCTGACGGCATCAGGTCCGGTGTGAACTGGATTCGCTTGAAAGTAAGGGACATCGTCTTTGCTAGTGAGCTTACAAGCAACGTTTTTGCGAGACCCGGTACGCCAACCAAAAGGCAATGACCACGCGCGAAGATCGCAATCATCATTTCGTCGATTACATCATCCATTCCGACAATTGCTTTTCGCACTTCCGCAACAATTGCATCTCGCGTCTCGCCTAGCTTCTCTACAGCCTGTACGTCATCCGTGTTATCAGTCATTCAGGATTGCCAATGTGTTCTTGGTTTGTCTTTGTCATGGGAGGCATAACATAACAGAAAATGGTTGTGCCAGAATGTGGTGGAACTTTTTTGAGCAATTCATGCTGAAGATGCACCTTCGGTTACGCGAATGGGCGAGGCACTGGTGCGTCAATAAAACGATTGATAGGCAAATTTCGGAAGGGGGCACTTCCTGCATCGCATTTCAGTCGCTGGCGAGTTGTTTCCAAGCCCAGCGGTATAGATTCTTGGTGTCTGTGTATCGAGCACTAGACGCTGCAGAGCCAAGCACCACGATTAAGATTCGGCGACCGTCGCGTGTGCCGGTGGAAACCAAACAAGCGCCAGCTTTAGTTGTGGTGCCGGTTTTGATTCCATCAAAACCTTCGATTCCGAGTAGCTGATTCGTGTTGGTCCATACAACATTTCGTTCATACCCAGTCGAACCGTGTAGTGTCGCGCCGTGTTGTCGGGTGGAAATTACCTTGCAAAGGAATTCGTTGCTGAGCATTTTTCGGCCTAGGACAGCTAAGTCGTTGGCTGTTGAGTAGTGTCCAGATTCCGTCAAGCCATGAGGGTTCTTGTATTGTGTTTGACTCATGCCAAGGCGTTTGGCTTCGTCATTCATGGAATCAATAAACTGCTTCAAGTGTTCGTCTCTGAGCGAGGCTTTTGTTTTTTGATGGCGTTTTGCTGTATCCGCTTGCTCGTGTGCCACACGGTTCCCAAAATGCTCAGCGATCGCAACGCTGATGTCATTTCCCGAGGGTAGCATCAAGGCATACATGGCGTCACGAATGGTTAGTTGCTCCCCGCTTCGAACGCCGGATGTCGAACCGCGTGTCTGATCAGCCTTGATGGACATCGTAAGTGTTTCGTCAAGTATTTCGGGGTCACGTGATGCGAGCTCTGCCACTAGCCATGCTGTCATCATTTTTGTCGTGCTTGCAATGTCTCGTTGTTTCGTTGCCCTGCTGCTAGCCATTTCACGGCCCGTAGAAATCTCGACAATCGTCCAAGCGTCGCAGGTGACAAAAGGTGGACCTGTTAGTGGATCCTTACTTTTAACTGGGAGTTTCTGGTTGTTAATGCTTTCAGGCGGCAGAACCTCGGACTCCTGAACGATCAGGCCCAGCGCATTCCAAAATGCTGCGTCGACAATGCCGTTGGCCGGCAAGCCCTTTTCTTCCTGGAAGCGTCGAACCGCCGAAGCAGTTGCGGGTCCAAAATCACCGTCAACACTCAACTTTGGAGAAGGATCGAGTCGACGGTTAAGGGTCCGTTGCAGGTCCTCCACCTGTATCCCGAAGGCACCGACGCGTAACGTCGGTTTGGTATCAGAAGCTGTTTGTTCAGCATTCATATGGAAGTGATCATAGGTTGATTTGCCAAGTCTTCCCATTAAGACATGTGCCGCATTGGCGTCACTCCAGCTCTGGTCTTTATTCTTCGTGGTAAGAACACAGATTGCGACCATCCCTTTCGGTGTCATTAATAAGCCGGCGTCGCATCGACTGTTTCGGACACCGCCCGTCTTATGTGCTAGCCAGCTTCCATCGGGTAGTTCTCGACCGAGCATGCCACGATCCTCGCAACTCAGCAAATGATTGATCATCGCTTCACATGACTCGGCGGTTGCGGCGGTACGTCGATGGATACTCGTTAGCAAGCTGATGATGTCCGTTGCTGTGGTACTCCCAAGGCCGTACTTTTGACTTCTTGCTGGAGCGATGGATGTGCCACTACGGTAAACCTTGGCGTGCAACTGAGTCTCGGGGTACCCCAATGCTTCCATTTGGGTTGAGGTTGCGGGAAGCCCCATTTGGTCGATCACCAGGTTTGTTGCCGTATTGTCCGAGTAGCGCATCATCAATCGAATTGCATCGCGAATCGAAATCTTTGTTCCTGCAGAGAGGTGATTCGACAGGATGCCAGATCCCGGCACTTTGTCTTCGTCCTTCAATTCTATTTGGCGACTTAAGTCCAATAACCCAGACTCTGCTCGCCGATAAGCAGTCACCATCACTGGTAATTTGATAAGGCTGGCTGTTGGGACAACAACCCGTTCACGCCACGCAAACTGCTCACCCGTCTCTAGGTTGCGAATCAGGACGGAGACATCACCCTCGTGTTGATTGATGAGTGGTTGTATTTGACTGGCTAGATCTGCCGACGCGTTAACGCACGTCAAAGTGACTGCCAAGATAAATGAGACTGATCGCATCGGACTCCTCAGTCGCAATGGAGAATGGATTGCTGTTCGATCGTGATCTCGCAAGGGTTAGTTTTTAACTTGATCCCATTATTGGTTGATCGCACCACCTTCTTCTTTCCAAAGCTTGACTAACTCTCCTGATGTGGTGTCCCAAAGGGTATATGCTGGGATCCTCGTGTTGTCTTGAATCATCAAGCGTTTGCCATCTTTGGACAGGATTGAGCGTTGTAGGATCCTCGTGTCAGTGATCTGTTTGATGGTTTCACTTCCCGATTTTGTGTTCCAGATTCGAAGGTAGTTTTTGTTTTTTTCAACGCTTTCAATGAGCAACATGAATCCAGTCTCTGCAAATTTCACGTTGAAGAACCGTCCCTCATAAGCTTTTACATTGCGCTGGATATCAATGGTTAGTTCTCGAATTATTTCACCCGACTCCGTGTCCCAAAGGGTGAGTCGTCGCGGCCCAGCAAGTCCATCGATGCCAATGCCAATCATGCGAGACCCGTCACCTGAAAAGGTTAGGTCGTACCCGACAGATGAGCCGGCTAGTTGGCGTATTTTTTTTCCGGTCTTGGCTTCCCAAAGGATTACTGGTGCGTAGCCACTTGAGGTTGCCAAGACCTTTCCATCAGATGAGAAAACGCAGTGTGGCGTCCAATTGACTGAGGACCTTGGTGCATCTTCATCGAATTCCGGCACCCCCTCATGACGCATTGAGACCTTGAGATCTCCAGTGGCACCGTCTCGAAGCTCAATCTGGCCGTTGCTACGTCCAATTGCAATTCGATTGGCTTGTGAGGAGTGTGCAATCTGATCCCCTGCGATTGCCTTTGAAGTAACTGTCAAAAAGAACAGGATGCAGAGTAGATAATTCATAGCCGTTACGGTCTCTTCTGATAGTTCATGAGTCGCATTGATCACGTCGGTGATCCTCTCGGTCCGACTTACTTTTCAAGGAAAATCTTACTCGTGACGATTAAATGGACCAGGTCACGCAGGCGATAGTTTTTCTCTCCCAGTTCCTCGATAATGCGATCGGTTTCCCCGCGATCACCTGATTCAAGGAGTCGCCCCGTGGCGTAGGTTAGCATTTTTTCGGTCAGGCAACGCGCTACCTGCTTTTCACGCTCAAGCAGCATCGTTTTGAATTCTGGCAAATCCTTTATTAAACGGCCATTTGATAGGACCGCCGCGGTGTCAATCGATCGACCTTGCTTCGCCTGTTTGTCGAGCTTTGGATATTCTGTGCGAAGTCGACCAATTGGGTCAAAGCTTTCGAGGGCAAAACCCATTGGATCAATCTTTCGATGACAACGATTGCACGCAGGTTGGTCACGATGCATCTCGATCTGTTCTTTGATTGTCTTTGCTTGCCTCAGGTTCGTCGAGAGAGGTTCGATATCCGGTGGAGGCGGAGAAGGTGGCGTACCGAGGAAATTTTCTAGGACGTAGACACCTCGAACAATCGGCGATGTATCCACGCCATTTGCAGTGACGGTCATGATGGCAGGCATCGTCAGCAGACCACCACGCCGATGGTCTTCAAGATGTACTTTGCGAAGATTCTCACCCACGACTTTTTGACCATAAATCAATTCACCCAGCAGATTATTCATGAAGGTGTAATTGGAGTCGATTAAATCACGTATTGGCCCGTTCCGCTTGAGGAGATCACTAAAATAGGCTTGCACTTGGGGTACGAGAAAGTCTTTGACACGAAAGTAATGACCAAACGGTCCTTTCCGGTCAGGTTCCATTTTTCCTAGTTCATATAGCTTTAACCAGCGTTCCGGAAAGTGCCGTGTAAACGCTTCTGATTTAGGATCTTGAAGCATTCTTTCCACTTGATGACCGAGTTCGGTTGGGTTCGAAAGTTTTCCCGCACGTGCGAGCTTCATCAAGATTTCATCAGGCATGGAGGACCAGAGGAAGTAGCTCAAGCGAGAGGCGAGTTCATAATCATCAAGTTTACCGGGCTTTTGCTTCAGATAGAGAAAGTCGGGCGAGCATAGAATTGCAGCGTAAGCACCCTGCATTGCAGACTGTCGAGTGTTTCCCTCTGATTCAAGCTTTGACACAAGGTCGACGTATCGATCGATTTCTGAGGTGGCGACAGGGCGTCGATACGCTCGCTCTGCGAAGGAATGGAAAAGTTGCGGCAGATTCACATCTTCAATGGAATCTACGCCATAGAGAGCAGCGTGGCTCTTGGGCGGCCAAGATTCAATGATGGGTTCAATTCGGAACTTATGAACGCGAAGAGTTGGGCCATGGTAGCCGTTTTTAAACAGCGCTTTGGCAACCTCTTGCTTGTAGCCTTTCTGTTTTCGGTCAATGGTCGCGTATTGCTCTGGGTACCATTGTTCGAGCAAAATGTGCCAAGCGTTATGCCGAAACCATGGACCGTTCTCCCAGCCAATCCATGCACTCCACGGATCATCAATCCATGTCTCATAAGAAAAAGTTCTTTTCTTACCATCCGCTGGCAGTCTCCAGTTCTTGATTCGGTGTCGCCGCTCGCCCCTCTGGTGCTCATACCGTTCCAAATAAAGACCGACCTCAAATGGCTCTTCCTCATTTGCTCTGCCGTGATGGATGAGATTACCCTCACGAACAGTCCAGTTGCGCCAACGATCCGGCGTGGGATTGTGAGCTGAGATTTCGACGGTAATGCGATAGTGAGCCGGACGGTGAATACCACCATGAAACTTATCAGGCCCGATTCGGTTGTATCGATCCCAACGCTGGAAAACCTCATCGTATTTGTCACCTAGCTCGCGTTGATATTTTCCGAGGCTGTCTCCGTGAAGTGTCTTGGTGCAGATCGGTGAGGTGAAGGTTTGGGCCTCAAAGGGGACCGGAGGCTCGTTGTGAGTAGCCATCTCGATCGTTTCCTCCGCTGCCCCGAGTAGCATCTTCAATAAGAAGTCGGACATCACTAGCTGTTGACCGATATTGTCAAAGCCCTCGGATTCTTCGTCATCTTGGAAGCTGCGGGTCGGTTCAATGGTTTTTTGGGCGGTGATGCCGTTTCCGTTGAAGTCGTAAAGCCCAGAAACAACATTCGGATCAAAGTCTGGGTGATTAATGTAGAAAAGGTCGCGGAGTGTGTTTCGCAGTTCGTACTTGTTTAGCCGACGAATGATGGCTTGTCCGCCGGTGCTGTTCTTCGCCGAATAAGCTTGCCTTAATAACGGTGTAACAAGCGTAATGATTCTATTCGTCTCTTCAAAGTCAGGCTGTGCATGGTCCTTAGGAGGCATCTCTCCCAGATTCAGCTGGTCCACAATGCTTTGCCATTTCTCAAGTGTTTCCACCTTGCTCAGGTCTGAGCTAATTTGATCGAAGCGGTAATCGCCTTCTTGCTCCTCGGGTCCATGGCACTGCACGCAATACTGTCGTAGGAATGGTCGCGCTTGATCGAGTGGTGAATCGGCACCTAAACCATTATTGACAAGTACAAAGAAAAGAATCGTGACCGTGACGAAAGGTTTCGGCATGCTCAACTCCATTCAAGTCCATTGAGCGTCCCTGTGCTGGTGCCGAATCGATCAACTTCCAAACCGAAGTTTTGGAGCATGGATAGCAGTAGGTTGCATGCTTTGACACGATAGGGATCTTGTTCTGGTAATGCGTGATGCTGACCCAACTTAAAGCCACCGCCTGCGAGTACCAATGGCATGTTCTTACAGGAATGCGTACCGGTTGCCATACCGCATCCGAATAGGATCATGGTGTGGTCGAAAAGTTTGCCGCCGTTGATCGGATCGTCTTTCTGTTTTAGCAGATCAATCAGGTAAGACATCTGATGAATCTGGTTTCCTTCAATCAGCTGAAGCGCATTGGTTTTTTCTGGAATTTCGCCATGATGTGAAAAGCCATGGTATCCACCTTGCAGGCCAAAATCGCCGTTGGCAAATCCACTTGCCATCGTCATCACTCTTGTGGAATCCGTTTCAACTGCGAGAGCCATCAGTTCCATCATGATTTTCATCTCATCAGCAGTTTGGCGTGCTGGTCGAGGTTCGGGCATCTCGGTTTTTGGCTTAGCTTGGTCAAGCCAAGGCTTCTGCTGCTCGATTTTTATCTCGAGGCTACGAACGGACTCCAAGTATTCGGTAAACTTCCTCTGATCTTGTTGGCCAAGATCATTTTGGACCTCTTTTGCTCTCTCTAGGACGGTGTCCAAAATGCTGCTGTGACGCTTCAGTCGTAATTTGCTCTCTTTTTTGGAGGCATCAGAGTCTTCAAGAAACAGTTTTCTGAAAAGGCCCGTTACATCAATTGCTGGGACTTGAACTCCAGTTCGAGTAAAACTGATCTGATTATTTTCCTTCACTTTCAGGGTCAGTGATGAATAGCGTGTTTTCGCGCCGACGAATTCAGCTGCTTTCTGATCAACACTGATATTGCCCTCCGGGAAACTACTTGCCATGTCCGGACGAATACCGTTCAGGAACGTCGGCACGCACGCATGTCCCCCTGTCAGACCGTGATCGAGATTAGAGAAAACGGTGAAATCTTTTCGATGTCGCTCCAGAGGCTTCAGCGTTGTCGGGATCTCGTAATCGCTTCCCGCCGTCTCAGGAAAGAAAGCTTTTTGATAGACGCCATAGTTGTTCGACAGGCAGATGAGTCGTTTTACAGGCTTTGAAGTCTGGGTTTTGGCGTGAGCTTGCGGCAGCGAGGACTCAAAGACTGGCAAGGCCAGAGCAACACCCGCGCCTCTTAAAGTGGTTCGTCGATCAAAAGAACGCATCATCACAATTATTCCTTGGCTGCCATCGTCTTCGAAAACTGTTTTGCCAATTCTCGGACATCAACTCCGCTTACACAGTGTACATGCAATTGCCTGTGAGATGCATCCGAATCAGTGGGTTTGCGGCATAGCCTGTCAATTGAATCTGGACTCGATGCGAGAATCCGTTGATTGCCAGTCATCCTGTTTGACGATTGGCTGTGGGCGCGACCCGTCACAAGGATCGCGTAATCGATCCTGCTGCTTTGCAGGATTGATTGGTTTTTCGGAACCGCGTGATTGTTCAGCCCGTTTTTATGCCGCTAACAAGTAAGTCGAAGGAGATCGACAAAAAGGTGTTACAATGAGAGAGGACCTATTTTCTTTTTTTGTTTTGCCGAAATGGTTCGTTTGGGCAAGCTGGTTGAGTGGACAAATGCATACACGTTTTGTTATCGATAGGATGAAATCGAGCTTCGCTCTGTTGACCATCTTTTTTTCAGGTGTTTTGGTTGCACAGGATCAGGATGTTTACCCAAAGACACTTGACCTCGACGATCAAATCTACCGGCAGGTGGTAGTTGATTACGAAGCATCTCAGTATCTAGGGCATCCTACAACCTGCTTACTAGAAGACGGGAAGACCATTCTTTGTGTCTATCCAAAGGGTCATGGACGCGGTGGAATCGTTTACAAACGTAGTGTAGATGGAGGTCTTACCTGGAGTGATCGATTGCCAACACCTGATAGCTGGGCAACCTCAAGGGAGGTTCCAACACTTCATCGTGTTGTTGGTGCGGATGGTGTAAAGCGCCTGATCATGTGGTCAGGTCTGTATCCTGCGCGCCTCGCTGTTTCGGAAGATGATGGTGAGAGTTGGAGTGAGTTGAAAGCAGTGGGTGATTGGGGTGGGATTGTCGTGATGGGATTTGTTGAAGCTTTGAAGACCGGCCAGGGACACTACCTGGCAATGTTTCATGATGATGGACGCTTTTTTCGAAGCAAACCAGCTGGTAGCGATTTCAGTACCTTTGATCTGTACAAAACGTTTTCCAATGACGGTGGTCTGACTTGGTCTTATCCCGAGTCGGTTTACCGTTCATCGGAGATTCACCTTTGCGAGCCCGGTTGCATTCGATCACCCGATGGAAAGACCATTGCCGTTCTCTTGCGAGAGAATGCACGGCAAAAAAACTCGCACATTATTTTCTCAACCGATGAGGGTAAGACATGGAGCGAGCCTCGACAGCTTCCCCTTGCTCTTACGGGCGATCGGCACACCGGAAAGTATTCTCCCGATGGTCGATTGTTCATTAGTTTCCGCTGTCGTTCACCTAGGCAGAGCGTTGCGGACCGTCCATTTGAGGGTGATTGGGTCGGTTGGGTTGGTTCTTGGCAGGATCTTGTGGAGGGCAAGTCAGGTCAATATGCAATTCGGTTGAAGGACAACACCAAAGGTTATGACACGACGTACCCAGGGGTGGAAGTCTTGCCGGATGGCACCTTCGTCACAACCACCTACGGGCATTGGTCCAAAGGCGAAGAACCGTACATTCTCAGTGTTCGATTCAAGTTAAGTGAGTTGGACAAGATGGCACAGTGACGGGCATGAGCTCTCGATCTTGCATCATCAGGACTCGCGATGAATCGGGCCGAGGGTTTCGTCCACTGATGTAGCAGGCTTGTCATCAAGCAAGAAGGCCTGGGATGACTTTTCCGTGCACATCGGTCAAGCGATAGTGACGACCTTGAAATTTGTAAGTTAATTTTTCATGGTCCACGCCAAGGCAGTGCAGCATGGTTGCGTGCAAGTCATAAACGTGAACGGGGTCCTCCACGACATTAAAAGAGAAGTCATCCGTTTTACCGTATGTTATTCCTCTCTTGATGCCACCTCCCGCCATCCACATGCTGAAACACCTTGGATGATGGTCACGGCCGTACCTTGCCATGTCGAGCTTACCTTGAGCGTAGACGGTACGTCCAAATTCACCGCCCCAGATCACAAGAGTATCGTCAAGAAGACCCCGTTGCTTGAGGTCCTTGATCAACGCGGCTGATGGTTGATCCACATCCCCGCACTGAAGTGGAAGGTCACGGGGCATGTCACCGTGTTGATCCCAACCCCGATGGTAAAGCTGGATGAAGCGTACTCCTTGTTCAGCAAGCTTTCTTGCAAGGAGGCAGTTTGCAGCAAAGGTTCCTGGGGTTCGAGCAGCTTCACCGTAAAGTTGAAAGATATGTTCCGGCTCGTTGGTATGGTCAATCAGACCGGGAACTGACGTCTGCATTTGGTACGCGAGCTCTGCTTGCTTGATCCTCGCGAGTGTTTCGGGGTCACCAACCTTTTGGAAGTGATTCTCATTCAGTGCTCGACTCAGATTTAAAATCTCTCGGCGTTGTTTCTGGTCGATTCCCTTGGGGTTCGAGAGGTAGAGCACTGGATCTCCTTGCCCACGGAATTTAACCCCTTGATGCGCAGAGGGTAAGAAGCCATTGCCCCATAATCGCCCATACAAAGATTGAGAATCTCTTTTACCACTTCCCTCTGAAACCATAACAACGTAATTGGGCAGCTCGTTGTTATCGCTACCGAGTCCGTAGCTGACCCAAGCACCCATGCTTGGCCGGCCTGCTTGCTGGAAACCAGTTTGAAAGAAAGTGATTGCTGGGTCGTGGTTGATGGCATCGGTTTGCATGCTCCGAACAATGCATAGGTCGTCTGCGACTGTTGCAAGGTGTGGAAGCATTTCACTGATCTCGGCACCACTGTTTCCGTGCCTGTTAAACTTGTAGATCGATCGACAGATTTGCTTCTTTTGTCCAGCGGTCATGCCCGTTTGGCGTTGTCCTTCGAAGAAATCTGAACCCAGTTCTTGGCCATGTAGCTTCTCAAGTTCTGGTTTGTGATCTAGCAATTCAAACTGCGAAGGTGCGCCACTCTGAAATAAGTAGATCACTCGCTTTGCACGCCCGCTTAGCAGATTTGGCGTTTGAGAGAGCACATTGCCATTCATCACTGACGCGAGTCCAAGCGATCCCACCCCGATCCCTGCCCTGCTGAGCAATCTGCGGCGTGTCATCATGAATGGATCGTGATTTTTGTTCATCGGTTAGTTCTTGGTAATCACTTCATCGGTATTCAGCAGTGCGTTAGCAATGGTGGTGAAGGCAGCGATTTCAATGGTCGGCAGATCCATGTCATACGCGGACTCTCCAACTTGCATGAGCTGCAAAGCCAGTTCAGGGTTTTCGCGATAGCGGTTGTGCGCCTTATTGAGCGTTAACATTAATAATTCCAGTTCCCGTTCAGTGGGTAGGCGAGAGGTTGTTCGTTGAAACATCCAACTTAATCTTTCCAAATCCGCTCCTTGCACCGACTGTAATGTTAATTCTGAGAGTTTTCGTGATGCTTCCACAAAAGTGGGGTCATTCATCAACACCAACGCTGCCAAGGGTGTGTTCGTTTGCGATCGTTTCAGCACACATGCTTCTCGAGAGGGTGCATCAAATACTTGTAGGTTCGGTGGTGGTACAGAGCGTTTCCAATAGGTGTAGAGGCTACGGCGATACAGTTTGTTTCCGTGATCCTGTTGGAAGCGAGGCACATTACCGTAGACGACATCATCCCAAAGACCTGGTGGCTGATAAGGTCGAACACTTGGTCCACCAATTTGATCAACGAGAAGTCCGCTGACGAATAGAGCTTGATCTCGAATCATCTCTGCCGGTAAACGAAAGCGAGGTCCTCGAGCAAGTAGGCGGTTATTCGGGTCTTGTTCCAATAGTTCAGGTCTAAGATGCGAAGATTGCCTGTAGGTAGCCGACATCACAATCTTTTTCTGAAGAGCTTTGATATCCCAGCCTGATTCAATGAATTCCGTTGCAAGCCAATCGAGTAGTTGCGGGTGAGATGGCAGCGCACCCTGAGCGCCAAAGTCTTCAGGGGTGAGAACCAATCCTTCGCCAAAATACATTTGCCAGAATCGATTGACAGCCACTCGAGCCGTTAATGGGTTTTCGGTGGACACTAACCAATAGGCGAGGTCGAGGCGGTTGGCTTGTTTTTCAGGATCCTCAATTTCCGGTAAAACACCAATCACCTTGGGGATTCTCGGTTTAACGATTATGTCAGACGGTTGATCGTATTGCCCTCGCGTTAAGATGACAGTCCTTCGCGGTGTTTCCATCTCATCCATGACCATCACGCGAGGTCGAGCGTCCCGGATTCTCTTCAGTTCGTTTTCCAGGTTCTTGAGTTGGATCTGCTCCGGCGTCTCCGGGATCGATTTTACTCCAGCCAGATCCCAGTACACTGTGCCTCCATGTTGAGTCAGGGCCCAGCCATCAATGCTCGAACCCTTGGCTAGGCCGACGTCAGTGGCTTTGACATTGAGGCGAATCCATTTCCCTCGTTCCGGGAGTGGCCCCATCGCTCGCCGGCTTGGGGTGTCATTTTGTCCCCAGTCGATTAGGTTCTCGCCCCAATAGGCCCGATGTTCCCAAGTTCCTCCGCCTTTCCATTGGAGCATGATTTCCTGAGGGGGATGATTGGGATCAATAAAAACGGAAACAAATAGTTCCGCTTCATCGCCGATTGGAAAAGGAGAGGCGCCTTCAAAGCCATGCTGACCGCGTTCCTCACAGGTTCTCCTCGAGGAACGCTCTCCTGAGAGCACCGGGTGATCGGGGCCTTCCACCCATCGAAATTCTTGAGGTCCATCGCCATTCCCAAACGGCCTTGCGGCATCGGGTAATTGGTCATCAAACCATACGGTGTCCACCGGATCCTTCGGTTCACCCTGCAGGGATTTCTCCGAAAGCTCTCGAGCAATGGGGATTTTCGTTTCAAGTTCTTTGATCTTTGACGCCTGACGATCCGTGGGGGCATCGATGAAGGGTGCGTCTACATCGTTGTCACGATTGCCGACGTGTGCCGTCTCAGGGAGGTTGTTGAAGAAGGCGTAGAACTCGTAGAACTCTTTTTGGGAAATGGAGTCATACTTATGATCATGGCAACGCGCACAACCCAAAGTCAGTCCTAAAAAGACCGATGCAGTTGTTTCGACACGGTCAACCACTGTTTCAACGCGATACTCCTCATTGATTACTCCGCCTTCACTCTGGATCGGGTGATTACGATTAAAGCCTGTTGCAACTTGCTGCGAGATCGTTGCATTCGGTAACAGATCACCCGCAATCTGCTCCACAACAAATTCGTCGTAAGGCAGGTTGCGTTGAAAGGCACTGATTACCCAGTCTCGCCACGGCCACATCACTCGACGGCGATCAAGGCTATAGCCGTGTGAATCAGCGTATCTCGATGCATCGAGCCATTCAGTGGCCATGCGCTCACCGTAGCGAGGTGAATCGAGTAAGCGATCCACTACTCGCTCATATGCATTTGGAGAATCGTCGCTGTGAAAATTATCGATCTCGGCTTTCGTGGGCGGCAATCCGGTGAGGTCAAAAGTAACACGACGCAAAAGCGTGGACTTCACCGCCTCGGGGGATGGCTGCAGATTTGATTGTTCTAATTGTTTCAGCACGAAAGAATCAATTGGGTTTTTGATCCAATTCGCCAGCCTCGACTCCGATGGTACTGCGCGGATGGGTGGGGTGAATGCCCAGTGTTGTTCCCATCTTGCTCCCTCCTCAATCCATCTCGTCAGCAGGCTTATCTCATTCGAAGTAAGCGATCTACCAGAATCAGCCGGTGGCATTTTTAATTCAGCGTCGCTGTGCGTAATGCGGTCAACCATTTCACTGGCCGCAGAGTCGCCAGAAATGAGGGTTGATTTTAAACCTGCCTCCTCATCCAATCTCAGGCCAGCCTGGCGAGTGGCAGAGTCGGGTCCGTGGCACTGGAAGCACTTATCGGAGAGGATGGGTCGAATGTCACGGTTGAATCTCACCTGTTCATCACCCAACACAAGAGTAGCCTGAAAGCTAATCAGTAAACAAATGATCGGGATGATTTGTTTGCTTGTTGCTCGCATCTTTTAATTATTGATTTTGGTGCTCTCGGTGGATGCCGCTCGAGGTCATAGGGTTTTCCGCATGAGCACTAGCTTAGCGTTTTGGCTAGCTTCACGCAGTTACCCCGTTCAGGGTTATGGTAAAAGTAAGAGGTGTTAAAAACTCTTGATTGCAATCACCAAGGGGCCGTGGCGTTTGAGGGAGGTTGGGAAATGGTTTCAAAGGCGTAAGCACGGCGGTACATGATCCAAGTTCGGTGTATCCTATTCTCTTACAAAATCTAAATCTCTCTTCAGTGACGATGGCTTCATGACGAAAGCAGCTGATCATTCTTTTTTATCGTTATTCAATTGCTGGTTTGGCGCACTGTTCCCCTGGCAACGATCCGGTAAACCATATGCCTGTGCTCGTATATCCCGTGTTGGTTGTAGAAACCAAACTCGCGCTCTAGGAAATAAGTTCCTGATTCCGCAGATCGAGTTGGCGCGGCTTTGCTTTGTTTTTTTTGCAATCCTCAATTTTTCCTCGGACTACATTCTTCACGCCGGGGGTTTGTCTTCGAGAGGGACAAACATTGTATTTTTCTTGGCCGACGATCTCGGTTGGACTGGTTTGAAATGCTTTGGGAGCGATTTTTATGAAACGCCGCATTTAGACCGGCTTGCAAAAAATGGAATGCGATTCACCGATGCTTATGCGGCTTGTACGGTCTGCTCGCCGACCCGAGCGTCGATCATGACAGGTTTATACCCTGCACGTATCCATCTGACTGATTTTATTGCGGGTCAGAATCGTCCGTTCGCAAAGCTTAGAATTCCTGATTGGAAAAAAGGGCTTGACCATGATTACGTCACGATTGCTGAACAGTTGCACGGATTAGGTTACCGCACGGCGTTGATTGGTAAATGGCATTTGAATCAGGCGGGCAGCGCCAGTACTGCGTCCTCTCCAGAATCACAAGGTTTTGATTATGTAGTCGATAAGCCAAACGGTACAAAAGGTTACCG
>CAXQOB010000184.1:0-52602 GCA_964225475.1 Candidatus Nitrosopumilus sp. | reverse complement strand
GTATCAGTCTTTCCATGATCACCGGTAAATTGATCGCGGATGCAATCGAGAGCCGACACGGTCTCATTGACGGATTAGAAAGGATCTCGCCAAACCGTTATGGTTGATCTTGTGAACGACAGGGCTTTTTGTTTCTTGACAAAAAACTCTGCTGATACATTTACTATTTTCAAAGTCACTTAGGTGCTCGAGTAAGCCTCGGTTGTTCATTTCGATTGGAAACAAAAAATGCCACAGATTGAGTTTTCGCTCCAACTATCGGAACACGTTGATTGTCCAGTCCGGGGCGAGTTAGCCGAGGGCACTCTTCGGGCGGGGCTTTCGACATGGTTTGAGCAATACCCGAAGCTTTCCGATTATTTATTGGACTCGGAGGGCCTTTTGCGTGGTCACCTGTCAGTGTTTATTGACGGAGAAATGGTGGTGCAAGCAGAGGCTTTGGACACACAGATTCAGCAAGGGTCTGAAGTCTTTTTCATGCAAGCAATTTCTGGTGGTTGATGGTTTCAGTTTAGAGCAGCCGTTACGACTGCCTTCGATTTCGCCAAACCTTCTGTCGCAACCTCAAGTGCATCTCGTTCCCAATAATCCGGATTGAATAATTCAAGGGAGAAGGTTCCTTTGAATCCGTGGTCTAACAATTGACGGATGATTTTCGGTAGCGGGCAGACGCCGTCACCGGGAAAGACTCTATCTTTGTCCGCAATCGACTCACGTGGTGGGTCAGCAGGGTAATCATTCATGTGAAAGCAGTGCATTCTCGAGGCTTCAATCATGCCGAGTGCGGAGAAATCACTGCCGCCTTTGTAGATGTGGTAGAAATCAGGAAGAACGCAGGCATTGGGATGCTCAGCGCCTGCTGCGACATATGCCAGTTCACTCAATTTGCTGAGTGTCGGGGAAAACCCCCAGAGTTCAAGTTGTGGGGTGACACCAATTTTCTCACCGACTTCCAAGAGAGCTCGATATCGCTCGGCGATGACAGGTAGAGGGGGTGGTGTTACGTTGCCTCGATGAGCGCCGACAGGCGGAGCTGCCACCCGGGCACCGCCGATGGCTTTGACCAGTGACATTTCCTTTTTGGCGTTTTCAAGGCCCTGCTTCCTCGCTTCCTCATCGTCAACGATCCAGTTTGCAAAGCCGATAGCGCTGTCCACCGTAAGTCCCAAGTCCTCAATTCTTTTCTTAAGGTCGCCAAGGGATCCTCCCTGGTCAGCATATTTCTGAAGGTCACCGATCCACGGTTCAATTCCGTCGAATCCTGCTTTTGCTGTTACCTCGATCTGTTCGATGACTGATAGTTTTTGGCCGCGAACGGTGCTCGTGTTAAGGGCAAAACGCACTGGCATTTTCTTAAACTCCTTCTCATTTGCTTTCGCGGGCATTGGTGGAAAAGACGCTGACGCCGTCATTGCAGAAGCGGCCAGCAGAAGTTGTCGGCGTTGGATCATTGATTAACTTTTCGGGCAGCAGTTCTTGGGGTGAGTCAGCCGGAAATCACGCGGAGATCTCCACTGAGCTTCTCGCAGGAGAGATACTTTACCCGATTGTGTGGGGATATTGTGTGGGGAGATTCTAATGCCTAGGTGAACGACCTCTGCAGTCCGAACGAAAGTGTGGATGCCTCGAGTCTCCCCCCCCACAAAGCGATAAGGTTTCGCGAGACACTCGATCATCCACGCCAAACCGGCAGGATGCGCAGGCTGAGCAAGCGTGTGACGATCCCAACTAACGCCATGCGAATCACCACAGGATGCGTCGCGAGATTCGCATCCAACTCGTCATGGCGAGCAGCTTGCGTCAACCGAGGCTGAGGTGGATTCACGTCCAGAGCCCCTCCGCAGCGTTTTGATTGACGCTGCAGACCACTTCGGTGACGGCGCCTTTTTCCGTCGCGCTCTTGTATGGGTGAACCTTGGTTCAGACTCTCTCTGATGTGCTCACTTCTCGTCTGGTTTTTTCAGCTTATCACCGAACTCGCGATTGAACTTGCGAACTTTGTTGCGAACTACAAATTGGCAGTATCCATAATTTGGATTCCGACGGTAGAAGTCCTGATGATATTCTTCCGCGGGATAGAACTTGGTGGCTCGTTCCAGCGTGGTCACAATTGGTGATTTGAATTCGCGCGACTCGTCGAGCTTCGCGATGTATTTCTGAGCCGCTTTCTTCTGCTCTTCATTGTGATAGAAGACAGCGCTTCGGTACTGCGGGCCCTCGTCAGCCCCTTGCTTATTCTTTGTCGTTGGGTCGTGTGTCTTGAAGAAGACTTCCAGCAGTTCCTCGTAGGTAGTTTTGGAGGGGTCGTAGATGATCTCGATCGCTTCCGCATGACCGGTCTTCTTGGAGCAAACCTGCTCATAGGTTGGGTTTGGAACGGTGCCGCCGATGTAACCTGAGACAACGTCCTTGACTCCCTCCATCCGTTCGAAGACCGCTTCTGTGCACCAGAAGCATCCTCCCGCCAAGGTCGCAGTCGCCTCTGTCTTACTGCCTGATTCAGTGCTGGTTTCCGACAACTTTTCATCTCCCGCAAATGCAATGATGGATGTGGCGGACAAGGTAAGTGCCGCGACGACTAATTTTATCGGATTGAACAGGTTTGTCATGGTTGCAGTCCGTGTTAGTAGGACGAGGGTGAAGTGAGGCTGACCCAGTGAGCGTGCCAATTCTACATTCTCGGCGTTGGCGATCGATGCGTGGATTGACGCCACAACGCGACATCCTTGCAAACCGATCGAGCTCTCGACTACATCAGTTTACGCGATAATCAACAGTCGCGGTAGTTTTTTAGTTTATTTGTAATTTTGCTCGACGGAAAGAAAGCGATTGTGAAGGAATTGATAAGTGCCACTTTGACCCGCTAAGTTGGTGCAAATCTGCCGGTTAGTCCGCTGAGCGTCTGCTTAAGGAGCTTCTGATACGCTTAACATGCTGGGGATGTTAACAAGCTGGGGAGGGATGTTCATACAGTGGGGATCAGGTGCCGGCCACCCAGAGGTGACTACCAAGACCATGGTGATTATCAAAATGCTCATACATCAACCTCGAGAGATCAGTCCCCCATGAGGACTGTAGGGTTTCCTGCGGGTTGATTGATTCGCCGGGGCGATACCCTGACACTGTTACCTTGCTGTCATGGGTAATCGCGCCGTCAGGTTGCATGGCGGTGATCTTGCAAAATTCCTTCGATGAGTCGAGGGCAGCCGCGACCAGAGTCCGACTCGGTGATACAGTATTACCGAACTTACATGATTGATTTAGAGAAGCATTGATGGATCGTTTTTTTGATTTACGGCATCGAGTGGAAGAGGCTGAGATCGATGCACAGCAGCATGTTCATAACCTGCGTTACCTTCAATGGACACTTTGGGCGGCGGGTGAACACACTCGTGCGGGAGGATGGGATGCCAAGGCGGCATTGAAGGAAGGATTCGGTTGGGTTGTCCGAAACCATGAAATCACCTACCGATCGGCGGCGCTTTCAGGTGATGAATTAATCATTCGAACTTGGGTGAGCGACATATCACGATTTGCCTCAACACGGAAGTACGCCATCTGTCGGCCACTTGATGAGACGGTTTTAGCGCGAGTTTCAACTCGATGGGTTTATATTGATCTCCGAGAGCACAAAGTCCTGGCAATCCCGAAACCACTGGCCGAGCAGCTAAGGGTGTGTGAGACACCGCCGCCGCTCCCATGGAGTTCATGATGATAATTTCGTGGAATCCCGATTTGATTGATTGAGTCCCGTTAAAAGGTTTTGCAAATGTCAGTTTCACCGGAAGCAACAATGACGGAGGAAAGGCTCGAGCCGTGTCGGTGGTTTGTGCGTTTAGAAAGATTCATGTTTGCTATTGGCATCGTGACCCTGTTAGCTTTCGCTGCCGCCGGGATGCCGGAGAAGTGGATCGTTGAGGCGTCTGAATTCCTGGGGTTTGAGCCCTTTCCAAGCTCACCGCTTACATTTTACCTCGCGCGAAATCTATCATTGTTGTACGGTTTCGTTGGGGTCCTGATGATTTACATTTCTGCCGATTTATATCGCTACCGGGAATTAATCAGGTTGCTCGCGATGGCAACCGTTGCATTCGGTTTTCTCCAGTTGCTGGTGGACACGCAGGCGTCGATGCCAATCGGATGGTCGCTCGCAGAATCGCTCTCAACGGTGTTTGGAGGTGCGGTTTTCTACTGGTTACAATCCAAGGTTAATTGGTCTGCTGAACCATCTCGAGCAAGCGGTTGATTCTTTTTCGTGTCAATGGTTTGCTTGTGATCGGTGGAATCTCGCAGAGGTAGTTTTCTGGCAGTCCCTTGCTAATCAGAAAATCGCTCAGTTTTTCAGGCGGTCCATCTCTAAATTGTTCCGCTTGGTCATAGGCAGTAGGTCCAACAAGATTGCACTGTAGGTGTGCGATTAACGCTGCATAGTCAATGCTCTGGTCTGGGTTGGAGAAATGGTTCTCTCGTCCGGTGCATCGCGATCTGTAGGCATCGAGTACAAGTGTTCGCCAATTGGAATATGGGTTTTCCTCGCGGGTTTCGCAATCGTCATCAAAGACCTCGCTGCGAATGACGCTAAAGATTGCCTCCACGGTTGCCTCAAAGATGGCTGATCGAGGGGGAGGTGGTTCCGATTCCACGCTGAGTGATTTGAGGACGCGTTCCAGCAGCCATAAACGCTGTTCCGGGTCCCACTGATCAAACCAAAGGATACCGGTTGCATTGTCTGGTTGATTCCAATCGGATGTTGTTTGGTTTGGCAGCGACTTGGGTTTTGAATTAAAGAGACCGTTATCGTCGGTCCTTGCCATGCCTTCTAGAATCTTGCGCGTGGCGTGATAGACCATGTTTCGCTCTTCCGAAGTAAGGATTCTCGGACCGTCAAGAGTTATCCACATGATCTTATTCTGGGTTTCTCTGACCTGAAAGAAATCCGCATGCACCCGCCGCACAGGTCGCTATCAATGGAATTGCTGGTGCGCGCATCCGTAGGTTACTCCAATAAAGTGCATGCACCATTGTCAGGCTCATACTGAGGGAAAGAAGCATCCAAAGTGATCGCCAACCTGCCCAATTCTTGAAGAAAACGATTCCGAGAAACGCTGTGAGGTAAAGACTGATGTAGTAGAGGGAGATCACAATGCGTTTGGCTTTAGAGCGTTGCGGTGTAGGAAACGGTATCGGTGTCCATAGGCGATAGATTCGGTTGGTCATTGCATAAAGGAACGTGTCGGGTGATCTTTTGATTGTCGCAATTGCTGCGTTGTAACTCCACTGATCGTCCTCATGCTCTGTCAGGTTAGGTGATGGTTGCTGGGGTGCCGAAGCCTTTGCATTTTGATCGAACCAGAAATCAAGCTCACTGCCGTCGCCACCAAAGCGGTAGCGGTAGGCTTCGGTGAATTGTGTTGCATCCCAGCGATCAAGCATTCCCCTTTGTTGAAGATGCTCATAGAACAACGGGTTGTTTCCAAGAAGCAGCGTGTAGCCACCGTGTGTGGTCGCCCAAACAGGATAACCGGTTGCTTGGCGATTTCTTTCTTTCCACGAAGAGACCGCAACAAACAGGAACGATGCGACGGTGGCAATGTGGAGCAAGCGTTTCCAGCGTTCCTGTGAGAGCTTGTCCTTCGTCACCAACAAGGTGAAGCAGGTTTCACCTAGGAGGAGCACCAAGGCCCAGGCAAGAAACGTGGGGCGACAAAAGTACGCAAGGGTGAATAACAATCCCTGCGATAGAGTGAATCGCCAACGCAGTGGATTGGACAGTTGAGCCGAGTAGCAATAGAAGAGACCGCTCACAAAAAATGCAGCTAAAGTCTCGGTCATCGCTACCGTCGATTGTTGAATCAAAATCGGATCGACAAGTACCAAAACTGTGGCGACCAATGAGATGCGTTCTGTGATGGATGGCCCGCAGCGGCGACTCAATAGACGGCGGGTGCCAAGGTAGGTAAGCACCGCCGTGAGTAACCCGATGATGAGATGAAAAACGGCGAGCAATCCGCTGTCGACCGTTCCCTCGCGGTCGATCAACAGCGAGAGAATTGCCGGGAACAACGGGGGGCGGAAAGAGGTTGCGATGACCTGTCCGTCAGGAGTTGTCAGTCCAAAGACGCCATTGGCGGCGAGTGTTTCGGCGATCGCTTGATAGGCATCAGGGTCTTGGCGAAGTGCATCCGAATTGAATAACAGAACGGAACCGCGAAGAATCAGACCCACAGTGAAAACCGCCAGCAGAACGGATTTTGAAGTTGATTTGTGTTCCGGGGATAATTTCGTATTTGAGCTGAACTCAACTTTGCTGGGCGTCTCATCGAGAGGTGGTGACCGGTGCGCCATAGGTGAAGAAAATGAGTGAATGGGCCGTGAAAGATGAATGACGTTGACGCAAAGTGATGCAACGCATATTGATTGCAAGTTGCTGAGATTGTGTGATCAGTCTTTTAAAACCTAATCTATGATAATCGATTCCAACAATAAGAAATTCACCGGCTCCCTATCCAAGCACTTGGTTAGGTGGAAGTGGGGTCTTTCTTTGTTCGGAGTCATGGCGTTTTTTATCGCCCTGCCCTTCTCTGCAAGCTTAGATTTTGATCGCCGAATCGAATCGCTTTTCCCCCCTGAGGACGCTGACGTGCGAGCCTATCAGGAGTTGCAGGAAGTCTTCGGAGGTAAGTCGATCGTTTTAATGGTTTATCAGGATCGGGAGCTGACGAGCCGTGCGGGTTTGGCTCGCAATCGCCTGATCACTGACGCGATCGATCGTCTCTCCGGCGTTTCTGACGTTCTTTCGATTTCCAAGCTCAACGATGCGATGGATCGTTTTCGTCCCTCGCTCGGTAAATCTGAAACGCCGAAACTCTTTCGTGAAGATGATGCGGTGGCAAACGGTTTCGCCATCCTTTTCTCCAACTACACCCATTCCGCTGACCTTAAAAGTGCTGCAATCGTAGTCCTGCTGCACGAGCAGGATAAGGCACAGACGGTCAACGAACTTCGCGCTCTTCGCGATGATTTATTGTCGGGAGATTTTTTTAACACGGCTGAGCGACAATCTGAGCGATCGAGCGGTTTCGACGCTTTACCCGATGCTGACCATTGCTTGGAGGCGGTGTTGGTGGGTGAGTCAGTCATGATCGATGATGCATTGAATTTGATTCAGCGCGATGGCGCTTGGCTAGCATCGCTCACCGTAACTCTATTGTCGCTTGTGCTATTGCTGACTTTGGGTGAGTGGCGATTAATTATTCTAGCTGGAGTTAGCATCGCATGGACTGTCGTGGTGACCCAGGCGATTCTGGTTCTGTTGGGTTGGCAGCTTTCCATCGCCTCATCGGTGCTCACCGCTCTGGTGACCGTGATGATAGTGACCGCAGTTCTGCACCTCGGTGTTCGTTACCAGCGTCTGTTATCTCGCTGAGTGAATCGCCAAGATGCAACGATCGTTGCTGTGTCGGGTTTGTGTCTTCCCGTTTTTTGGACAGGGGTGACTGATGCGGCGGGGTTCCTCGCGTTATCGATCTCCACGCTTGCTCCGATTCAGCAATTCGGATTGATGGTGACGATCGCCGTTTTTGCGGGTTTGTCCGCAGTCTGTTTATTTGTTGGAGTGTGCCTGCCCCTTCAGCTTGCAACGTATTCAAGCCGTCGAGGAACCGGAGACAGAGTTTTTTTTCCAGTCATCGCCTTTTTTAGTGCGATCCGTAATCAGTTGAGGTCGTCATTGCGCCGGCTAGCATTTGTGATTGTGATCAAGTCAATGAGGAAGCCAAAGCTGATCCTCACGACGTTGTTGATACTGATGTGTTTCGCTGTTATTGGTGTTCCACAGCTCGAGTCAGAACGCAGTTTCTTGAATAACTTTGAGAGTCACTCGCAGATCGTTCGCTCCTATCAAGCCGTTGAATACCACTTTGGTGGTGCTGGTGTCTGGGATGTGATTCTGGACGCACCCGTTGACGTAAGTGATGCATATCTGACACAAGTTCGAGAACTGGAGGAAGAATTACGCTCGATTGATGCCTCCGGTGCACGTCTCACCAAAGTGCTAAGTATTGCCGATGCAGAGTCGGTTGTTCGACGAAGCCGATTCGCCGCATTTCTTCCCGTCGGGCCGAGGCTTTCGTTCATGGCCGTGGCACTGCCCGGTTTCTTTGATGCCCTCCTCAGTGAACCAGTCGACGGTAAACGCAAGCTTCGATTGATGCTTCGTAGTCGAGAGGATCTTGAGCCATTTCAGAAAGAGCAATTGATTAAGGAAGTAAGGCGAGTCATCAATGCGTACTCCGACACAAAAATTGTCACCAACGCTGAATCCTTTGAAAATCAGGGCAAGGTTACCGGTTACTACATTTTGCTCTCACGTTTGATTGATCAGGTGCTGCGAGACCAGTGGCAGTGTTTTCTCAGTGCGATTGCGATGGTCGGTGTTCTGGTTTGGGTTTTTGTTGGTTCAGTGCGTTTAGCCTTGGTCTCGCTTATTCCTAATGTGATGCCGATGATCATTGTTCTCGCGATTTGTGGAATGATGGGTGCACGTTTGAATATGGGCGCAGCCATGATCGCAGCTGTTTCCATTGGCATTTCGATCGACGGATCCGTTCACCTGCTATTCCAGTATTGCCGACAGCGAAGAGTTCGCGGTCATTGCATCGATCGATCCCTTCAAGTTGCGGCGGGTCAAACCGGTTTTCCCGTCATGCTTGCCACGCTTGCTCTTGTTGTGGGATTTGGAGTTTTATCCATGAGCGAGTTTGTTCCCACTGCAACTTTCGGTTTCTTGATCGCGGTGACGCTTGCTCTGGGCACGGTTGGAAATCTTTCGTTCCTACCGGTCTTGGTCAAGCTTGTGGAACACGAGTGATCCATCAGGCAAGCGTTACCAATGAAGGCTTGAAATCCTCGAGTCCGTCCGGTGTTCGCGGTTTTGTGCCTGTTTTTAATCGAGGCTGCAACGCAGTGTCAGACTCCACTTCTGGTTGTCATTTATCTGAGATCACAGCCCATTGATGGCATTGGATGTCTCCACATTTTGGGCACTTAACCTGAGTGCCAAGTGCCTTTGGTTGGAGACGCATTTGGGCGTCGCAAGCGTTACACGGTATCCGGATCGCAGGAGCTTGTTGTGTCAGCTCGTCGAGCTCACTTTGGGTGATACCCGGAATGGCGATATCCTCGGGAGAAAGACAGGTGAGTAACGCTTCAGATAACTCCGAGACTCGTGCAACACGATCAGCAAGTTGCCGGACACTGTCTTCAAAGGTGTTTCGTGCGAGTCGGCCATTGCCAAAATGCCGATCTCTTTTGCTGTGAAGATGAGCAAATCCAACCAGCAACCGGTAGCGAGATTCCCCCGGAAGGTCGTACTGATTCTGTTCGCACATGACTTGAAAGATCTTTCCAAGGTCAATGGGTGAGTAATCTTCAAAGTCAATGGTTGTGTTGATACGTGAAGAGAGTCCGGGATTCGATCGGATCAATGTCTCCATTTCGTCGCTGTAGCCTGCGAGAATGACTGCGAGCTGATCCCGATTGTCCTCCATTCTTTTGAGAAGTGCCTGGACCGCTTCACGGCCGTAGGCGTCTTCCCCGGACGCATCAATCAAGCTGTAGGCTTCATCAATGAAAAGAACACCATTGAGTGCCGAGTCGCAGAGTTGGTTGGTTTTCGGTCCGGTTTGCCCTGCATATTCAGCGACCAATCCGCTTCGATCGGCTTCAACCACGTG
Source organism: Candidatus Nitrosopumilus sp. (assembly GCA_964225475.1). GTDB lineage: Bacteria > Planctomycetota > Planctomycetia > Pirellulales > Pirellulaceae > Rubripirellula. The sequence goes on along the minus strand of CAXQOB010000184.1, from coordinate 42,868 downwards.
ACCACTACTCAGGGTGCCAAGTGCACCGAGGATTTCACCTACGATTCTTGCAACTGTGGTTTTTCCGGTGCCAGGATTTCCGACAAAACTCATGTGCAAACTGATGGGCATTGTGCTAAGCCCTGTTTTTTTTCTCTGCTCCTGAAGCCTCAGAAAATTGGTGTAGCTTTTGACACGTTCCTTGACGGAATCGAGTCCTATCAGATTGTCCAGTTCCTTCAGTGCCCTTTCCAACCGATCTTTTCGAGAGGCTTCTGATTCTTTTGTTGTTCTTGGAGGAGTATTCTCTTTTTTTTGTTGCTGTTTTAGAGCTTGGCTGGTTTTACCTTGCGTCTGCGTTGTTACTTGCGTCTGCGTGGATAGGGGTGCGAGGGTCTCCTCCGGGTTCGCGGGGTGGAGTGCCATATTGATTTCTCGTTGCATGGCATGCAACGCAACTTCTTCCTCTGGAATCACCTCGCCATCACACTTTGCGACAAGATTTCCCAATCGCATGGCGATCGTCTCTACTTGGGCTTTGCTGTCCTCAAGCGGGGAGTAACGTACGAAAGGTGCAACGAGGGATCCCCAGCTCAGAGCATCTGCTTGCGCAAATAAAGCGGTGGCGGCTTCCCTGAGTTCCGTCCCTAGCAGTTTTTCTCCCCAGAGATACTCAATCATCTCTTTGGCGATCTGTTTTTCCGCCACCGACCAGCGATCATCGGCTCGAACGATGTCGACATAAACCTTGATAATTAGCCCACGGTGCAGATCATCCATCAATGAAATGAATGATTGTGAATCACCCTCAATCAGGTTGGGATGCCGTTGCACTAGCCATTTGGCGCAGCGATCGTACAGCATGCCGCAATCCCGCAGCACACGTCGCAGCATTCCAAGTAGTCGAGGTGTTTCTGTGCTGTTCATCAAGTAAGGATCGGAACAAACGGTCTCTCTTGCTGGCCTCAAGCAAATCGGTTGCGATTCGCTTAATCATCGGATCCGGATCGTGCTGTCAAGCTTTGATGACACGATAAAGTCGGATTGAGGGAGTCGTACCGCAACCCGTTCAACCATTGAATTCAACAAGATCAGGAAGCTAATTGGTTTGTTGATCACCTTCATCGGAGGTTTCCGTCTCCTCGCCTTCGTGCATCCACCGCGTGAGTGTTGGTGAGATCAATAAGACAATGACTGCCGAAACAATGGCCGCGATTGCAATGGGTCCAAAGACATTGGCGTAGGTCTCAACGGTCTCTGTTGGCGGAGGCATCGCGCCACTCTCATCGCCATGCTCCACACCTGTGAACATCGCAATGACTGATGCGAGGTAATTTGAAAAGGCTGTAGCGAGGAACCAGGCTCCCATCACCATGCTTACGATACTCTTGGGTGCAAGTTTAGTGACCATGGAAAGTCCAACGGGGCTCAGGCAGAGTTCACCGGTGGTGATCAAAAGATACGAGAGCAGTAACCAGCCCATATTGACCATGCCTCTTGAATCTGGATTTACCGCTGCCCACCAAAGTACGGCAAATGCAAGTCCAAGCTGAAAGATCCCCAGGGAGAATTTTACCGGCGTGCTTGGTTCTATCTTGCGTTTGCCCATCCAGACCCATAGTGAGGAGAATACGAGCCCAAACAGCATGATGAACATTGGATTCGCAGCTTGGTATTGACTGGTGGCAACCTCCGAGCCAGAAATCGCCATTCCAATATCATCCTCTGATACTGGCCATTGGACGAATTCCTTCTCCTCCTCTTTCCATGCGTCAACGTCTTCCATGGTGATCAGTTTTTCGCCCATGGTATATCCTGTAAGTCCCTGTGAAACAGCGACACTTACCGTCGAATCAACTTCCTCGCTCGTGATCAACTCCGTGGGAAACACGCGATTCACGTTTCGGTCAGTGAACAGGTTGATGCTACTGCCCGCCTGCTCAAAGAATGCCCAGAAAAGCATCGTGAAGAACATCAGGATAAGAACAACTTGAAGTCGTTCTCTTTCAATTTTGGGTGACTTGATCGTCGCGATGATAAGGTGCATCAAGGCTGCACCCCCACCAACGATTAGCAACAATCCTGCCGGGTCGATTTCCAAGAAGGTAAGATAAGGAACCTCTCTAGCTGATACCACGATCGCAATTAAGGGAACGACAAGGAACGAACCCAGGTAGATAGCCCATTCTCGATTGATCGGTCCAACATAAGGCTCTTTTAGTTTTTCGACAGAAGGAGCCTCGCCTGCCCAGGATGGCATGCCAGACTTGCTGATCGCGACGAATGCTACGACACCAGCTATGACCAGACAGCCCGCAACAATCGCATTCGGAGCCAAAGCGTAGATGACTTCATCCATGTTGAGGTCAATCATCATGTATGCGGTGAAGACCGCAGCAGCAATGATGATCAGCCGCGTGATCGCTGCGGGAGCAACAAAGACAGCTAAGCCGACCAACATACCGATTGTTGCCAGCCCGAATCCATAATGCCATCCGTAGTTTTCACCGACGTAGCCGCAAAGAAGCGGTGCCATGGCAGCACCGAGATTAATGCCAATGTAAAAAATGGTGAAACCCGCGTCTCTTTGCGGGGATTTATCCGGATACAGTGACCCCACGATCGTCGATATGTTCGGTTTGAAAAATCCGTTTCCGACAATCAGCAATGCAAGAGCGATGAAGAACGGCGTCTCGTGTTCGATTGTCATAATTAGATGGCCTGCAGCCATCAGTAGGCCACCCAAGATCACAGCACGGCGAGCTCCCAAGAGTTTGTCTGCAATCATGCCTCCGATAAATGGAGTGGCATACACAAGTGCGGTGTAGGCACCGTAGATCGCATACGCCTCACTGTCACTTCGCCCCAGAAAGCCCTTGATGATGTAAAGGACCAGCAGAGCACGCATGCCGTAGTAGGAGAATCGCTCCCACATCTCCGCGAAAAACAGCATGTAGAGACCGGTTGGATGACCGAAAAGCGTCTTCTGTTCGGAAACTTGCTGAGTAGTGGGTTGGTTCAACGCGTTGCTCATGAGACTTATTCTGGCTGAGACGTTTGAGATGAGAGGATGCCAAGGGGATAACGGGTCACTCTTAATGGCATGTCGATGATCCTAGATTCGCGATTCGCGAGTTACGACCTGATCGAAGATTATCACGATTTAGTGGTATCACCGCAATCAAACTTGTCGCAAATTCTGCCGCAAAACAAACAAATTCAAGTGTTTAGGACGGTTTGTTCCAAGGCATGTCTGTTCAGTTTTTCTATTTTGACTGTGAGGTGAGGCGGGTTTTGGAAGTGCGAATTCATTCCGCTTGGTGCGGGGGCCTTGGTTTGCGTTGTCAAAACGCCTGAGTCTTATCAAGCGGGGCATGTCCTCACTTGTTGCCCGCGAGGACGCGAATTACGACGGTCTGGTAGTCACTCGATGTCCGTCATGCACGTAAGTGCAGTTACGCCCTCCCCTTTTCGCCTGGTACAACGCTTCGTCGGCTCGCTCTATCGCTTCGCTCAGCGTTTGATCGTAATCAATCTCGCATAGGCCAGAACTGATTGTGACTTGAATCTTCTGCGGGGCATGATTCATCTCGATAGCAGAAATCGTCTCTCTTATCCGTTCCATTTCCCTAAATGCATCGGGCAGAGGGTTGCGCATCAGTATTAGGAATTCTTCTCCACCGAATCTCGCAACGTCAGCGTCTGGCGGTAGTAAGTCCCTCAGTTGTGTTGCGACGAAACACAGTGTTTGGTCGCCCGATGCATGCCCATATCGATCATTGATACTTTTGAAGTGGTCGATGTCGGTGATGGCAATCGCAAGTGGCAGTTGATTTTCAGATTGAGTTACCATCTCCGATTCCGCAAGATGCTCAATCGCTCGTCGATTGGGAAGTCCTGTAAGCTCATCGGTTCTTGCTTCCGTGAGGTAATTTCGGATCTCCAGGGATTGCGATGCAAGTTTCTGCTCGGCATCCGAAAGACGGGTCTGTAGAGACTCTTGGCTGTCTCGGAGCGCGTTGATGATTTGTTGCGGATCTTTTGTAAGTCTTCCGGGTTGCTCAAGGCTCGTTCGCGAACCTTTTGGCGCAGGGCGGATGGTGGGCGGTGATGATGCAAGGGTCACTCGTTTTTCTTGTGTCTTCGCTAACCAAAAACCGACTGCAACGCCAAGGCCAAACGAAAACGCGAGCGCTGTTACGGCGAGTGGGATTAAAAAAAAGTAGGCGTTGAGCATCAATCTTAAGAATCAGCGAATAATGAGAGAACAGAACGCCAGGACTCGACGTAACCAACGAGGACGCACATCGCTGTGCTTCGGGCGTAGTTTACCAATTGTCCGTAGCGGAGGGGTGATGCTGGCTGAAATCTTAATCTGCCGATGAGCTAACCATCTGTCTAGGCAGCGGTCACTGGCCGCAGTTGGTGATCAGCGAGGGGCGGCGACATTCAATCACCACTTTTGTTGCGAAACGATCGTTCATTGGCGGTGTTCCAACCGCTTGCCAATGGTCCATAATTGTACAGATTACACATTAATAGACTGTGTCATTTGAAGGGGAGTTTATTTGATGAGCGCAAATAACCGTCACATCGTCCAGAGTCGTTTGCCTTTGATTATCGGATGCGTAGCGATCGCTCTGATGGTATTTGGATTCATGAACTTTCGTCGGCCGGCCGTTGCGCAGCAGGCGGCAGAGTCAGGCAGGACCCCCATCGTCAATGAGCAGTTTTTGACTCAGGCGGAAGGTCTGTCTAGGGCTTTCAGGAACGTTGCGGAAGCGATCAGGCCAAGCGTTGTCAGTATCAGCACTCGACAGCTCAGCAGCCGAGGCAATGGTATGCCTCGCTCTTATCGCGAATTCTTTGGTATCCCGAACGAGCCAGAATCCGCATCGGGTATGGGTAGCGGCGTCATTGTTCGTCCGGACGGCTACATTCTCACCAATAACCATGTCATTGAAGGCGCTGATGAGCTGAGTGTTGAATTGGCTGATGGCAGGAAGGTTCAAGGGGAAGTGGTTGGGACTGATCCGCAGACGGATCTTGCAGTGATCAAAATTTCTCTGCCAGGATTGCGTGCGGCTCCGATCGGCAATTCCGACGAGATACAGGTGGGCGACTGGGTCGTTGCAATTGGAAGCCCTTTTGGTTTGGATCAAACCGTGACCAGTGGCATCATCAGTGGTAAGAATCGTCGTCAGGGTATCATCGCAGACGGCAATGGTCTGGAGGATTTTCTCCAGACCGACGCAGCCATCAATCCGGGTAACTCGGGGGGGCCGCTTGTCAACTTGCGCGGGGAGCTCATCGGCATCAATACAGCAATCTTGTCACGGAGCGGTGCAAGTGCGGGGATTGGTTTTGCCATCCCGGTAAGCCTCGCTGAGCCGGTCTTGGATTCGATCATTGAGACGGGCGAAGTCCGTCGCGGATTTCTTGGCGCTCAAGTGGTCGACGTCACGCCGACGACTGCGGAGGCTTACGATTTGAAGGTTGATCGTGGTGCATTGATTGGTGGGGTTTTGGAGGGCAAGCCTGCTGCCGTGGCCGGTCTTCAGCCCGGTGATGTGGTCACTAAGATTGACGGCAAACCCTGTCGCGGCGGGACTCAGCTGGTCAACACGGTTGCCGTTCGTCGACCGGGAACGTCGATTGAGCTTGAGGTCAATCGTTTTGGCGACGTTCTCAATTTAACCGTCAGTCTGCAGGAGCGCACCGATGCTGCAATGGCATTGTTCAAATCCGGGGAAATCTTTGGCGCGAAGGTCGTCCCGGTGACTCCCGATTCCGCTCGGCAGTACGGGTATCGTGGTCTCAACAGTGGATTGATTGTGACTGAGATTGAGCAGGGCAGCATGGCGGATCAAGCGAACCTGCAGGTGGGTGATGTGATTGAGGGTGCGGCGGGTATCGAGCTTGTCTCAGTCGAGCAATTGCGTGAAATCATTGGACAGGCGAATCAGGTGGGACAGCCCATCCGGATTGTTGTTCGTCGAGGAAAGTCTCGGATGCTCTTGATGCTTCGGTGAGGTCGGGAGCCCTCTGTGGAGCCGCGCTTTTGAGAGTTCAGGATTGATCTTGTGAAAGCAGGGTTGAACTCGTGAAAGATCGCGAACACGAATTTTTTTGGGTCTCCACAGGGTGTCACGGTTGTCGAGGTCTCTCAGAGCGTTACATTCGGAGCATGAGTAAATCCGAAACCGATCTACCTGTCATTCGTCAGTTACCTCCAACTTTGATTAACCAGATCGCTGCTGGTGAGGTGATCGAGCGACCTGCATCCGTTGTAAAAGAACTCCTCGAAAACAGCATCGACGCCGGTGCGACTCGTGTTGAAGTCACTGTTACGGGGGGGGGCAGTGAATTGATACGCATTAGTGATAACGGGTGCGGCATGACGCCGGAGCAACTGCCACTGGCTGTATCAAGCCATGCAACGAGTAAGTTGCCAACCGATGATGCGTTGTTTCATGTTGGGACGTTGGGGTTTCGCGGGGAGGCTCTTGCGTCAATTGGCAGCGTCTCCCATCTGACCATTCGAACGCGAACCGTTTCGACAGACAGCGGTTCAGAGTTGGTCGTCAGGGGCGGTGTGATAGAGCCACCAGCTCCATGCGGCTGCCCCGTAGGCACAGTCATTGAAGTTCGAAACCTTTTTTTCAATACTCCGGTCAGGCATCGCTTCCTGAAGACTGCACAAACGGAGAAAGGACATATTACCGAGGCGTTTACGCGTCTTGCATTGGGTAATCCAGGAATCCATTTTGTTCTTAGTCATAATGGCAAGGTTCTGCACGACTTACCCGCAAGCACGAATTGGCGAGATCGCATTCATGCTTTTTTTGGCGCAGAGATTTCCGAGTCATTGATTCCGATCGAGAGCGACGACGGTCAGATTCGAATCAGCGGTCATGTCGGTGATCCCGCTGTGAGTCGCGGTAATAATCGAATGCAGTATCTTTTCCTCAACGGACGTCACATCCGTGATCGTGCTCTGCAGCATGCCTTGTCCGAGGCGTACCGAGGTCTACTGATGGTGGGCCGACATCCTGTTTGCTTTTTACGAATGGAGATGCCGCCAGAGATGATCGATGTCAATGTTCATCCGACAAAGCTAGAAGTGCGTTTTACCGATAGTGGGCGAGCCTACAGTCGCTTACTTCAGTCGCTTCGGCATCAGTTTCTCAGCACGAACATGACACAACGTGTTGGGGGAAGTGTGAGTTCGTCGAGTGGTGACGACGAAGTGTCCGGATCTCCCGCAAGTGTGGAACCAAGGATGTCCCCCCTTGGCCAAGCATTAAGTGACGCAGAGCAGAGGCAGCGACAGTCTGTGATTGACTGGGCACGATCGGGAGAGTCGAATCCGTTGGGCAGTCAAACGCCACCTTTCCAGCCGTTTCCGAGGATCGGGCCTGATTTGGAAAACCCAACGAGTGCCAATCAGTCGAGGCGATCGGTTTCGTCGGTTGATGATGCATTCCTCGATTCGGGGAAGCGAAACGTCGAGAGAGAGGTTGAGCTGCATACGTCTAATCCATCTCAAGAGGGTGCTCCTCAATCATCGGAACCGAGTGTCAGCTATCTCGGTTTTCAGGTTCATCACCGTTATCTGGTAACGCAAGATGAATCGGGGATGGTAGTGATCGACCAGCACGCACTTCACGAGCGTGTTCTGTACGAAAGGGTCTGTCACAAGGTTTTAGAAGAGGGCCGTCCTCTGGAGAGTCAGAGGTTGCTGGTGCCTGAGCCCGTTTCTTTGACTCCTGCCGAGCGGACGGCTGCCATGGATGCCAAGGAGACCCTTGCAAAGATTGGAATCGAAATTGAGGATTTTGGGGGTGAGACGATCCTTGTGCAAAGCTGCCCAGCCATTCTTGGTCGCGTGTCACCGGGTGAAATGCTGCATACTCTATTGGATGCCGTGGTTGCCGCTGGGAAAAAGCCTGATGCAAAAGATCTACTGAATCATTTGCTCTCCACAATCGCATGCAAAGCGGCAGTCAAAGCCGGTGATCGATTAACGGCTGATGAAATCACGAGCCTTCTGGAGCAAAAGGATCTATACCAAGATACCCACCACTGTCCCCATGGACGCCCAACAGCATTGTTCTTTAGCCGTGATGAGCTTGATCGAATGTTCGGTCGTCTTGGGCCACGCGGCCGTCAATAATCGGTGAAACGGCACAAACTCGATTGGCAGTCATCGGTGTCGGGAATTCATCAGACCGTCTCAAATGATCTTCGCTACATGGTTGGCGGCATTCATACTCGGCTATGAGAATCCATCTGTCTAGCAACATCTGCGACCTGTGTTTTCGTGCGGTCCAATTAAATCAACTCGCCGTTCAAAGCAATCAAACGGAGTTGTGCTTTGTTCCCGCCCTGTTCTTCGGTTTTTTTCGTTCACTCAATTCTTCTGGCCAAGATGAAGGATTCAGCGTTCTGGCTTCACGCATCACCGGCTTGCTCTGCTAAGATGTTCGCGTTATTTGCGTTCCCCTAGTTATTTTGCGTTCCCCTGGTTTTTTTGCGTTCCCCTGGTTTTTTTGCGTTCCCCCAAGTTATGACGGCGGTGGTTTCGAGTGACTGAAGATCGAAAAGAGAATAACGGGCAAGATGCTAGCCTCGTGAGGGAAGACACCGAAAAATGGTACCGCCGGGAGGACTGGCTGGCTGTCATGATTGGTCTCGTCGTGCTTTCAGCTGCTTTTTTATGCGGCTGGGTTTCCGTGGATTTTGTCGACGGCGAGATGAAGGGCGATCGGGTCGCTACCGCTGCCCATCCGTGGAAAGCTTGGGTTGGTAAACCTGGCTCGTGGGCGGCAAATCCCATTGATTCAATTTTACGTGATGCCAACTGGAAAACCTGTTGGAAGATTCTATTGGGGCCGTTTTTGGTCGGGTTACTCGGATTTGGCCTCGCGCGACGCATGCAGGGTAAATCCCTACAGGAGTTCATGCTTGCGTTTCCATTTGTCTTTGCATTGGCAGGACTTGCTTATGTGCTTGCAGGTCAAGAAACGGTTAAAAGCTTCAATCTCGAATACGCACTATGGGCATTGGGGCTTGGTTTGCTCATTAGCAACACAATTGGCGTACCTGCTTTTTTGCGACCTGCTGTCTTAACCGAACTCTACATCAAAACCGGTTTGGTCATCTTGGGGGCAGAGGTCCTCTGGCATCGATTGGTTGCACTCGGGGTTCCTGGGATTGCGGTCGCGTGGATCGTTACCCCCGTGGTGTTAATCACGACCTATTGGTTTGGTACAAGAATCCTCCGCTTGCCGAGCCGTTCATTGGCCATGGTGATTGCTGCTGATATGTCGGTCTGCGGTGTTTCTGCAGCAATAGCAACCGCCGCTAGTTGTCGTGCGAAAAAGGAAGAGTTGTCATTTGCAATTGCCATCTCACTCATGTTCACGGTGGTCATGATGGTTTGTATGCCAGTGATCGTCGATCAGCTCGGACTGGGCCCGATCGTTGGTGGGGCATGGATTGGAGGAACCATTGATTCGACGGGAGCCGTTGTTGCTGCGGGATCAACCATGGGCTCGGTCGCTGAGCAGACCGCAGCCACTGTGAAGATGATCCAGAATATCTTGATCGGTGTAACGGCATTCGGGGTTGCCGTTTACTGGGTTCTCTTTGTTGAACGCGATCCGAATTCCGGTGCTCGTCCTGACGCGATGGAAATTTGGCGTCGCTTTCCAAAATTTGTCCTTGGCTTTGTCTTTGCTTCGATCGCGTTCACTCAGCTCAGTCATTTCGTTGCCGATGGCGAGTCTCTGGTGACCTTGACGGTGAAGGGAGCAACGAAGGGGATGCGAGGTTGGTTTTTCTGTATGGCCTTCGTAAGCATCGGTTTAGATTCGAATTTTGCGAGTTTAAGAAAGCAAGCACATGGAGGGAAACCACTCATTCTGTACATCTGTGGTCAGGCTTTGAATTTGATACTGACCCTTGTCATGGCTTATGTAATGTTTGGTGTGATATTCGCTGACTATATCAAGGAGATGCTTGCCAAGTGAGCGATCTAGCAAACGGTGATCCTGAGAATCTGCCTTCTCCAAAGGGCGGCGTCTATCGTTTTGCTGCGGGGGCTGTCGGAGTGCTGGTGATTTGGCTCTTTGTGCTGCCAGCACTCGGCAGGTTTGCGCCGGTGAGTAAGATGATCGATCGTCATCGCGAGGCTGGGGTAGATCCGAGCATCATGTTTTATACAGAGATCGATCATTTGGAATTTCGCGACGGGATGTTACGCGCGAAACGCGAAAACGATCGCGGCGATGAACTCGCTGTATCCAATTAGATGGTAAGGAGCGATGGTCGGATTTCACGAAAGCAAGCACTTCTTGCCGGTCGATTCTTGCAACGCAGTCGGGACACTCAAGCTCTGTCGTTTACAGTTCGAAGAATCTATTTCTTGTTAGCTTCGTGCATCATCTTCAAGAGTGATTCGGTGATTTTGACAGAGGCTTGCTTTTCGACTCGGTTCGTACCCATCCACGTTTCATAGCCGCCGAGTTGATGCTGTCTCGGTGTGGGTAAGTACCCGCGGCTGCCGTTGGCAAGTTCGATCGTAAACGTATGTTCGAACGGAGATTTACTCTTTAATTCCAGTCCAATCTCCGCGAAGGTTTCGAAGGGAATGCTCAGGACTGCAAGATTTCCAATTCTGATGCATTGTAGAAGGACAGAGATTTCGTCGGGTCCGGCATCTAAATTCGCAACACGATCGGCGTAGATTCTTTCATAGGGATGATGTTTATCCCCATCCTCAGGTTTCTTCATGATTGAAGCGAAATAATCTTGCAGTTGTTTGTCTGGTTTTCGCATCACAAGGGTTAGTTCTTGATCAAGAATCTCGAGCGGAACCCATGTTTGGTGCTGAATTTTTTTGTGAGCGTTGATCACTCGTTTAGCAATTAGCTCTGCGACTTGTTGCATTTTTTCATAAGGTGCCCATCTTCGTCCATCGCGTTGTTTGAAGTTGATGTTGTTGATGTCGCCACTGGTGCCGTTGCTGAGGATTCCAACCATGGGAGGATGATCTGATTGTTTGCCCAGTGACTGAGTGATGATTTGTGAGAAGATCCCAAAATAGTCCGCGGAGACCTCTCCGCGTTTGACACCTCCCACGTAATGCAAAGAATAATTTGCCAGTAGAGCGAGTTGAGTACCGTCGATCGCTTGGATGCTTATAAAGGAGATCTCGGGGTCTATCGGACCTGCTGGTTTCTGCAGCGATCCGTGTGCTCTTGGCGGGTTCATTCTTACCTGATCAATACCACCGAAGGGATTGTGACGAAGTGTTGCGTCTTCTAGGTACCATCTTCGATTGAAGACCTCACTCGGTTCATCCACTGAGCCCCATCCGATCATTGCCGGCTCGAGGTTGTCAATGGCTTGGTTGACTACTCGTGCAATGCCTTCTACCAAGATCGCTCGATACTTATCAGATTGGCCCCTCGTGGCAGAGTGGGTATGAGTCGCTGCCATCAAAATATGATTGGCGTTAATGCTTGATTCTGATGAAATGATTTTGCGAGCGCTATCGAACTCTTCTCGCCGAATACCGAGGTTGTCACAAACGACCAAAGCAAGACGTTGTTCACCGTCATCCAAGACAATGCATTTTGCAAAGAGCGGGTCATGAATTCGGTCTGCCGGGAAGGGAATAAAGCCTCCGACTACCATTTCACCCAAAGGAGGTGTGATTTCAACACTCGCGGCACCGGCTCGGAAGACCGACTTGGTGGCTATCTCGAGAGCGCAAGCGTTTTGGGTTTGGTGAATCAGTAAAACCCCAATTGCCAACCCAATAATCTGCTTGAGTCGGTTTCCTATATGTGCGCGAATCCCCAAGCCTCTCACTAAACGGGTGTGAATAGGGGCGGTAATCGGTGAATTGAGATGAATCATCGTTATCCCTGAAGTAACCTTTTTTTTCGGTCGAGAGTTAGTTTCAACTGAGAGACCTTTTGAGAAAGATGTCACCGGTTTACATGCCACATGCATTATTCCGTGATACTTGGTTTTCCCTTGATCCAACCAAGTTCCGCTAGAAAACGGTCGGAAGCGATCACCGTGGACTTGTACGCCTGATTACCATTCCGTCCATGATTGAAAAAACCATGCGTTGCTCCTTTGTAGACAATTAATTGACTCTTGACTCCCAACGCCACGAGCGAATCTCGAAATGACTCAGCAGTGGCGACGGGAACAAGTTTGTCTTGATCACCCAAGAACACGATGGACGGTGGATCGTCATCTGAGAGATTGTGAGCGGGTGAGAACTTTTGAAAAAGCTTTCCCACTCTTGCTGTGCCCCAGCCCCCAGGTCCGTTGTTGTAGACCGGATTAAACAGCAGCATCGCATTGCTCTTTGCGGAAATGGAGAGGTCGTCATCAGGGGAATCCACGCCGGGGGTCGTTCCCACGAAGGCAGCGAGATGACCTCCGGCAGAACCACCGGCTGATGCGATGCGATTCGGGTCGATCCCAAATTCAGTCGCACGTTTCCTTACCCATCGCATCGCAGACTTAGCATCTTCAATACATTTTGTGGGTGGATCTTTTTGAGATCGATCAAGAAGGCGGTACTGCACTTGGAAGCAGACCATTCCTCGACTTGCAAAGTACTTGCTGTGTTCGGTGAATTGTCCTGGCGCGCCGCCGACCCAGCCGCCACCGTGGAAAAAAACAATCGCTGGTTTTGAATCACCAGCCTGCCAATCTGCTGGCTTGGTGACATAGATTTTTAGTTCCCTCTCCTCAACTTTTTTGTACGTGTACGCCATTCCCGTAGGTTCAGCAGCTGAGCACAGGCTCGCTAGAGAGGTGATTGCTAATGCAGTGAAGCTCGTCTGGCGAATCGTAGACCAAGCAGTCTGTTTGTTGATAAACATGAGGGAGTTGATAGCTAGTATTGGTGATGGGCTAAGTTAAAAATGGGGTGCCGTGAACGGATTTTAACGTTTTCATTGGGACAGATGATCCGTAGCTGTGGATTCAATAGAATTCGTCACTCCGTCCTCGTGGCCTCAAGCGGTTCAGTGTCAATCTACTGATGGGTTCCGAAATTCGAAGCATTTGTTTTTTGACGCATTTGTCGGGCGCCACCCGCTATTGCAGTCCTCTCAGATTGTAACACTGAACCGGTTTCCAAAAGGTTCAGTTCTTCAAGGCGCTCTTGGGGCGGCAATATCGCTTCAGACCGACCCTCCTATTCGAATGAGGTTCCGTTCATAACGATTGTGCGGGCATATCAAAGTGATTCATCCTTGGATCGATGTTTATTGCGTATTTGCTGGCTGAAAACGGAAGTAGGTCTATCTAAAGTTAGGCACACGAGAGGCCCCCATTAATGGGAGGCCCTTTTTAACGACGGGGAGTTATTCGCTATTCGTTGTTCCACTCACTGAAACACCTGAACCGTGATTGAACAGCCAACTCAAAACTCTTCAGTCATCCCAGAACCATCTCTGGTTGATCGTGTTATCGCCTCGCTAAATCGGCTGGGTTATTACCACATTCGAGCCGAAGATCTTGGTGGCGGGAAAGTTCGTCTGTCCGGAACGATTCCGTCTCATGATGAGCGAGCAATCGTAGTAGCAGCTGCAAGAACGGTGGCTGGAGTGACTGCAATTCAAATCAAGCTGCGCGTTTGATTTCGTTTTTTCAATTGCAGTGCTTACTGCTAAGGCACTTCGAGTCGCTATCAATACGGCCAATTCATTGCCGTGATACTGAGCTGTAGGCTCGATGCGATCGCGACCCATACAAAATAGGGGATTTGGCAGCATGATACCCAACGATGAATTGTCCATGTCTGGTAGATCATGACGACGATCGACACCAAGACAATCAGGATATCCAGCGATGCCAGTACCAGGTTCTGAAGACCGAATTGAATGGGTGTGAAGAGTAAATTCGCGATTAGATTAATCAGGTATACCCAGCCGATTGATTTTGGTGCCCTACCTCGCAGGACCTCGTAGAAAACGTATGCGAAGGTAACCACGATGATTGGGTATAGGATGATCCAAATCAAACCGATCGTTGAAGGTTCTGGTGTCCAGCTCGGTTTGACAAGACTTTCGTACCAGCCCATCCAGTTATCTTGTTGCATGACCGCTCATTGGTTGGTTTTGCGTTGGGACGAGTTTGGCGTGATCTACTGTTTGGAACGATGTTAGCCGACGTGGAGCTATTTTAGTCGACGAATGAGTAGCCGTTAAAATTGGTAGATTCGTGCAAACGGTTCGCAGATAGCTTAGATTTAGGGGCAATGAAGTCGACTTCCTTCGAAGGCCCAACTAGTGTGGCGAAAGCCTATGGCCCCCCCGAGTAGTGTGGGTTGGGCCTGTCACACCAAACACATCCCGCCAAGCTGCTGCTATGCATCTTTTTTTTCGAGCATTTGTTGTCCTATTTTCTGTCGTGATCGCGAGCCCTTGTTTTTCGCAGGACGCGAAGACGAACGCTGCCAAGAATCTCGACTACTCGCTTGTTGGTCAGTCGGGTTATGCGAACCAACTGAATTTAACCGATCAGCAGCGAGCAGACATTGCCAACCTTCTCGATGAGCGTCTCCAAGGCTTAGTTTCCTCGGAGCCATCTGAACGCAAAAACATCATCAAGAAAAGTAACGAGTCAATTGCTGCATTGCTGAGCGATGAGCAGAGGCAGGTTTTTGCAACACTGCTGACCAGCGGGAGTTTGCAGTTCAATTTCTACGGAGAAAAGTGGAGTAATGTCCTTGGATGGTTTGCAAAGCAAGCAGGCCTCTCGCTCGTTATCGACTCAGAGCCGAGTGGACTATTCACTTACAACGACACAAAAGAGTTCTCACCTGCTGAAGCAATTGACTTACTGAATAGTGTTTTACTGAGCAAAAACTACACGTTAATACGCCGTGAAAAAATGCTGATACTCGCCGACACGAGTGACGGTATTCCATACGAGTTGGTGCCGAAAGTTGATGTCGACGAATTGGTCGAGCGTGGTCGATTTGAAATTGTCACGGTTGAGTTCCCGCTCGGTAGCCGACTCGCCTCCGACGTCGTCGAGGCGGTCCAACAACTGCTCGGTGAATATGGACAGGCGACTCCGATGGTTGCGGCAAAAAAGCTGCTTGTCACCGAAACCGCAGGGAAGCAGCAGGCGATCAATCTTGTGATCGCGTCAATTCCTGAGCCAAAGACACCGCCGAAGCCGGAGCGAGTGACGCCGATTCCGCCTGTTTTTGCCAGCTACCAAGCACCCGGCCTTGAGAAAGAATCAACCGAACAAATGCTTCAGGTACTTTTTCCTGATGCGAAGATTCAGTTTGATCCAAATGCCAAGGTGGTGCACGCTCAGGCGATTCCCGAGACCCATGAGGGGATTCAAGCCAGTATTGAAAAAATGGTCGCGTCTGCCACTGGCTCAGCAAAGCCTCGCTTGCGTTCCTACCCCGTACCTGTGGATCGTACGGAGGAATTGGTAACGCAACTCGCTCTCGTATTTACGAATCTTCAAATTGCATCTGATGCAACCATCGGTCGACTGTTGGTGGTCGCAACCGAAGAAGAGCATCGCGAGGTAGAAGAGACGCTCGCTAACCTCGATATACCGACCAGCACCATTTCGGAATCGGTGGAAATAGCTGTCTACCCAGTTGGTGAAGATGCATCGGAAGCAATCTCGACACTTTTGCAGAGCGTTCTGCCGCGAGCACTCGTTGTGCCCCAGTCGAACCGTGTTGTGATTCGCGGGACTGAGCAAGAACAGAAACTGGCAAAAAGTACAATCGATCAGCTGAAGGTGGCCTCGGAGCAGGATCGACTCCTGAGTTTTTATGAAATCGAGAGCGTGTTGAGTGCGGAGATGTTGTCCACGCTGCAAAACGCTGTGCCCTCAGCCCTGATTACACAATTGTCTGCTGAGAAACGATTAAGTGTTGTTGCAAGTGAAGAGGATCAGGAGGTCGTCTCTGCAACGCTTTCACAGTTAAAGCAATTAAGGAACACCAGCCAACGCATTCTCAAAATCTATCCGGCATCCGACCAGCAGAAATTACGACTTGAAGCTTTGGTCAATTCCCTGCCCGATTCACTGGCTGACATGCAGATTCTTCCAGATGTTAATTCGGATGAAATCGCCGCTTGGGGCACGCAGGATCAGCAGCAATCTTTTGAGCAGTTACTGTCGCAGCTCGAATTGACTCCGAAACCGCTGATTATTGAGCCACAGCGTGTGGATTTGATGGTCGTTGATCCCGGTGCACTCGTGAGTTCCCTGCAGACCAAGTACCCCGACATCGAGTTTATCTTGAATTCCGACTCCAACCAGTTGTCTTACTGGGCGTCTGAGTCAGAGGTTGAGCGGGTTCAGGGCGACATTTCGCGACTTGCCTCGGCGATGCCGCAGCGGGAGGAAAAGTACCTTGCTTTCTACGAACTGCAAGTTCCGCTCAGTGGCGAGATGCTATCGACATTAACGTCGCTTGTGCCAGATGCGAGTGTTTCTGTGGTTTCCGACGGGAAGAAGTTAAGTGTTCTTGCGACAACGAAGGATCACGATCTTATCGGTTCAACGTTGAAGCAGATTGAGGCAATTGAGAAACCAGCCGCTCGTACCTTAAAGCTGTATGCTGCTACCAACGTTCAGAAAAGTCGTTTGGCGGCACTGCTTGATTCATTGCCAGCAAAGTTGTCAGACTTGACCATTTTACCGGACCCATCGCGGCCTGAGATTGCGGTATGGGGCACCTCCGAGCAGCATCTTATCTTCGCTGAATTACTCGAAACATTGAAAACGACGGCGACTCCTGCAGTGATGGAACCCGAGCGAGTGGAGCTTGGCATCGCTGATACAGCCGGGCTACTTGAAACGCTCCAAGGAAAATATCCAACCGTAGATTTTGTGCTCAATGATCAATCCGATACGCTTTACTTCTGGGCCGAATCCGGGTTGTTGAATCAGGTAAAGTCTGAGATCCAAAAACGGCTTCTCGCGATGCCAGTTCGAGAGGAAAAGCGACTGGAGACTTACAGGCTTAATCCCACTGACTCGGCCAATACACTCTCGGTTCTGCAGTCGCTCTCTACAACAGCGACGTTCACTGTTGACCCCACCAGTCGTTGGTTGATGGTGGTTGGCACGGAAAAAGATCACGAGGTCACCGAGTCCGTGCTCACGAAGCTAAGCGACCAAGGTGGTGCCGGGGAATCCGTTTTAATCGCCTACCCATTGAGCAAGGGTGACGCCGAGTCAATCGTTACGTTGCTTCAGGAAATGAAGCCTGAGCTGACGATTGTGGCAGACACCAGGTCCAATCGTGTTCTTGCTGCTGCACCGCTTGATCAGCACCCTCGCTTGCAGGCCCTGATCTCGGAGCTGGATGCGGAGAGGGATGATCGAGACGAAGTCGTCGTGGAGTCGTATCCTCTTGTTGGTTCCGACCCAAGTGCTGTTTTGTTGGTGGTGCAGCCTTTGTTTCCCGAAATGCAGATAAGCGTTGACGAAAACAATCGTCAGCTCATTGCTTCAGGAACCAAGCCTCAGCAAGAGCGATTCGCGATGACGATTCAACGCGTCGATAATGCAGAGCAGAAACAGGCCATGCGTGTGGTGGCCTACGAGGTCGGTGATGCAGAGCCGGCTCAGGTCCAAAACATCCTAGCTCAACTTGTTCCATCTGCAGTGATCTCTAGTAATTCCGAGAGCAACCGTGTTCTTGTGTGGACCGATGACGAATCTCATCAAGCTATTTCCGAGGCGATTAAGCAATTCACTCAGTCAAATCCTCAGGAGGAGCGTTCCCTGCAAACCTATCCGATCAAGGATGGGCTTGCGGAGTCAGTAGTCGCAATCCTTGAACCAGAGTTGGTTGATGCGAAACTTACTGCCAAGGAGAATACTCTGATTGCTTGGGCAACCAAGCAGGATCATGAGGCAATCAAAGTCTCACTTGATGCATTATCTGAAACGCTGAGTGAATCACCGAATAAGACAGTGAAGGTGATAGAGGAGCTCCCTGCCGTGTTAAAAATGGCGGAGCAAATGTTAGATGAATTAACGCCGAGTGTGACTCTTCTTGATGTTTCCAGTGAAAATCGCTGGGTCATTTGGGCGGACGAAGAAGGGCATCAACGTTTGGAGAGAATTCTGAAATCCCTCTCAGAGCAGCTTTCAGAGGATCAAGCGGATCGCTCTATTGAGGTCTACGAGATAGGTCAGGCAAGTGTCGCTTCCGTCGAGACGCTGTTGGCACAGCGGGTTCCGGGTGCGGTTACGCTTGAGGTGCTGGCTAACCGTCTCTTTGTCGTGGCGAGCCCTGATGAGCATCTTCAGGTAAAAGGACTTGTCGATGAATTAATCGCAGCCTATCAGCCAACAGATGTCAATATTCTAAAACTGCACCCGTTGCGTCCCGATATCAAATTAGCGGTGGTGAATTACCTTGTGAGCGCGATTCCGCAAGCAATCGTTCTCGAGAGTGAATCTGTCAATTCCATCTCGGTGTGGGCAGATGCGAAAACCCAACAGCGTGTGACGGATTTCATTAAGCAGTTCGAAGTTGAGATCGCTGAGCCAGCTGCACGTTTTGTTCGAGTTTATCCAGTGGATGTCGAGCGGATGGCCGTAACGGACATCATTGAGACTCTCGACAGTGAGACAAAGGAGGGGTTAACCCTTCAAGCAAATGATCAGACCAACAGTCTCATTGCCAACGGTAACGAGGAAGAGCATAAGAGACTCAAGGATGGCATCGAGGCGATATTAGAGCAATTACCAGAGAAGGATCGCTTGAGCACTGCGGTCTATCGATTTGAGCGTGGTGATCCTGCATCAGCACTCGGCGTTCTTCAGTCGCTTCTGCCCAACGCAACGATTGCAGCAGACTCCGAGGCCAAGGTTTTGGTGGTTACCGCGGATCCAACCGATCAGCGTCGCGCAGCGACGGTGGTGGAGCAAATCGAATCGAGTGATTCGACGGATAATCAATCCACGCAAGTCTATCGATTTGAAAAGGCTAATGCAGAGTCGGTGTCACAAGCATTCACGATGTTGGTGCCGACGGCAAGAGTTGGGTTTGACACCGGGTCCAATGTTGTTTTTGTCACGGCATCAGAGTCTGACCACACGATATTCCGTCAAGCCGCTTCTCAGTTAGAGGGTCACGTTGAGAATGCGATGGTGAAGGTCTACACCCTCGATGAGAATAAAATCGATGCTGAGACCGTTTTGCAGTCATTGGATGAATCGCTGACAAGTGAGCTTTCGATACAAACCAATGCACAGTTGAATAGCTTGATCGTTCGTGGGTCACCTGAATTGCAAGCAGAGCTAAGCAAGACAATTGAAGCAATTGTTGAAGCTCTACCAACGATTGATGAGCTTACGACAGAGGTTTATTATTTCGAAAACACAACTGCTGCCTCTGCGATTCAGGTACTAGAGGTCTTGCTGCCGGACGCGACTTTCGCTGCAGATAAGAATTCACAGGTGATGGCAGCCACCGCGAATGCCGTTGCTCAGGAACGAATCGCGTCCATCGTCGAGCAGATTGATGGCAGCGTTCCTGAAGCTGATCAGACCACCAAGATCTATCGATTCACACAGGGGAATGCTAAATACCTTTATCAAGCATTCTCGATGATGGCTCCTGAAGCAAAGATTGGATACGATCCCGGCGCAAATGTCGTTTTCGTTACTGCTTCCGCAGAGGACCATCGCATCCTGCGTGAAGCCGCTGACGAAGTGAACGGACAAGCTATTGATCGTTTTGTCAAGGTTTATCCGCTCGACCGCGAAAAGCTAACAACGGATCAAGTGGTCAACACGCTGGATGATCCCATGTTGTCCGAAATAACTGTTCAGGCAAATGAGGCAATGAACAGCTTGATTGTTCGTGCAGACCAAGCGGGGCATGATCAGGTCCGTCAGGCGATCGATTCAATTATGGAGGCACTTCCCGACTTGCCTTCGATGGCGACCAAGGTTTATCCGCTGAGGCTTGCGAATTCAACGGTCGTAGCCGCATCGCTCAGTGAGCTTGCGTCTGATGCGACGATCGCTGCAGACCCTGATTCTAATACGCTTTTGGTGACCGCGAATGAGCTAGATCATCAGCGTATCGCACAAGTGGTGGACGATTTGGATGTCGCTTCCGGAGCGGATTTAACGGTGAAGGTCTATCCGGTGTTAAACGCGGATGCTAGAAGGATTTATGACTCTCTGTCTCGTGCGTTTGACAAAAGCAAGGAGTACTCGATCACTTTTCAGGATGCCACAAAGAGTTTGTATGTGATCGCGACGCCGCGTAATCAGGCAGTCTTTGCAGAGATGTTCAACCAGCTCGACCAGCAGCCTCGTAATACGGTTCATCGAGTGCAGAAAATCTATATGCTCGAAAATATTGATGCTAATCTCGCACAATCCACGATACGCTCGATCGCTTGGGGGCAGAATCCCGGGCCAGATATTCATCACAACCAAAACAATAATTCGTTGGTGATTTTTGCGACAGAGCAGCAGCACGTTCAGTTTCGAGACGCGATCGATCAATTAGAGGGTGATCCGCGTGAACTTGAAGTTTTCCAGCTTGTTGCAAATGATCCGTGGGTAATCGAGCAAGCGATTAATGGGATGTTCCGAAACCTGCCCGGTTCGACGAAGCCGAGCGTATCCGTTGACTTTACCACTGGTAAACTTTTTTTAAGGGCAACCTCAAAGCACCTTGTGAAAATTCGGGAATTATTAGCAGAGATGGGAGAGCCTGTCTTTCAAGGGCAGAACGCAAACTCCGAAGGCAACACGCGAGTCATCCAGTTTCTTGGGAATACAGATGCGTTGGCGCGGCAGGTCGAAGCAATTTGGCCTCGGATACGATCTAACCGAATTCAGATTATCACACCAGCTGATGCAGAAATGGGTCTACCGCGCGGTGATGCCAAACCGACGGAGTCACCCAAGGAAGAGGTTCTCGAGGGTGAGCAAGATGCGAGTGATGCATCTCGCAATGGTGTTGAGGTGCCTTTTGCAAATCACCTTCAGCGTCGACTAAATGAGCAAACTCTTGGAGGCAATCGAATCGACCGGCAAGAGGACCAAGTAAAAGACAACGCTTTGATTGATTCAGCGGAAATGGATTCCACCATACTGGTAAGTCAGACTGAGACTACTCGAGCTCCGGTCCCGAAGTCGACGACGGGGAAAGAAGTTGTCACCGAGTCAAATGACAGCCAAGACGCTTTGCCACCTGTCTTTTTGGTCCCGGGGCAAAGTCGGATCACAATCACTTCAGACGACGAGAAAGCTTTGGATCGACTCGAGTCCATCCTGAGAGCGATGGCGGTGAATTCCGGCCCTGCGACAGGACAGTCCAATTTTGCTGTGTTCCTTCTCCGAAACATGGGAGCGGGTGACACCAAGCTTCTTCTTGACCAACTTTTTGAGGACATGAATCAGCGTGGTCTCAATGACCTTGTGTTTGTAGCGGATGAACGATTGAACGCGATTATTGTTCACGGAAGTCGCCATGCTCGTGACGTGATTCAGGAATTGCTTGAAACATTGGACAATGCAGAGTTGCCGGATCCATTAGATGTATACCGCCCTGAATTAATCACGCTTGAATACGCTGAGGCATCGAGGGTCCTTGAGATTTTGGAAAATGTCTACAAGACGCAGCTAACCAGTGGCGGAGGGCGAACCCCCATTTCAATTCCAAAAGGTGTGAGCTCATCTGTTGCCTCGCTGCTGCAGCAAATCAATGCAGCTTCCTCTGGACCCGTTCTGACGTTGGATATCGATGAATCCTCCAATTCGCTAATTGTGCGAGCACCCCCTGAATTGCGGCTCGAGATTAGAGAGTTTTTAAACACGATTGACACTCAGGCCTCAACCAATAGCAACCGACATGTGAAGGTGATACGACTGAGCCGAACAAAATCGGATCGCATGCAGGAGGTTTTGCAGCGATTTTTGGTGCAGCCCGGTGCCGTCAGCACCAGCTCAAAAACAAGTTCCAAGAAGTAATCGTTGATTTTGTGGTGCCGTGCCCCCCCTACGGGCGGCTGCCAAATCAGCCTGTAAGTATGACAGAGGTTTGACTAGACTAGAGGGTCGTGTTTGAACACGGATGCCCGATCGGCAAGAGGCCAGGTTGACCGACCTGAACGATAGAGCGTGCAGAAGGTTAACCTGATCAGACACCTACCCTCCCCACCGTTTTGAAGTGGATTCGCACGAGTTCGCCTACAAACCCCCACCCCCCCCACTTCAGCCGGCCCGCCCCCATGAGCCAAGATCTGTCTAATGTACGACTTGATCGATCGCAATTAGCCTCGGTCGCTGATGCCATCAAGAATGGACAATCTCTTGACGTTGCCGCTAATCAAGTCGGGTTGGATTCACAGGAATCACTGCTGAATGGCCTCGCCCGTTCGCTTCGTCTGCAGGTCGTGGATCTGAGTGAAATTGAAATTGATGAATCGGTCTTGGAGGAGTTTCCCGTTCGGCTTGTGCATCGACATGAATTCTTTCCGCTTTACCGGCGCGGGTGAGCAGTGGTGGTCGCTGTTACCAATCCATTCGATTTTCAAGCAATCGATACTTTGAGCGCCTCCACCGGCGAGATGGTGCAGCCTGTTATCTCCGATCCAGCTCAGGTTAGAGATCTCATCAAGCGGTACCTAGGCGTTGGTGCTGAGACGATTGATGGTTTGCTGGCTTTGCAGCGTGATGACGACGAGTTCAGCGACTTAGATTCATTGACCGGTCAAGATCTAGAGGATGCAGAAGTCGCGCAGCAGGCGTCCGTGGTTCGATTGGTCAACGAGATTCTTGAAGAAGCAATCGAGGCACGTGCCAGCGATATTCATATCGAGGCCCAGGAGAAGCGGATCAAGATACGATATCGGATCGATGGCGTTCTTCAAAAGCAATCAACTCCACAGGAAATGCATCAGTTTCGAGCTGCGATCATCAGTCGACTGAAGATCATGGCGAAGTTAAACATTGCGGAGAAACGAGTACCTCAAGACGGCCGGATCAAACTTCGGATCAAAGGAAGAGAGATTGATATTCGCTTATCGATCATCCCCATGTTGCACGGGGAAGGGGTCGTGATGCGTGTCCTCGATAAAGCCAACCTAAGCTTTTCGCTCAAGGGAATCGGCATGTCGGAGGAAGTCTACCTGCGATTTCAGAATCTGATTCGAATGCCGCATGGGATTGTCCTTGTGACGGGTCCTACCGGAAGTGGGAAGACAACCACACTCTACAGCGCACTCAGTGAGATTAAGAACGAAGAAACGAAAATCATCACGACCGAAGATCCGATTGAGTATCAGTTGGAGGGCATTAATCAAATTCAGGTGCATTCCAAAGTTGGATTGACGTTTGCTGCGAGTTTACGGAGTATTCTTCGACATGATCCAGATGTCGTGCTGGTTGGTGAAATTCGAGATTTGGAGACGGCAGAGAATGCGACTCAGGCTTCGCTGACCGGTCACATGGTCTTCAGCACATTGCATACAAACGACTCGGCGAGTGCGTTCATGAGACTTGCGGACATGGGGGTGGAGCCATTTCTGGTCAGTAGCACGGTCGAGGGCGTTCTGGCACAGCGTCTTGTTCGAAAGCTTTGCCCGGACTGTTGTGAGCCGGACACTCGTCCTCGCTCTGAATTTCCCTCGGATTTTCCGTTTGAACGAGCCACTAAGCCGATCTATCGCCCCGTGGGTTGTGCTGCTTGTCGCGGCAATGGTTATCGAGGCAGATTGGGGATTTATGAGTTGCTTACCAGTAGCGATGAGCTTCGAGAGCTTGCCACAAAGCGTGCTGCTACGAACGAAATTAAGGCGGTTGCTCGTCGCAATGGGATGACTACCCTGCGTGAGGATGGATGGGAAAAGGTGATCTCCGGCGTGACGACCGTGGACGAAGTTCTTCGCGTTACCAAAATGGATTAAGCGTTCCAACCGATATCGAATCATTCCATGCCCGACTTTTTGTATCGAGCCAAGACTGCAAGCGGCGACGAGACCGATGGCACCATTTCCGCGGGAAGCACTCGCGAAGCAATGGTGTTATTGCGTCAGCGTTCGCTTTTCCCGTTGGAGATTCATGATCACAAAGTCAAGTCAGCGGGTTTGTCTTTTGATCTGCAATTGCCTCGTAAGATTAAGACGGAAACGATTGCAGACACCTTGACTCAGTTGGCCGATCTTCTCGGCGGAGGAGTGAGCTTATTGGATTCTCTGAAGATCCTCTCAGAAGAATCCGCTGATTTGAACATGCGGGAGATTCTGGCCGATGTTCGTGATCAGGTCGCCGACGGGACCAACCTTGACGAAGCGATGGCCGCACATCCCAAGGTCTTCTCTGAGCTCGTGGTGAGCATGGTTAGAGCCGGGCTGGAGGGAGCCTTTCTCGAGGAGTCACTACAGCATGTTTCGGCTTTCTTGCAGAAGCAGGATCAGTTGCGTGCAAAAGTAGTTGGGGCGATGACCTACCCGATTGTCTTGATGGTGGTGGGATTTCTGGTCACGATTATCCTTGTTTCGTACATTGTTCCAATGTTTGAGCCATTTTTCGAGAGGCTTGAACGGAGTGGTGCTGGCTTGCCTTCTGTAACCGTTGCCTTGTTGTTCATTAGTCATGGCTTGTTGCAATACGGTTTGTTTCTCGCAGCCTTTGTAGCGGGCATAGTGGTGGTTGTGAATCGTTTCTTTGAAACCGATCGAGGGCGACGAATGTTCGATCACTTAAGATTGCGTTTGCCGATTGTTGGAGGCGTTTATCATTCAACAGCGGTGTCGCGTTTTTGCCGCGTGCTCGGGACGTTACTAAGGAATGGTGTGCCAATTTTGAAATCTTTGTCGATCAGTTCGGAATCAACAGGAAATGTGCTCTTGAAAGATGCCGTCAATCAGTCTGCAGAAAATATTTCATCGGGAAACTCGCTGGCCTCACCACTCGCTTCGAGTGGTCTTATTCCGCCTCAGGTGATGGCGATGATTAAAGTCGCTGAAGAGTCAAACACGCTTGAGTCGGTGTTGATTAAAATCGCGGATAGGATGGATGAAAAAACCGAACGCAAACTAGAGTCGCTTGTGCGACTTATCGAGCCTCTGATGCTGTTGGCCATTGGTGGAGTCGTTTTGTTTATCATTACCGGCATACTCTTGCCGGTCTTCGATATGAACACGGCGCTCGATTAGGCCGGATATTACCCGCACGCTTTTGAAACCATACATTATTTAACTACTACACAAACTCACGGATCACAATTGATGATGAGATCTTGTAACCCCCAACGTCGTGGATTGACGCTAATCGAATTGATGATCGTTTTGATCATTCTGGTCATGCTTTTTGCGATCGCAGGGCCTCGTTTGCTAGGAACCCAGAAGAAAGCAGACATCAAAGGGACCAAAGCACAGATCGGAAACTTTGAAGCCGCGTTGAAATTATATGCGGTGGACATGCGTACTTTTCCCAGCACCGAGGACGGGCTTGGCGCCTTGATCAGGCCCCCCGCTGATGAGGCCAAAGCTCGGAAGTGGGATGGTCCCTACCTGGATGATGAGATTGTTCCTGCGGACTCATGGGGCAACGCATTTGTGTATGAATATCCGCCAAGTAAGGGCACTCGGGACTTTCCCAACATTTCCTCCCCGGGCATTGACGGAGAATCCGACACCGAGGATGACGTCAATAACTGGCGGGACATCGAGGAAGGTGATGGGGACGATGCCTCCGAGGTCATGAACGAAGCGGATGTCTTGGATACGACATCCGACGAGTAATCCGCTTCCGATGTTAACGTTTCGCAATCGATCTGACCGAAATGCCTTCACACTGCTCGAGGTTACTATTGTTTTGGTAATGCTCGTCGGCCTGCTCTCCCTTGCATGGCCTCGAATGAGCGGTGTGGCTAAACGATCAGAACTTCGAGATGCTGCACTCAAGATCAAATTGGCTCTCAACGAAGCGAGAGATCAAGCGATTCAACGTGGGCTTGAGGTTCAATTCGTTTATGGATTGCAATCAAGTCGGTATCAGTTGCGACAAGCACCGTCGGGTCGGGATACCGAAACGTCCCCCGTTGAGCCAAATCTCAATGATCCGGCGTCCGGATTTGCTGCAGGATCCCTGCCGGAAGGATTTGCTTTCCGCGCAGAGGTTCCAACGAGGTCAGAGGTTCCAACAAGAGATCAGCAGCAATCAGAGACGGATTTCATTACCTTTTATCCGGACGGTCGTGGTACCAATCATCAATTGCAAATTGCTTCTGAAAACGGGGAAATGGCAATCGCCGTTTCGGTTCGTGGCCTAACCGGCGGCGTCAAAATTTCCTCCGATATTCAGTTTGCGTCGACTCTCGATGAGCGGGAGTTGGCCGAATGAATTCAAAGGGATTCTCGCTGTTGGAAGTAATTATTGCCACTGCAATCTTGGTTGCATCATCGATGGCTTTGTTGCAACTTCTGTCGGTCGGTCAGCAGCATCTTATACGCGCTGAACGTCGCGCTGAGGCTCAGTTTATCTGTCAAACGCTTGTTGATGAGTGTCAGGCAGGATCCCTGGCGGTTG
This sequence comes from Candidatus Nitrosopumilus sp., assembly GCA_964225475.1. Taxonomy (GTDB): domain Bacteria; phylum Planctomycetota; class Planctomycetia; order Pirellulales; family Pirellulaceae; genus Rubripirellula. The sequence continues at coordinate 16,291 of CAXQOB010000184.1, read as the reverse complement.
ATCGCGTTGATCGGGAGAAGGTCAGTGACGCGCCGGGTTGGACCTATAGTATTGATCTTCAGCCAACACGGATTGCGAACTTGATCAAGGTTCGAGCACGGGTCTGGCGAGAGAATGATTCAAGCTCAAGATCCAATGATCAGCCCGTTTTTGAGGTGGTGCGTTGGGTGCGAAATGTGACTGGAGGAATCCGGTGACAATCAAAAGTGGCTTTACCTTAATCGAAACATTGATAACGCTGACCCTGGCATCATTGTTACTGGTCGTTGTTTGGAGCATGTTTGATGTTTACACGGCCATTGAGCAAAAGGGTGTTTCCGTCGCCGAGAAAGCCACCGTGTTACGAGCAGTTCGTCAACAAATCCGAAGCGATCTCCTGGAGCTCGCGAGGATCGATTCGAGAATTTCGTCACCGATGAATGCTAACCGTCCGGACCTCCCCTTTTATCCATCAAACGGTTATCTGATGGGAACGAATAACGAATTGCACTTCATCGCAGCGATTGGGCGCGGGAAGGAGCTGATGCGGGCGGTGTCCTACACTGCGTTTGTCATGCCTCCCGAGGATCGTGGGTCAGGTCAACTAGATGGACGTCCGATTGAAGAGGATTCCTACGGCGTCGCGCGTCTTAATCGTTCTTGGATTGATTTCCAAGAAGAACGCCGAGCAAAAAGCAATGACTTTTCTCGGTTCAGTGCGGGTCGGACAATCGAATTAAGTCAGGATGATTTTCTTATCATTGGTGGCGACCGTAACCGATCAGGCTCCAATGTCGAGCTCGAGTTTGCCCCTGAGGTGCGTGATGAGATTCCAGAGCTAAGTGGTTTGAGGTTTCGTTACTTCGATAATGGTTCATGGCGTGATCAGTGGGATAGTGGCTGGCACCGAAGACTTCCAGAAGCGATTGAAGTTGAAATGGTGTTGCCGGATGAGGCTGACGATGAGGCATCAAGAGATTTCGGAGGTGCCTATGGGCAAAGGGAGCAAGAGCCGGTGCTGCGGCATCGTTTTGTCATAGCGCTCGGTATCAATTCTGCATTAAGTACCCGAGGTGCTCAATGACTTGCAAAGATTCGAATCGTTTCAGACGTCGCGGCACGGTTTTAGTGGTTGTGCTTGTCATTGTCACACTTGTCAGTCTCGCAGCGTTTCATTTCACAATGGCGATGGAATCCGAGCATCGTGCAACACGTAATGCTGGGGATCAGATCAAAGCCGAGCAGGCCGCTTTGTCAGGAATTGAAGTGATGGCCGCATGTCTCGAGCAACCAAAATCGAAACGAGGTCAGTTGATGAGCTTCCAGGGGGTTGAGACCAAAGTCTGGGAGAGTCGGTCAGGCGATACAGAAGATTGTTGGTTCACCCTGACTGTTGATGAGCGGACTGAGTCGGCTAAGTTGAACCTTTATTCACTCTTGGAGTGGGATCGCAGGATGCCGGGTACCGCAGTTCGCGGGTTGTCGAAATTACCTGGCATGGATGAGCGAACCGCAAATCGTATTCTCGATTGGATTGATGCTGACGATGCGCAACGCATCCCGGGTGGCGAGGTGAATGCACGCAATTCAGTGCCATTGCTCACGGAAGAGTTGTCTGTTTTGGCAGATGAATCTGAGATGGGACCCAATGCGGTACGCGGTCAGCCCGCATGGCTTGATTATCTAACCGTTGTTAGCGCGGAGCGTAACGAGACCTTTGAGGGGAAGCCTCGAATTAATTTGAATCAAGGTGATTTGCAATCGCTTCATCAGCAATTGTTAGATGCGATTTCCATTGAATTTGCTGATTATGTGATTCGATTCCGTCAATACGGCAATGTGGATTTGTTGGAAGCATCTGAAGACGCAGGAGAGCTTCTGCCGATTGATTTTTTGGTTTTTCCTTCCCGTAATTTTTCATCGCTTGGTGAATTGATTGGCAGTTCGGTCGCAGTTCCCAGTACATCTGATTTAGGAAGCACGTTGGTAGAGAGCCCGTTCACTTTGGATGGCTCGTATGAGGTGCCGTTAGATCAGGTATTCGATTTGCTGACCGTCAAATCTGAGCGGCGACTACCGGGGAGGGTTGATTTGTCGCGTGCTACCGTTGAGGTAATCTCTGCCGTCCCGGGGCTGGATGTTCAGACTGCTCAGCAGATCGTCCGGGTGCGCGGGTTGTTCGGACAAAACCGGTCAGTTGGGCCTACCTATCGTCATGCCATCGGAATCTTGTCGTCAGCGGGGATCGATCCGACTATCGTAAGTCAGGTCCTGGACAAGGTCACGGTCCGGGGTGATGTCGTCAAAGCACGGGTGAAAGGCCGCTCTCAAGGCAATGTACCGGCATTTCTGTGTGAGGCGATTGTTGACGCTTCCAATGAGAAGCCAAGGCAACTGTGGGTCAAGCGGATGAGCGGGGATGACGCTCGCCGCGCCGACGAATCCTCGAGGAACAACAATATTTTCGTTGAATAAGCTTTGTCAGGTGGTCCATCAGGTGATCCGCTGGTAATTGATTTCGAATGAAACTCTCTTTAACCAAACAAACGCCCGAAATTCTGCTCGCTGATCTCTCCGATCAGACGGTTCGCTATTTAGTTGCCCGTTCCGACGAAAACCGGGTCAGTTTAATCGCGAGCGGGAAATTTGATATCGATTCTGATGGCGAATCCATGGGGATTGCTCAGCGGATTCGTGAGCAACTTCAGAAAAAGTCGATTTCATGCTCCCGAGCTTGTTTGTTGCTTTCTCGCCCTGAAATTGACACAGTCAGTGATTCTTTGCCGCCGGCCTCAGAGTCTGAATTGCCAGTTCTCGTTGCTAATCTTGTAGCACAAAACAACGAGGATGCTGACTCGAAGGTGATTGATTTTCTTGTAACCAGTCACGCGAATGAGAACGGGGTTGATGTTCTCGCGATGACCTGTGATCAGTCCGTCATCAGTGAGCATGTCCGAGAATTCAGCCGAAATGGGTTCGTTTTGCAAAACGTTACCTATTCTGGTTTAGGTGCAGTTGAGTTACTGGGAAAGGTTGCCCACCAAAAGCAGCCAATCGCAGCGGCAATCACGTTCACCGATCGAACCACCAGGATTGCGGTCCTTCATCACGGCTTGCCCCTGCTTTTCCGCTCTTTGCAGGTCGGCGTGGAGCCAACCAAAGTTTATGGGGCAGCATTGGCGGCAGAGTTGCAGAGAACGCTTGCCTTTGTTGGCGTGGCTGACGAGGATTCGGCACAGGTTTATCTCATCGGTGAAAAAGCCGGGCTCATGGAGGTTGCCTCCGTACTCGCTGAGACAATTTCTTCCTCTGTATCAATAGCGGATGCCTGCGACCAAATTGATGTATCGCAACTTGATTCACTCGATGACGCTCCGAGTTACGCGAATCTGATTGGTATTGCATCTGCAATTTCAGGCGAAAGTCTGAATTTGGACTTTTTGAACCCACGTGAGATCCCAACGCCACCCAGTCGAATCAAGAGGTTTGCCTTTTGGGGAGCTATTGCGTCTACCGTTCTTCTCCTGCTTGGATTCATGTGGTACTCAGATAATCAAGAGCAGAAGCAGGCTATTGAAACCAAGAAAAGCTCACTTCAACGCTTCTCCAAAAGAGCTAACAAGTCGCTCGAGTATCAGGATGTTGTTGATGCAGTGCATCAATGGCAGAAATCAGATATCGCCTGGTTGGATGAGATCCGAGATCTGAGTCAACGTTTCCCGATGCAAAGTGAATCGTTGGTGAAGAGAATGACGATGTCCACAGGAAATGACGGGTATGGGGTTGTTGATCTTAGTGTGCAGGTGAGTTCCCCGGATGTTGTGACTGAATTGGAAGCCGCCATTCGGGATGACCGCCACAGCGTAACCAGTAAGCGAGTCGCTGAAGTTTCTGATAGTGAGAATCTAAACTGGTCATTTGAAACGCGAATTACATTTCGGCCGACTGAACGCTTGCCACTCGCCTTGGAGGAACCGCTCGTAACAGACTCGCCGGCGCAGGAGTCTGAGCAATGAACGAGAGAACGAAATTCTTACTAATTGCGATGAGTGTTGTCGCCGTCTTCTGGCTGGGCGACCTCGGCTACCGAAATCTCATCGAGGGACCGGCTGCAGATCGAGAGCGTGAGTTAAACCGTGTTGAAAAGAGCCTTAACGATACAAAACAAACGATTGCCAAAAGTGCGGGTGCGATTGATCAGTTGGAAATGTTCGAGCGAATCTCTCTACCCTATGATCCCGAATTAGCTCGCGCAGCTTATCAAGACTGGATCCTCGATCTTGTTCAGAACGCAAAGCTTACTAACGCGAGCGTGGATGCCTCGCAGCCGTCATCAGTCAAAATCAAAGACCGAGATACACGAAAACCGAAAGAAATATTCCTGCGTTATACGTTCTCCCTTCGAGCACGCGGGAGTTTGCAGCAAGTGAGCCGATTTCTTTTTGATTTTTATCAAGGGGGGCATCTGCACAAGATCAATTCAATTGCTTTCAATCCCATCGGTGGCGGGAGCGAAATCGACTTCAGTGCGACGATCGAGGCGCTAGGGTTGAATCGTTGCCAGAGAAAAGGTGAGCTATCTTCTGAGTCTTTTCAGAGACTGAGTTCATCTGAGTTTCCCGACTACCAAATGATAGCAAGGAGGAATCTCTTCGCACGACACGGTGATTCAACCCTGTCAAAAGTGGTTCTGACTGCCATCACGATTAATGATGGCATCGTCAATGCGTGGTTCAAAGACCACCGAGGCGAAACCAAGCGATTAGCGCGGGGGGAAGAGATGGAAGTAGCAGCCCACCATCTTGAGTTGATTGACATCATTGGCGAGGAGGTGCTCGTTGTCATCGATGGCCGTCCCACGAAGTTGGGAACGGGGCAAAGTCTGCAGGAGGGATCTGGTCCTATTGAGCCGTGAAACACCTCGGTTGCACGGTTTTAAAACATCTAGACGACGATGTTTTCTTAGAGCATCTTTTCTGTGGGTGTGAATTGTCGTTCATTTGATTCGTCGGACACCGCAAATTGCGTGGAACCATCCGGCAATCTCTTGACTGCGGTGGGTAGGTTTTTGTAGTACCTCAAACAGTGCTATGTCATTCCGCCGAAGTATTGAGCTCATGCCGTCGCGTTTTTGTATCGCAATCCTTTTGCTTGCCCTTTTATCGGGATCGCTATGCGCGCAAACACAGTTCACTGCCTATCAGTGCCAGCATCAATCGGCCGAGCAGTTGGAAAAAAGGATCCGTCCGCTTTTACCAGCGGGAGAGGAGCTTCAGCTTGTCGTCGACAAACAGCGGAACCAGTTACTGTTGTCGGGATCCGAGTCGGTGCATCGCCTATTTCGGCAGGTTTTGAACCAATCGGACGTTCCATTGCAACGGTCAATTGTTCCGCTGACTGAACCTCTTGCTACCCAATCGGATCGAAATGCAAAACCGAATCCACTTGCACAGCAATCTGCAACCATCGCAATCGCGATTAGAGCTGCTGAGATTAATTCGCTGATTCAACAGCTGAAGGTGATTTTTGAACCTCGCTTGAGCACGATTACACCGGGGCGTGTTTATGAGTTATCGGTTCGCGAACCAAGTATTCGGACATCCCTCATTTTTGACCCGAACAACGGGCGAATGGTGCTAAGCGGTCCCAGCACGATCATTGGACAGCTGAAATCGCTGGTGGAGAGACTTTCGGAGCAGTCGAAAGATGGCTATCGAGTACAAGTCCATCGGTTGCAGCGAGAGAACCATTCGTCCCTGAGAGACGCCGTTCGTACGATCAATGACCAGCGGTCAGGACCACAGAGAGCGTTTTTGCGAAATGATCAGAGTCGTTTTACGATGCCACCGGGGAGCATGATTCGACAGGTTGTTTTTCAAACCATCAGTGATCAGGGAAATACGCAACCAGCAGAGCAAGCATTGCGTCAATTTGAAGGGGTTGAGATCGAGTCACTACCTGATTTGGATGTGATTTTGCTTCGAGGAAGACAACCGGATCTGGATCAATTAGCAGAGGTAATCGAACAGCTTGAGCGAATCAGCGAAGACACTCAGCCGACCGTTCAAATCCTACCATTGCAGCATGCGAGCAGTGAGGGCATCGCTACCATTATTGAGACGGTGAGTGAAGATTTGATCGGAGGGCGTCAAGGACGCGTCTCGGTTACACCGCTTGTTAAGCCCAACGCTTTGTTGCTTATTGGTTGGGGGGACTCAGTCTCGACAATCATCGACCTGGCTAAGAAGCTCGACACGCCCGTTACACCAAGCACGCAGTCCACTGTTTTTCGATTGAAATACGCCTCGGCAGAGACGGTTGCCACAGCTGTCGAAAGCTTCCTCGAAGATCGCGCCGGTCTTGGACCAAAAGTCACGGTTACGCCTGATCTACGAACCAATTCCTTGGTTGTCTATGCCGCTCCAAGAGATTTGATGGAGGTTCGAAAACTGGTGGATGATTTGGATCAACCCATGGGGAAGGCAATCTTAAAAACGAAGATTATCCAGATCAAGAATTCACTCGCAGAGGATATTGCTGAGACGTTAGAGGAAGCGATTGGTGATCCGGACCGGGGAAGTGCTTTAGCACTGGAGGTTATGGGGCAAGATGGAAGGCGAATCCTGAAATCTGGAGTTTTAGATCAAGTTCAAATTACACCGAACGCTCGCAACAACACACTGATACTCTCCGCGAATGCGGACAGCATGCCTTTGGTGGAGGCATTGGTATAGCCTTTAGATACACCCGCGGGTGAGGTGCCGTTAAAGATTTTTCAGATCAATAACGGAGATGCTTCCAGTTTGATCGAGACGTTGCGATCTCTGCTTCCGTCAGAGGCTGGCGGCAATGCTGGCCCTGTCCCCTCGGTCGCTCCAGGAGAGACCTCGCTTGCGCCGCTGCGTTTCTCCGTAGATCTCCGCAGCAACAGTATCATTGCTACCGGCAGTGAAGGCGATTTGCGTATTGTTGAAGCGCTGTTGCTGAGACTTGATCAAACGACTGATCAGCAGCGAAAAAGCACGGTGATTCAACTGAAGAATGCACCGGCGGTTGATGTTGCAAGTGCGATTAATCAGTTCCTTCTCAATCGCCGACAGATTGAACAGGCAGCACCTGGACAGAGCAATCCATTTCAAGAAATTGAGCGAGAGGTTGTGGTTGTTCCCGAGCCTGTCGCTAACAAACTAATCTTGGCAGCAACACCGCGATTCTACGATGAGATTAAAGCATTAATCGATAAGCTTGATGAGCAGCCTCCGCAAGTCATGATTCAGGTGCTCATCGCTGAGGTCTCACTCAATCACGTCAAAGAGTTCGGTGTTGAACTTGGCGTTCAGAGCAGTGTGCTCTTCGACCGTAGTCTGCTCGGTGATCTCTTGACCACTACAAGCTCATCACAGGCTTCAACTGCTGCGGGAGTCACAACGGTTACTGAAGAAATTATTCAGGCAGCAAGTAATATCCCTGGTTTCCTCTTTAATGATTCGGGCCCTCTTGGCAACAGCGGTAGTTCTCAAGCTGTCGGCTCGGCAAAAGAGGTCGGAGGACAAGGCCTTTCCAATTTTGGGGTTGGCAGAAGCAGTCAAAACTCCGGATTCGGCGGGCTCGTGTTATCTGCCAGTAGCCAAAATGTGAGTGTGTTGCTCCGAGCACTGAACGAGACTCGCCGCGTCAGGGTGCTTAGCCGTCCACAGATTCGCACCTTGGATAATCAACCAGCCTTCATTCAGGTTGGCCAACGTGTCCCGAGGATTATTGGCTCAACCGTGAACCAAAATGGTCAATCTAACTCCATTGACTTAGAAAATGTTGGATTGATTCTCGGCGTGACTCCTCGTGTCAGCCCGGACAATATGGTGGTGATGGAAATTGACGCGGAGAAGTCAAGCCTCGGTGATGAGCAAGAGGGAATACCGGTTGCCGTGTCGACAGATGGGACAGTGATCCGTGCGCCACGAGTTGATACAACTACCGCTCAAGCAACTGTTAGTGCTGCCAATGGTGAGACCATCATTCTTGGAGGTTTGATCTCAGAGAATCGTGACGTTACACAACGCAACATTCCCGGTATCGAGAATATTCCCATCCTCCGAAACCTCTTTCGATACGACGGTGACGTGTGGAAGCGTTCTGAATTGCTAATCATTCTGACACCTCATGTCATCAAGTCTGCAGAGGACAGTGAACGTTTGAAGCAAGCTGAAATTGCAAGGATGAATTGGTGTGAAGCCGATGTTTACCGAATTCACGGTGATATCAATCTTCCGGCGGTGATGCCGATTGGGTACGAGTCAGATGCTGAGTCAGATGAGACACCGGTGATTTACCCGGATACGAATCCCTCTGGAGAATTACAGCCAGTGATGGTTGAGCCATCAGCGAAGCCCTCTGTTCAACCTGCTGCTGAAGGGGACACCACCATGCGGGAGCTGATCGGAAAACCATGATAGGCTCGAAGGCATTGGCAAGATTAACCAAGTACGGCAGATTTGTTATCAGCCTTTTGTTGTTGGTGTGCACAGTCGGTTGCTCCAGCTTGACGTCGGAGCGTTCCGCTTTCAATTGGTTCGCAAATTCGGAGCCGATGTTGCCAACGATTGTATTGCCTATTTGGACCGATACTGTCCTGCATCAAACCGGCAAGCCTGCTGTTCGCGGGTTTGGAGCCAGGGTGTATTTCTATGAACGCGAGGGTGCTGACCCAATCAAGGTTGATGGCAGTATCACGGTGTACGTGTTTGACGGTGAGGATCACACCGCGGATAGCTCGAAGCCTCTCCGGAAATATGTGATTACGGCGGATCAGTTACAAGGGCATCACAGCGTGAGTGACCTCGGTCATTCATACAGTGTTTGGGTTCCTTGGGATCAAGTTGGCGGACCCAGTAAAACGTTTAGCTTGATCACCCGTTTTGATGGCCGCAACGGAGGCACGGCCGTTTCTGTATCTGCTAGCAAGTTACTCCCAGGTGCTCCTACTACCAAACAAGAGGACGTTTCCACTTCTACATCACCCTTCAAGCAGGTTAGTTTTACCGGCACTGATACAACACCGGTATCGAGCTCGGAGGATGCAAAGAGATCCAATACTTACTCGCTGACGCTTCCGCGAAGTTTCCAGCGGCACTTGGATGGGGGAAAAACACTCAGTTTGCAAGAACCAAAGGAGGAATTGATGTCAGGAGCGACTGACGTTAATCCTTCGCCCGTGGGGATTCAGTCAATGGTGAGGAATCCGGTTGACCAGATTGCTTCACCTGAAGTTGATTCTCAACCTTCCAAATCCCCGGTTCGAAGAGAGCTAGGGTCGCAGCGAGTTTTCTCTCCTTATCAGAAGATACCACCCCGCGAAGGATGGCGGTCTGGTTTACCACCGACACCTCGATCTTCTGCGACGAAGCAAGATTAACTGACGTTCTAACTTGTTTTTTGACGACCGGCTTGACGCTTGTTTGCATGCCCACCATCAATTCTGGTGACAGAATGATTTTCGGTAAATACATTTTCCTGCTTGGTGGCGTCTCCAGAACCTCATTGATTTCGTTTGTTCGGTCGATTGCTGCTTCGATTCCTGCAGTTGATGAGACGATCACTCCGCTGGTGGATCCCTGTTGACTGCCGACAAAGGATTGCGTCTCTCCTTGATCGGCACCTACAAAGCTGTTCCGGTCTCGATTGCCACGGATGAATCTTTCGCTTCCTGTGACTCGACCAGAATCGGCGGTCGGTGCTGCAGCTGCCCGAGGCTGTCGGCCGAGAGGTTGGCCTAATGTGCGTGTGCCAAATAATTGAGCATCAGCAATTGCCATCTCGGAGAGTAGGAGGATGAAGATTCCGAGGTATCGCATTTTGCTCATTCTGATGATCCCGTAGAGTTCCCAGCGTCGTTATCTCAGCATACTCGGATCTTCTCCATGCTCCGCCTTCGAGTTATGGGTTTCTTGGGATGTAGAGGGATTTTGACCGATATAAAGCCTACAAATCGAATCGTCCCCACAAAGCGGCGTGAGTCAAGGCTGCGATTCGGCGGTATCGCTTGGTATCAACCATTCATGCACGGAGGACCTCAACGCATTTTTGGTGGGGACATCGCTCGGTGTTCAGCATGACGCCCATCGCTGCAACCCAGCATTTGAGGTTGCCAAGGCTAAAAACATTCTTTCGCGTTTTTTCAGAGGGGTGGCTGAGGGGACTTGAACCCCCAACCCCCGGAACCACAATCCGGTGCTCTAACCAATTGAGCTACAGCCACCGTCTGAAAAATGCATGACCTGTAGAGCAGGCGATGCCTTCGACGCTAGAAATTTATCGCTCTCGCCTCACTTGGTCAACGGCTACCGGACCAACATTCCCCGCGATGTGATTCATCCTCTGTCAAATTGTTCATTTCTTCCATGTTCTGCCGTTTGCTCGGTCTTTTCAACGAGGTCCAATTGGGCGAGCCGATAGCGTGCTTTTGATAAAAAACCCGGTGCTTGCGTGAATTGTGGTACGATTTTTAAAACGATCGGGGGCTTAGTGCCGTGGGCAACCTCGGCGACGGGTAACAGGACGGTGAGGGTTGTTCGTTGCTTGTAGTTCCCTGCGTTGTTCAGAGTGTTTTTTGGAAGGATGAGACGATACGGTGAGCAGACGAAATCGCGTTTGCCGAAATCATTTAAATCGGTCGCCTGAGCTTGGTTGTTCGGGGGTTGATGAAAACCGCCCTCGTTCCGCGAGCTCTGTTTGTCCACAGCCCCCCGAAGGTCGGCCTCTTCTTTCTCCTAGCCCTGTTGGTTTTTTTTCTTGGTTGCTTTTGGGTGTGTTTCTCCATGGAACGGTTCTCTGTTTGTTTCATGAATCACTTTATGCTCAACAGATCAATCCCACTGGAGTAAATCGCACTGAGGCGAATCAGCAAGCAGAGAAAGAACCGAGCGATGATCAATGGACGGCGTCTGCAGTTCTTATTCGTAATCAATTTGAACAGTTGGATCTCGATGGAGACCTTCTGCTTGGTCAATCTGAGTACCTGAAGGGAATTGAGGAGCCTCTCTCCAGATCGGAGAAGGAGCGATTTCGTAATTTTATTCTTTTCGATTTCGATCAAAATCAAAAGCTTAGCCCTCGTGAGTTTTCTTCGATCCCTGGTCCGGTTAAGCCTCCGTATCGGGGCCCGATACCTGATCCGTTTCTCCAGTTAGTTGCTGATGCAGTTGCGGCGATGGACGAGTCATACGGTAACTGGAATCAAAGACCCGATGAGATGATCAGCGCACACACCTTCGTGGGTAACTTTCTCGGGTCGATAACCCCTCTGGGTAACCGTTTTGTGACAGGAAGGGTGATCGATCTTGCAGATCAAAACGTCGATGGAAAAGTGAATCGTCATGAGGCAAAACATTTCCTCGAGCAACAATTGGGGATTCGGTTGCGGCACGGAAGATTGCTTAGAGATCCTACAGGGCGGGTCGTGCGGTATGACTGGTTTCTGAAAGTTGATCAGAACCGCGATGGAAAACTCAGTGAGTTAGAGGTTGCCGGTGCTAGGAACCATGTGCCGGAATTGGCCTCGAGTTTTAAGCGATTGGATCAAAACCATGATCAGTTGTTGGTCTACGATGAGTTTTCTGATCCTGCCTTTGGGCTCTATTTTGATCCTATTGTTTGGTTCTGCACCGTGGATTCGAACTTTGATGGCAAGATTGATTTTAAAGAGTTGGCTTCCGCTGATTTTAGTGAAACAGAATCGACAAGAAGAGTTTTTTTCAGAGCGTTTGATGATGACCTCGATTCCTTTCTGTCGCTGAATGAGTACCTAGTCTCTCCTTTGGCAAATCGTAACTATCCATGGTTTCAGCGTATGAAAGATCGGAACGCTGACAACGTGATCTCGTACGACGAGTTTGTTTTTGAGAATGACGAGATGTTTCAGCTACAGAAACGCTATTACTTTCATCGACTTGATCTTGATTCAAATGGGGTTTTGGCTGCCAATGAAATCAACTTTTCTCCGGCTCAATCGATCGCTCTTTTACGCGTTCTAGAGGAGGATCAATCGGTGCAAGTGATTTGGCAAGATTCTTCCATCATTGAATTGGGCGGAATCAGTGTGCACCCTAATGATCCCAGTATTCTCTTTCATCAGCGGACGTTACAAGATTCAGGTTTCATGCAAGTTATGAGGCTGTATTTAGATGACCAACGGGTTCAGCCTGTTTGCTCTGGACGGTCACCGGAATGGTCACCCAGTGGTGATGCCTTCGTCTGTGAACGTTCACACCAGGGCAGAGCAATCTGGATGATGAACGCCAACGGCCTGTCGGGAAAAAAAATTATTGACGGTCATTCTCCTTCTTGGTCAAAGGACGGGAAAACGATTGCTTTTTTGAATCAGCATGGCGTGTGGTTGTATGAATTGGTTAGCCAATCTGTCATTCCACTTTTTCAGCGGCATGAACATCGGTATGGTGACTTGGGAAATTCGTTGCATTGGTCCCCGAATAGTAAACAGCTTGCGTTTATCGGGAGTGATGTGGAGGGTAGCGAATTGAGTATCATCACTATTGGCGACCGATATCAGGTTGAGTCTGTGGAGCAGATTGAGTTGCCATCTACGGACTCTCAGGTTTTTGCGTGGACCTCGGTTCATGGACTTCTGCTGCGTTCGCTAGGTGATTCCGCCTCGAGAACCAAATTCCTTTCCTTGCAGCAGGGTAAGTTGTTGCCTGACACCAATTTGCCGTTTTTAAGTTCATTGAGGGTAAAGAATGGAGGGCAATCCGAGAAAGCAGGCTGGTACGTCTCTGTAGTCAAGAAGGGGCAATCAGATGCGAGCTCCAGCGATACTGAGACTCGTGATTAGTGCGTCACTCACGGAAGGATAGGGCTCACCGCTTGGGGAGATACGGCTGCTGTCCTCCAGAGCATGAAGACGGACGATACCTCTCTCTGGGGCTGCCATGCGTCAGTCCGCATCGCGATGTTCAGTATTTGGCTCCCCAAGATCCTTGAGTCTCTCTCGGTGCTCCTTATTCATCGCGGGTTATCAAATGCTGAGCGGATGCTAGCAATGCCAGTGTTTGCCATCCGTTATTTAAACGCCGAGGAGCGGAGAGTTGCTCACTTCTCATGCAGCTGCACACGTGACGCTATCTGAGCCAAAAACTCGGTGATTCATTCATCTGCAACGAGGTCCAAAAGCAGGCAATGGCGGTTGCAATCAATTCATTTCTCGCTTTCCGTGGCGGGTGAAAATTTGATAAGACACGAGATTGAAAAGCTCTCGATGTTCTCGCTGATTTTTCCTCGAACCTACCACTTACTTCATGCTGGGCGAATACAAAGTCGGTCGTTGTACACGTCAGTGTTATGCACTGCAGCGCCCACTGCGTAGTGGTGAGTGGTATTACTCCGTTGTCGTTGAGGACGGGGAGGATTTCAAGCGTCGAGAGTATTCAGCTGAAGGCTGGGCAGAACCACCTGAGAATGCTGTTGGGTGGTGGAAAAGCCGTATGCCGGTTTCTGACGAAAAGAAAATGGTGCTGGCTCCTCCTGAAGTGCTTGTGGACCTTTTACGTCAGATGGATGAGGTGCCCGGTCGCGAAAAGAGCCGTTAACTGCTCGCATTGATGCTATTGAGGCGACGTGTTGTCAAGGCAGCACAGGGAGTTCAGGATCAGACGAATCAAGGAGTCGAGTCGCTAAGAGTCGAAGTGGCCACGACCGCTGAAGTGATAGAAATTCCGGTTCCCTCGATTACCCGAGGTGAAGCGGAATCATTGAAGGACGAACTCAACGAGCTTTTATATTGTGAGGCTGAGGAAGAAACATTCGAAGGCGACGAAGAGGACGCATCCAGTGAGCAGAGCATGGATGTGAAGGGGGAAGCCCAGTGATTGGTATCTATAGAATCCATCATCGTACTCAGCGTTGGTTGTTGCCGGTGATCGGCCTGTTTTGTTTCTTTATCTGCGGAGGCGCGACATGTTCTCGGCAACCAGCTGTCAATCTGTTTCCTCCACCGCCTGCGATCTTTCAAGCAAAGCCCACGCTCGAAGAATTAGCTGCCACGATGAACCGAACGGGGGCCATCACTGAGTTATCAACCAATTCTGCATCCGTTGAAGTTCTGAGTATGCCGGATCTGCCCAGACTTGGTGCCACACTCAGTCTGCAGCGGGATAAAAACTTCCGTTTGCGTGCTAGCTTGCCCATCGTTTTTGCAGGAATTGATATGGGTAGTAATGCAGAGTCGTTCTGGTTTGAAGTTCCCGAGGGTGTTACGAAAACCCTGTACTATGCAAATCACGAGCAGTATCAAAGGCAGTTGTCGAGAGCCATCCTGCCCGTTGATCCAACCTGGATGATGGATGCTTTAGGATTGGTTCAGTTGGATGCTACATCAGTGATTGCAGGTCCGATCATCAGAACGGACGGGCGACTGGAAGTGCGTAATTCAATCTCAAAGTCGGATGGGGTTTATCAACGCGTTTGCATCCTTGATGCAAAAGCCGGTTTTGTTACGGATCAATTCCTTTACGCACCTTCTGGCGATCTCATTGCGAAGAGTCATGCTTCCAACCATGCGTATTACGCGACCTATCAGTGCTCGATTCCGCATCGTGTTGAAATTCATCTGACTCCTTCCGTCGGCCCACCGCTATCGATGAAGATTGAGGTTGGTTCCTATGCGGTCAATCAACTTCTCAGTGGCGACCCAAACCTTTTTGCAATGCCGACTTCCGCGCCTCAACGCATCGACCTCACCACCCTTTCTGCTAATCAGCTCACACCGGGGGTTTCTGCCCGTTTTGACCAGCCAATCGAATACAGTGCCGGTGTTGGTAATTTGCAGCCACTCCGAGGGCTTCGTTAGCGATGACGGAGACAAACCTCTTCGTGCTGCACTCTGGGTCGACGGTGAGCTCATTTGAGTGGTGTATCGCGGGCTGCTAACGCCGTCGACTAACTTTTGGAACATCATCTCGGTCGCGATTGGCGGAGCGTTGCACGCAACCCTTCGCAATTCAACGACGCTAATCATGGGACGCTGGCAATCCCGGGGCATTCCTGTCAGGCGTTGAGGTCTTTCAAGTCACTCTCCACCATCGCTGTCGCAATTTGTTCCAGATTATAATTAGTCTGCCACCCAAGTTGTTCTTTGGCTTTGGAGGCGTCACCGATGAGTTGACTCACCTCAGCGGGGCGGCGATAGCGATCATCTTGTTTGACGTGATCTCGCCAATTGAGATTCACCACTCGAAATGCTGCTTCTAGGAAATCTTCAATGCTGTGACTGACGCCAGTCGCCAGGACATAATCATCCGCTTGAGCGTGCTGTAGCATCATCCACATTGCTTCCACATACTCGGGTGCAAAACCCCAGTCGCGTCTCGCATCCAACGCACCAAGCACCAGTTCACTTTGTCTGCCCTGCGAGATTGCGGCGGCCCCAAGTGTGATTTTTCTCGTGACGAATGACTCACCACGTCGCGGAGATTCGTGGTTGTAACAAATTGCGTTGCAAGCGAAGAGTCCGAAGGATTCTCGGTATAGGGTCACCACCTGTGTCGCGAATGTTTTGGCAATCCCGTACGGAGTCACAGGCTCTCTTGGAGTCTTTTCATTTTGTGGACTTGTTTTTGGCCGACCGAAAATCTCAGAGCTGCTGATATGGAGCAACTTCGGTCGCTTCGGTAGGTCACGCAGGATTTCGAGTAGTTTCAAAGTCCCCATCGCCGTGAATTGGCAAGTTGTCTCTGGTATTTCGAAGCTTAGCCCGACGTGGCTTTGCCCTGCCAAGTGATAGACCTCGTCCGGACCGCATGCGGCTATGATACGACGGATGGTGGTTGTGTCATCCAGTTCCGCGTAGTGAAGAAAAAGTCGTTTCTCATAGATCGCCTTGTCCTGAAATAGCAAATCGAGACGACCACGTCCGATCGAACTGGAGCGACGAACAAGTCCATGAACTTCGTACCCTTTGGAGAGTAGGAGTTCAGCAAGATAAGATCCATCTTGACCCGTAATGCCGGTGATAAGTGCGATGGGCAAAGCTATTGGTCTCGCGAGTTTGCGGGGGAAGAAATGGCGCTCGAACTACACATCTCTGGTTTCCGCGAACTAGCAATTCAGATTTGACTTGAAGTCTAGACGTTTCGCAGTAACCTCAAGTCGGCTTTCGGCCACTCTGGCGATGAAGTTAACCTGAGCGATTCTCTTGTGAGTGAAAGTGAAGCTTGGCACCCAGCTTACACAAATTTTCAGAGAAGATGGAGAGTGTGTAAGCTACTAGTTGAGAGTCAATCAAATGAATTGAGATTGCTCT
>CAXQOB010000183.1:0-17896 GCA_964225475.1 Candidatus Nitrosopumilus sp. | reverse complement strand
GCTACGGCTCTAGCGACAAACTCCTCTGTGGTAAGTCGCTTGTTTGATTTCTGACGTTTCGCCATAGCTACAATGTTTTGCGGTGTAAGAAGACAGTGATAAACCTGTTTTATGATATTAGCGACTTGTGACAAAAGCCTTTCGTAAAAAAATGATCTTGGGAAATGTCGGCATCCCAAATAAATTTTTGTAAATCAGCCTTCTCCTATTCCCAGCAACCGCCGCGTGACTCTGCCAAGCAAGGTGACACAGGTCGGTGACATTGGCGGCTAATAGGTTTTCCGCTCACAAGTGTACCGAAACGCCATTCTCGGCGGCACAACCACGCTTTACGCTCGGCTCCGTTTTTGTTCCGCACCTCAGTCAACCAAACCCCGTTGACCATATCCACCCGTAGCACTGATAGGTCGGTATTGCCGTAACCACAATTCAGCCCCAGTAGTATCCACGCCCGCATTTCATCGCTGGCATACTTGCGTAGCTTCCGGGTTTCGGTGAGCGTAAATTCTTTCTTGGGTTTGCTCGCTCGCTCAAGTCGGCGTTTGCGTGCCGATGGTTTGCTGAAGTGCGTACCGTATTGGATTGGTGTTTTAATCAGGCCGTCATCATAAGCCCATTTAAAAATGCACCTCGATATGGTGATCTGGTTGGTTATCGTTGTGGTTGACCAATGCGGAGGAAACTTCGCCCTGATACGTTTGAAGTCAGCTGGGCCCAGGCTCTCAACTGCTCGCTCAGACCCGAGTAAGTCCCGAAGCCATGCAGCGTGGTTTGTACTGGCGAAAAGTCTTGGGGCTTAGGTCGCCACGCTGTAGTTGTGCGTGCTTTGAGTCCAAGAACGAATTTACAAGATAGTCAACCGTGAGCTGTCCTTTCTTGGCGGGTAGCTCGTTCCCCACTTCAAGCTCATTGCGTATTTCATGCCAGCGAGCGAGTGCGGCAGTAGGGTCTGCCCACGGTCCGCAGTTGTACTGCTTGCCGCGAAACTTCTTGCACCAGTATCCGCGAGAGTGCGCGAAGAGAGGGAAGCCCTCATAGGGTTTCTTAGGTTTTTCACTACAATGAGAAGCAGTCACGTTTCGATCCTTAACATCGAGATGTGGTTAGCCCCGTGCGGTCATTGGCGTGACTTCGCGGGGTGTTTTTTTGACTGCTTCTAATATACCGTTTTTTTGCTTTTGGGGTGTGCCGGCGGGTGTGCCATAAAAAAAAGGGCCTCCAGTGCCGTGACCGGAAACCCCGTTATTTGCAGTGCGGATGAGAGGATTTGAACCTCCACGTCCTTATCGGACACTAGAACCTGAATCTAGCGCGTCTGCCAATTCCGCCACATCCGCATGTGTGATTTGACACTGGTATTATCGACGCAATCGGCTACTTGTGAAGTAGGCTGTACAGAAAAGTTGGTGTTGCGGGCAACCAACTGACAACCAAAACGGAAATTCCTCGCTTAACCGGAATTATCCAGCGAACTCACCACGACACTCAGTTAGCAAACCGTCCTCTCGCTCTGAGTCACAACTATTGGTAGGTGGAAAAGCAAGACATGAGCAGCAGCAGACTCAAGATCAAAAAATTTATGAATCGCTCCTAAATAAAGGCACCTGCCAATGCCCGCCGCAATACCCAAACATTGACCAACACGATGAGCAACAGAAGTACCATGACTATCGGCAAGCCAGCTGCAAGCGAGATATTCGCAAAGACGATCAACATGAATAAATTCACAAATATAAGCGGCGCGCCCCACAGCGCAATCCCAGCAAGTGGCACCCCATAGACCGCTCCGCGTGAACGCCGGCACTCCTGGATACCCGCCCATCCCAACGCCATGCTCACCACAGGACCGATGATCCCTAACGGCAACAATAGGACACGGTAGATCGAGCTCTTATAAAATGTGGGCATCGGTGAACCTTCCCCCAGCGGCGTCAATTCCGCCACGTGACCGATCATTGGTATCGCGAAAGGGAGGAGGCAAGCTCCCGCTAAGCCGTAGATCGAAAGCCCCGAACGATGAGGGCACTCCGGTAGTGGGCCGTACTGCTCCGGAGAATCGAGTTCTGCTAACACTGCGGCGACCAGATCACCTTGCTCACCGCCATCGAGACGGGCTTGAATTGCCGTGTGGATGTGGGACTCGATACCCAAAAGTGTGTCCATACCCTCCGGTCCAGACAGACGCGGACGCACCGCATCGAGATACGATTTGATCTGACTTAACTCGTAATCATTTAGGTCCATCACTTGGCTCCGTGGGATTGCCTTAGGGTATCAATCGATTCGCTGAGAAGATCCCAGTAAGCGTTCATCTCTTGCCTACGCTGCTCACCCAGCGCGGTCAGTGAAAAATATCGGCGGGGTGGGCCGCTGCTCGACGGTTCGCTACGAACTTTGATATAGCCTTCGCCCTTTAGGCGGCTTAGAACGGGGTAGACAGTACTCTCGGACACGTCGATGACTTCCATCGCTTTAAGCTGAACAACAATCTCATAACCGTAGTTCTCGGCGTCTTTGAGGATGTTAATCACGCAGTACTCGACCAACCCTTTACGAAGTTGTGTGATCCAGCTTTTCATTCTGAGTTCCTGATAGAATGCCCCCCCGCATCCGGTACTTCGTATTGCATAGTACTGGGTAAGCTCACCATTGTCAAACGATTTCAATGCAGTCCTGTGCAGACAAGTCAACGTACAATTCAGATCGACCAGTAGGACATTCAACGTCAGCCTGAATAAGCCTGAATGCAGAACGCTTCTTCAGTTAGCCCGTGAGCCACGTAGTCGTCAATGAGTCCATGCACATACCCACCACTGACCGTACTCTGACTGCTATCGAACCGCATGATGAACCTGATAAACTGAAGTAGCTTCGAGTGGTGCCCAACACCCAGCCACTAATAGACCCCCGATCACCAACAGAGCTGCAAAAATACTTATTCATGCGGGGGGGTCTCTTTTCTGATAGAGATGCAGCTTCGAGAAGATGATGCTCAGTGCATCAAAGAAGCGAGGACACCAAAATGGATGCTACGAAAATCGGCGCAGTGACATACTCTCCTCTCGATTATCGAGAATACGTATTCACGGGACCTTCTGAGTAAGGGCGACCTCTCTTTATTGTCGCACTACTTTATGATTGAATTTCACGTGGTTCAGGATTGAATTTCACGTGAGCTTCGGTTCAACAATCCCGTCAAGGAGCTTGTTTGCGTGGAAAGGACCTGATTGACGAAGACGGGCACCATCTAAAGAAATCTAAAGAAAAGAATGATCTTATGAGTTTCCTTCAGCAATTGACCGGAAGTGGACCGAACCTCATGTCCCTTGGCCCAAGCATTGGTTTCATGGGAGAAAAACTGATTGCAAAGACTTCTTTTCTCAGCACACTAATTTCCTTAGCCCTCTTTCATCGAACGGTCATCGTCGACCCAGTACGAAAACTGGTAACGGTACGAACACGGATCGTGTGGTTTCACAAACGCACGAGAATCATTCCGTTTCAACAAATCAAGAAGATCACCTACCGTTACGAAGATATGAACCCAATCACCGCGTGGGGAGAATCCGGCGAGACCCAGGATCGGTTTTCCGTGGGATTGCGATTAAAGGGTCGCGAGGACGTTCATTTTTTCCATTTTTCTGGAGATGGCGGATATCATCATGGCGATTTGGACTACACGCCCGAATGGGTTTCACGGGGTGCCCAAACATTTCACCGGTGGGGTGGTCAAGAACAGGACTCACGAGCATTTGTCTCACAACTACAACGCCTGCTACAGGTCAAAGTCATCAATTAGGTCATCCATCCGTCAGTCCCGATGCACAAGCAAGCGATCATGAGCTGACAGACAGGCTCCGATCCGTCGTTTACCGCCGAAGGTATTATTGGATGTTTCGAGAAAGACGAGTCTATCACTGAACGCCGACCGTGTGGGTCTCTCAGATCCAGCCTGAACTTCGAATGGAATCAATCAGCATGAGTATGTCGTGCGTTGCGTTTTTTATCCGGGACGTTTTTTTTCGTGTGCCTGCTGCACTGAGCAATCATCATGAAACTGAACAATCATCATGAAACTGAGCAACCAGATAAACTTCTCTCTAGGTCATGCAGACAGATAGACGGACAGGCAAGCACTGAGCAGCAGCACAAGAAGACCCACCCAATTATCTTTAATGATCTGCATCGATCTATCCTTCGTAACGAGAGCATGACTTTTCGCTAATTTTGACCACCTAGCAAACCCATACGCAAGCAAGATGTCGCAGGAGGTCGAAACGTAAATACCGACACACAGAGACAGGTATCGATCACCGAGACTCCTCTATCAGAAAGGCAGTGAAAGATTATCGTCAAGACAGAGTGCCCAATTATAAGCAACTGGCTATTTGTGCGCAAACTGGAAGATCAAAACTCAAAAGAAAATCGCTGAAAAGACGAACGCCATATCGTTACAAGACTTTGCGAACTCCAAACGCTTCGTGAAAAGCTGACGTCACCTGAAGAAGACATGCACCAAACGATTATCATTTAAAAAGAGGATTAATCAAAAGGGATTGAAGAACCTGTGCCGGGGCATTGATACGACCCGAGGTTCACCAATACCCCCCGAGAATGACACCCGAAACACTTACATCAGAAACGCCTAACCTCCATTTTCATTCTCTTCTCCAGCGACGGTTCACGCCAACCACGTTGCATTGCCCAAGATTTCCAGATGCCATATTTCTTTCCACTCCAACGAATGATCAGATGAGGAAGAACAACTAGGCCTATCGCCACGACACAAGAAAAGACCAAGAGAATAGGCTGACGATAAATGAGCTCAGCTGCAAGAAAACTAATAAAAAAGAAAGAGATGCCAATCGCAACGGATATCAGGTAGATCCAAAGGCAGCCACGCTCTGCAGGTCGCTTGAAGACGACAGGATCCCATACCTGCGGCGTGTACATTTTGCTTTTGCAAGTCACACAGGTAAAGTCTTCATATGTCGCAACCCGAGACCCCACATCGTTATTGAAAACCCGTTGCGTGGTTGACCGAAAATGATAGGCGGTGTGTTCTTGGCAGGCCCAACACCACAATCCCTGATAATTAGGCGTTGATGACTGCGATCTTGTTTCGCCGTCTGATCCGCTCTCGAGCATTGAATCCTCCGCGCGGTTAATTGACAGGAACAAAAGAACCTTCATCGAGATGGATGTGAACGGAATGTTCTGCTTTTCTTATCAAACGTACCGCCGTAACTTTCCGTTCCGCTGAACACTTCTGAGACCTCGTCACCCCGTTGCGACACTGATTATTCAATTCGCTTGGCGCGGATGTGTAAGTCCCAGTGTCTGTCGGGGAGGCGTAAAATCTCGCGTTGCATCTCCTCTTGGCTGTAGTCTTTATTCTTTTTCTCGCCGAGGCGATTTTCAATAAGCTTCCGAGCCTTCCTACCTAAATCAAACATCTCGAGCACATCTTTTTTGATTGCGTAACGGTACACCAAAAACTCGGGGTCCTCTCTGCGTTTGAGACCCCTCTGCAATGGCCCCTTAAAACACTGAAAAACCACATAGCGATTTCCGTTCAGCTCCGTGGACCAACAGTAGATCCGCTGGCCTTCATCGGTGGCGTCACCGATAATGAAAGGCGGTGTAAAAGGAAGTTCCTGTGGGCAATCAGGGTGATAAAGCATCACGTGCTTGGAAACCGTTTCCTTGTGCAGTCCCTCGGTTGCAACCTGAAAATTCATCACAGCATCAGACTTGGATAGCGCATGCAGGGTGTATTGATCCTGTTGCTTGATATCGACCAAATCCGTACACCGCCAACGCCCCAAAATCTCCTTGTCGAGAGATGCGTCTTCAGAGGAGACCAGAGGATAATGCCAACATCCGGCAATCATGACTATCAACAACGCAACGACGACTTGTGGAAGGTGACGCAACATGGTCTCGGTAACTCCATTGAATCTTCATGCGAGCAACAATGATTTCCAACACATTGAGAAGCAACTCGATCCGACCGCGAACAAACCGGCAGCGACTCTCAGTCAACCGATTCAAAGTATTCGAAGATGGATTGATCATCGTACCACGGAATGATCGAGTCGTCAGACAGCGACAACCAAACCACCCCCGGATCTGGTGAAACTCGATTCAACACGCGACACAAAGACCCCTTACGCAGCATACGATCCCTTTCGGTGAACCGACATTCAAGATCGTTCTTCAATCGCAATGTTTGGCCCGCCTTCAAGCCGCACTCATAAACTTGACGCCGCCCAGTGAGTCGCCAGTTTTTGATCGCAACAGAAACTGAAAACCTCACGATTAAAGAAAGCACGGCCAAGGAAAGGAACGAATCCAGCACAAACCTGACTCGTTTCCAACTAAGGTCTTGAGCCATCTGGTTCTTTTCCAGCAGAAACAGACTTCGGAAATTCAAGTATTCAAAAAAAATCCAACATGGTCCCAGGAGCACCACAAGCAGAGCGGCATACATCCAGATCCCTGATTCGGAACGCCACCTCCGCGCTCGAACCGAATAGACCCCGAAAGACATCAGCATGTAGCCGGTGAACAAACCGGTCCCCCACCCTTGCGGTAAGGAGACCGCGACGATCATCATGCAACAACCCAACAAAAGCAACCGCCACCAATGACGCACCCATAGGTCGACCTGTGTGTCGCTGAGCAATAACATCACTCACCCTCTCGCTCTCGTATTCATGCAGCTGTGATCCAATTTGAAATCACAATCCTTGAGTCTGCCAGCAAAGCGACTTGACGGCCCAGCATGCAAGGCCATCGCAATGACAATCTGTTTTTTAGTGCGGGTTCATTTTGAGACGCCGATTTGCTTGTAAACGAATGACGAATGGAATCAAGTTGAGCGTCCAGAACAAAAACCAGAATAAAACCGGATCATATAACGGCCTCAAAATCTGTTCCTGATTCTCGGCGCTGAGAACAAAAGGTCCCATCACGACGAGCGGCACCAAAGCAGTGATCGTATCAAACGAGGCTTCGAGCATGCAGCTACCCCACTCTCTCCATCCACTCTTCGCCGCGGTCGCCCCCTCAAATGTCATCGCGTCCCCCGTTGGTGGTTGAGTTAAACGACAGATTTGAAAAAGAATCCATGCAATCCCAAAAGCAAAGAAAAAAAGAACCAAGGAGATTGGCGTGCAAATGAAAGCGATCCCTCGAACCACGAACCTAATTGCAAAGAATGCAGCTCGAAACAGTCTTATCAATGGGTACATGCGCAGCTCGTTAACCGACGCTATCTTTACACACCAGGGAATGCTCTACACACCAGGGAATTAAGGACACCTGAGTAGAGTACCACACATTCACCTTAGCCATGATGACAGTCACAATGAGACACGCAAAGACTCTGTCAGACAACAGCTCAAAACATCGTCAACTCTGAGATCCTCACGTTCTTCGCGACCAAGCTGCCAATCACACCCATGCCCATCGAAAACATGACGGCAATGTTGACAAGAAGCGCCAGAACGATCCAATTCAGTTTAATCCAAATCGACGCCAACCTCAAAACACGGAACTGATCCAATGATCTCCCCTCGCATCAGTGCGACCGCTCTTATCACGATATTCCTCTGCGGCTGCTATGGCGCGATTGCGGAAGAACCAACAACCAACGCCAACAAGATAGTGGCAATTCCTCCACCTACCTTCCATGTCGCAAAAGGACTCAATGAAGATGGATCTTTGGTGAAGTACTATCAACGTGGTTTACGCTACGCAACGAACTACTTCGGAATCCGCGGCCCGTACCACATCTACCTTCTTTCATCCGACAGTGAGCAAAGCATCCACAAGATCTATCGTGAACGGGCCGCTTCGCGTGTGAATCCAAATGCCAATTCTTCTGCCAGCGAGCAGATGGAATCCTACCTCAAACAGCCGAACGTCAGGGCAGAGATACAAGCAGTACTCTCAGGCAAATCTGAAGGTGGACTAACTTGGACTCAGGAAACGCCAATCCTCTACGAAGATGTCACCACGAATGCAAAACAACGGGAGAAAGATCCAACTGAAAACACATGGGGAGCACTCCACGAGTATCACCACGTATTTCAAATGTCACACTGCGATACCCGGAAGCCCAGAAGCTCCGATCATCACATCAACTCATGGATGGCCGAGGGCATGGCAACTTACAGCTCCGCCAAATTCATGGAAAACCTCGGATTGATTGATTTCGAGGACTACATGCTTCAATTGAGACAGACCGGGGGGAATATCGGGCGACCGAGCATCAATGATTATCTCAAGAACAAAAACGAGTGGCAGCTACAAAATGAAACCTACTGGGAGACCCAAGAAGCACCAACCGTTTATTACATGATTGGCGCTT
Source organism: Candidatus Nitrosopumilus sp. (assembly GCA_964225475.1). Classification (GTDB taxonomy): domain Bacteria; phylum Planctomycetota; class Planctomycetia; order Pirellulales; family Pirellulaceae; genus Rubripirellula. The sequence continues at coordinate 9,519 of CAXQOB010000183.1, read as the reverse complement.
GGGCAACCGCCTACCTGATTCACGTAGAGGGAGTTGATGAAGCGGTGGTTCTGAGGGACTGGTACCATGACATTCCACGCCTCGGTAAAGCTGCAGCGTTCAAGAAACACATGGGATTGTCACTTCCTGAGTTCTATCAAAGATTTGACCGATTCATCCGTCTCTCCGACAAAGAAGTCATGAAGATTTTTTAGCTAGCTGACAATGAAAGAAATAGGAACGCTGCAACGAAACAGGAACGCTAAAACCCAATAGAAGAAATGGCAATCGCCGGCGCGAAGGCTGACGCTGCACCACAACCAGATCTACACGACACAGAACCACTTCTCTTCGCGTGGCCATTTCCTTCTGTGATACCGCAGCAGTGCCTTGAGTGTGTTACCGGCAGTCACGCGCATTAAAGCGGGAACAGAACAGACCCTTATGCTTCCGCTCTGACTTCACGAATCGTTTTGGCCAGCTCGGAACTACTGTACCCAAATTGTCTCGCCGCATCATTGATTGCATTGAACTCGTAGCGGTGAAGCTCTCCGTCAGCCAAAGCCAATCGAATGAGAGACCGCAACTGTTCCCCCGAAGAGTCAGAGCTTGGACTTACCTTTTCAGAACCATTCGCGCGCCCCACTAATTCAGCCACTTTTTCCTTGGACCAGCGATGGCGCTGCGCCCACTTTTTAAGGTACTTACGCTCCTCAATATCGATATTTCCATCTTTGTTTGCCAAACGCAAAAGCTGCACAAATTGCAACTCCGCCAACTCCGGCGCGTCAACGCTGTGGCCGACATCACGATCAACCCGCTCTTTGATTCGTTGCTGAGAAGCAAAAGCCTTATTTCGCAGCAAAAGAAAAGCGGCAATGAACGCAAAGAGGCTAAGCACTAGAACCATGGGGTGGTGAACCATGTAACTCATTCCAATCGTGATTGAAGACACGATGAAACCGAGCAAGACGCTCACGATAAAGACGCCCTTCTCAACAAGGTACCCAAGCACGGGAATGTGATACAACAAGCCAACGGCGAATCCAAAAAGTATAAAGAAACCGGAGCTCACACCCGCAAACCCACAAATTCGGATGATCCACTTCAGTCTCGTGAGATGCTCTTTCATGGTGACCAAAGCGGTGTCCCGCTCACCAGCAACAATGTGATGAAGCACACCACTGTCCCTGATCAAATCATCGATAAAGCCACCTCGAGCCACTGCTTGATGTGGGACTCCCCGAGCTCCCTCATATTTCCCAAAGTAAGTGCCCGTGGCTGGAACCGGCACTCCGGAAAAAGAGACACGTTCGTCACCAATCGCATACCCGGTCCCCCGATGAAAATAATTCCCCCTCATCGACAGACGTTCGCTTTTCCCGTCTGAACTCAAGCGCAAAGCGGATGATGGAATATCCATGTAGTCGTCAACAAATTCTACAGCTGAGGCTTCAATGGCGAGTTTTCCAATCTGATAAGCAGGAGGTCGAAATTCCTTCGAGGACAAACGCTGAGACAACCCTCCATTACGACTATTACTCTGTACACTACTCATCCACCGTTTTTTCCACGTGACATGACCCTCATCATCTTCACTTCTATCCCAGCAATAGATCTCGGCGTATCGCTTAACGATCAGGTAGCCCTTAAATGAATCAACGTAGCCCCCGGTGATAAGCAGCTCGAGATCCATCGCTTCGGTGTAGGAGACGAGCTGCCCTTCCTCTGCTGCCGCGAGTTCCGTAATGGGATCGGTAGCCTTTGCAGCTAGGTGGTAGTCAAATCTACCTTCATTTTTCCACATCGCTGCGATAGCGATGCAGATAAGAATTGGTCCAAAAAGTAACCCACCAGATTTCTTTTCGTCCCTCGACCACGCCATCATCTCACCCCTGAATTGTGGTTTTATTGGATAGCTGCACCATCACCATTATGATTATCGCGTTACATCGATCATAAACGAAGTGGTGGTTGACGCTTTTCCGAAAACGCAACTTGCATTGCAAGCGGACAGTATTTTCGGCCATCCCTATACCGTGCGACAAAACCAAATAAACTCCCTCATCAACGACACTTCACTCGGCTTGCTCACGAACACAAATCGAACCAAATTCAATCCTCGGAGAGGAGCCCAGCCCGAAGGCCGCAATGTCAACAAGTCCTAAAATAGCCTAGCCCTCCATACGCCGACTTACAACAAAGCTTTTCCATACCCCCCGCACCAAACACCAAGCCAGGACCCCAATCCCTCTCGATCCATGGTGGCTATCAACATCAAAGGTAGAATGATACGGGAGTCGTTACTTTTATTCAGAATTAATGGGACTAGCATTTCTTATTCGTTGAGGTAGTTTCACTCCCAGAGCCACAAGCGTGTTTGTTTGAGTGGAAAACCAAACTGCGTAAAGATGACAAAAAAACTCTGTGACCTAAAAAAACTGCGTAAGGAATCACCAGATAAATACGCAAAACTGGTGTCAACTCCTACTCATGTATGCAACAAATGTGGCCGTGCTGCTAACACCAAGAAACGACTATGCAAGCCGAAGAAGCTCAAGGATTGAACTCGCAAATCCACGCTAGCCCGATTCAAGAGTATTTCTGCTTTGATATCTTGGGGTGATCACAAGGACGTTTACCCCACTCACCCCCCGGGGAAGTAACTCACGGACAAATCGTTTTTTAAGAAGCTTTCGGCGATGACATAAAGATCACCACAAAGTTAATTCGATGGACCCAAAAGTTTTACGCGAGATTGCTGAATCGTTTTACACGTTCTTTCGCACAGGTCATTTCGTCCCTGTCATCGAAGATCTATCGGTCCTATCGACCGAGGATGCTTATCAATGCCAAAAAATGTACGCAATGCTGCGATGCTCGGACGGTGACCGACCTGCCGGATACAAAGTTGGATGCACAAGTGCTGCGATACGCAGACAATTTGGATTCAACAATCCTATCTGTGGTCGATTAATGAACCCGGGAGTGTTCGATGAGGGTATCCCTCTTGATACAAAAGACTTCCATTCATTGGCAATCGAACCAGAATTCGTTCTTACGATCAAAAACGATATCTCGAATGACCACGCTTCTGATGAAGAACTCCTCGAGTCAATTGAGTATGTTCAACCAGGGATTGAACTACATCATTATCTCTACCACTATCCGACTCCTACTCGTCAGGAATTAATTTGCTCAAACGGGATTCATGCGGGGCAGGTCATCGGTAAAACAAAGGTGAACCCGAAAGAAATCCACTGGACGCTTGAAGGGGTCGCGGTCTTCATTAACGGTGAACTGATGTCTTCGGGAGTCGCCGCAGAGATCATGGGTGGACCACTTGAGTCACTGCGTTTCCTGATCAAACATTTGAAACAAACCGGCGAGGTGCTCAAAGCTGGGGAAAAAGTCATCCCTGGTTCGGCAACGCCCCTTATTCCCGTCAAGTCAGGGGATAAGGTGACCTGCAGCTTTACCAACGCCGGGTCGGTGACCGTCCACTTTGATTGAGCGGCAACTCTAGAACTCAGCGATCATGATTGGCGAATCGCAGCAAGGCAAGATCAACGATTGATCCGTGGGTACGCGCGCACGCTTGGAATGATCGAATCAAAAACCAGATACCAGTTAGTGACTCAGTCACTAAAAATCACCTGATTCTTCTTCCCAGATAAAATCATCCGCTTCCGCCTCCCAAATCAATCTCCCCAACTCCTCCCACCAGCTAATTTCTTCGAATTCGTCGTAGGAGGGTTCGAGGCGATAATCCGCTTTGATATCGCCTAGTTTCATGAAACCATTCATCAAGGATTCGCCCTTGATGTCACCCAACTTCATATAAGAATCAGCTTCCAACTGACGCTCAACCCTGCCAGAGCCACTCGATGAAGTGGATCGAAACTCCCCTTTGATATCACCCAACTTCATGTAACCAGTGGCTTGAGATTCTCCCTCAATCCCATCGAATTTGGAGTAAGAATCAGGCGAGTGCCTTGCTTCGGTGTCTTTAGCCGAGAGGCTTGTTGTGAAAACAAGAACAATGATGGGTGCGACAGCGATGACGTGAGTGAGACGCATGGGTTTATCCGGAATACAGTGAGTGAAAGACGATCAAAACGGCGGTGCCGACCACTTCAACCATTGCACTTGCCGTGCCAAAGAGGTTTTTCCCGATAAAACTCACATTTGTGGACTGCCATCGCCGTTTTGCATGTCAGAAAAGATCACAACCAATCTTGTTCTGCGATTGGATGTCTAAAAATGAGAGCGAGTCTTGGTGTGTACCCGAAAAAGTCAACTTCCCTTCCAGCTAGTCTTCGACAACCCATTTACCTCGAGCAGAGCGACGCTATCCTCCACCGCGGATCAGCGCGTCATCACCACTAAAACTCCCGATGCCAGATCACGATGCCTGTTTTCCTGTTTCGATGTTTTATCGTCCTCGCGCTCGTCCTGATTTCATTGAGTCCTCAGGACGGTAATGCGGACGATCAAGATCGAAGCTCTGCTCAAGCTGGATCAACCCCAACTTCCAACAAAGCATCCAGTGGTGAAAAGACCCCGGGGCAAACCGGTAAGCTTCAAAGCGTTACTCGCGAGTTTGAATTCCGTTATGCCGGCGCGATCACTGAACTTGAACCGCAGACCAAAGTGTCTGTTTGGTTACCAATCGCAATTGACAGCACCGAGCAGAAAATACTTGATCGAAAGATTCTGGTCCCACATGCATTCACCCTCAGCAATGATCCGACCTACGGTAATCAAATTCTCCACTTCCATGCGAAAGCGGATGATGCCGGTGAAATTCCGTTTGAAATCACCTATCGAGTTCAGCGCAACCCGGTTAAGAAAAATCAGGGTCCCAGGTATTTACAAGACTCCTCGAAAAAATTTTTAACGGGATCAAAGTATGTTCCGATTAATCGTAACCTTTCCGCCGAGGTCCTCAGGGAAACACGAGTTTCCCAAGATTCGATGATTGCAGCACGTCAAATCTATGATGCGATTAATCGAAGGATGAAGTATGACAAACCCGCTAATCAAGGTTGGGGTCGAGGAGATAGCGTTTGGGCGTGCGATAGCCGCTACGGCAATTGCACCGATTTTCACAGTCTGTTTATTTCGTTGTGTCGTGAGCAAAACCTACCGGCACGCTTTGAGATTGGCTTTCCCATCTCGCTTGAACAAACACAAGGCACCGTAGCGGGCTATCACTGCTGGGCAAAATTTGCAGCCAGGCAACGCTGGATCTCAGTCGACATTTCCGAAGCTAATAAAGAGCCTGCGCTCGCGGATTATTATTTCGGTAATTTACCTCCCGATCGCATCACTTTTTCAATCGGCAGGGACTTGCAACTCTCACCCGCACAGTCAGAAGGCCCGGTGAATTTCCTGATCTATCCCTACGCGGAAGTAAGCGGGAGGACACATACAAAGTTCCGCAAAGACTTTCACTTTGAGCACATCACCCCAAAGTGAAAAGCATCACAGGCCAAGAGCTCTCATCTCTAATTCCAAATCAACGCATCAAAAACGGGTTCCCGAGCATGGAAATCCAGAATGTCGATGTCAGTGCTTGGTCACAACAACACCCGGCTGAATTCGTCGCCGATCGGTTGGATTGGCCCAATAACAACTGATTAGTTGACGCAACCGACACAGCGGGGGACGCGAGTAGAATCCATGCGGATGGGACTTTCACTGTAAACCTACTCATTGATGGATGTGACTTTGACGATTCGCAACAGCATTGGGCACAGATAACAGTCCACAGTTGGACGAGCCGCCCTGGGGAGGTGGCCAAACTTTCCGGCCCCAAGAAAATCCTCCTAACACATCTCAAACCAAACGGAGTTGGTGTTTGGGGCTCTAAGTGATCCAGGCTTCGTGACCGCGTGAAGGAAGTGGCAGATTAATCGGGTGTGTCCAAGTAGGGATCTTGCCCAATCTCACGCTGCATCTTCTTTCGTTCCTTCTCGTGGTGCAGCAAAACCATTCGGTCACGAAAGTGTTTTTTTTCAACGCGACGCTGTGCGCGTTCAAATCGCCTCGAATAATGGTTGAACTCACGATCGCTCGAGTGCCCCAGTTGCTTGTAATTCTCGGCTTTTTTTGGGCCAAAGCCTCCTTTGAGAATATCATCATCCAAGGAAAGATACTGCCGGTAAGATCCATGATCACCCTGGCGTCCACAGCGACCGATCAACTGTCGATCGATTCGTGCAGCGTCGTGAAGTTCGGTGCAGATCACATGCATACCACCCCGCTCCTCAACACCCGAGACCAGCTTGATGTCGGTCCCTCGACCCGCCATGTTCGTGGCGACCGTGACGCGTTTGGCACCTCCAGCGTCAGCAACAATCTCAGCCTCTTGCGCGACATTATTTGCATTAAGTACCTGATGCTCGATACCAAGATCAGCAAGCATTCCAGAAAGCAATTCGCTCTTATCAATCGAACGAGTTCCAATGAGAACAGGTCGATCCTCCTCGATAACGGACTTCACCTCTTCAACAATTGCCTGAAACTTTTGTTCCATCGTGCCAAACACACGGTCCGGTAAACGGACTCTCTGCGGAGGTCGGTTGGTCGGGACACGAATTACGGGGGTGCGATAAATACGACGCAGTTCACGCGCGCTGGTGGCTGCAGTACCCGTCATTCCGGCGAGGTGACGGTAACGAAGAAATAAATCTTGAACAGTGATTCTAGCTGCCTGCCCCGTGGGAACACTAATTTCAATGTTCTCCTTCGCTTCAATTGCTTGGTGAATTCCATCTCTCCACTTTCGCCCCTCAGCAAGGCGACCGGTAAATTCATCCACAATCACAATTTCATCTTCGCCCTGTTCCCCTGGTCGGACGACGTACTGTCGATCAAGCAAAAACTCGTGGTAAACCTTTATGGCACGCTCGGTATACTCGTAAAGATCGACTAAGCCCATCATTCGAACGAGATCACTCTTCGGTAATGACCTGACTTTCTGTCGTCCGCGCCCTGTGAGTTCATACTGTTTGGTATCCGGATCGATCTCGTAATGCTCATCTTCCTCGTACTCAGATGCTGTCTCGGAGGCCCACCGATAGGTCTCAACAATCTGATCTCGGACCGTGTCTTCGATACTACCAATGATTAACGGGGTTCTTGCTTCGTCAATAAGAATGCTATCTGCTTCATCCACCAAACAGAAATGCATTCCCCTCATGACCACTTCGTCACCGCTATCCGAAAACCCCATCCCGCCGTCGCCAAGCATCTCCGTCTCCACTCGATTTTGCGCTCGCAAAAGTAGGCGGTCACGCAAAAAGTCGAAACCAAACTCCTTGGCCGTCCCGTAGGTAATCGCGGATCCGTATGATTTTCGCCTTGAAGTCTGGTCGTCGGAGGTCTGAATGATGCCTACCGATACCCCCAGCAGATCAAACAAGGGCTGCATCCACTCCGCATCACGTTTCGCGAGGTAATCGTTCACCGTCGCAAGGTGAGCCCCTTTACCCAATAAGGAATGCAAATAGAGCGGGAGGGTTGCCGTTAAGGTCTTCCCCTCCCCGGTTTGCATCTCCGCGATACAACCCTCAAACAGAGAAATCCCCCCCACCATCTGGACGTCGTAATGCCGCATCGCCAAAGATCGCCGTCCCGCCTCTCGGACCAATGCGTACGCTTCGGGCAAAAGTATTCCCAACTTCTCTCCCGCCATCGCCCGATATCGCAGCGCCAGTGATCGCTTTCGAAGGCTCGAATCATCTTCGCCTAACAAGGTGGTTTCTAATGCGTTGATCTGCTCGAGTTGTCGACGCCACCGCAACATTTTGGTTCGAAAACCGCGCGCGGCCAGCACACTCAAAGTACGATTCGCTTCAGGACGCACGCGAATGGCCCCCGTGCTTGAATCGACTTCAGCCACCACCCCTGCAGAGGGACTGCTCGATGGCTTCGCGTTGGCTTCGTGGCTCGTGATAGCGTCGTTGTGATCCGAGGACATCGCTTACTTCTTCATAATTCATGCTGCACAAAACCATGGTTTCGCGATCTTGACACGAAACTGCCGTTACTAGTACTGCCTATTACACCGGTTGCGTAAGCTTGAATGGCAAAGAAAGGCAATTTAGGTAATCCCGGTCGATAATTCAGCCGATAAAGCTAGAGCTGTATTCACTCGAGAATTCAGTCGATCGATTGATATAAGTAAATTAGCGTTCCCGGAGTGTACGAGACGTTCCATGAAAACAAACCTAAAACGCGTAGCATTGATTGCTCTGTTGCTCTCTGGTGCTACCGTTGCGCACGGTGACGAAACCGGTCCGTCCGTTGGTGACTTACCCGGTTACGGTGAAAACACCTACTTCCATGAGGACGCGACCTACGCCCCCGAAGCGGAAATCAATCCTAGTTTTGTCGGTGACAGTCACGTGGGCGACAGTCACGTGGGTGATCTTCCTTCCAAAGCGTTTCCAAAAGCGTCGATCACCTCCGCCTCACACGCTCTACCACGTGCCGTGCCCGCTGTATTGGAAGCGATCGCAAGTCCTTCTGATGCCAGAATTGGATCAAAGCTCAAGGCGCTCAGTCCGCTGCGTCAACGGTCAGCGAGTGACAATTGTGACCCTAGCTGTGATACCGATACGAGTCGATTGGCCCCAGCGGGTCGTTTGATGGACCGTATCGAAAGTCATTTTGCAGACGGCGACTACTGGATGTCTTCCGAGGCTCTGCTTTGGTTCACTCCGAACCGATCCATGCCCGCGTTGGTCACAAGCTCCGATGCCACGACGCTCCCCATTCTACCGGAAGGTGGTTCGGACAACGTACAGGTCCTTTTTGGTGACGATATCAACGGGGAAGTTTCCGGCGGGATTCGACTCGATTTTGGGAAGAAGCTTAGCGACAACTTCTCGGTTGGTGGACGTTTCTGGTGGCTGGGGAATAATGACGATTCTTATTTCGGATCCAGTGATGGCTCAACCTCACTGGGGATCCCGTACTACAACGTGAGCATTCCTGATAACGACGCCATACTGCTCGCGATCGATCCAGTTAATGTTAATGACGCTGAACTGGAAGGTTCGGTGGTAGGACGTAGCCAACTCAAACTTTGGGCTGCCGAGGCTTACGGACAGCTCAAACTAGCAAGTGTTGACAGCAACTCGATTGACCTCATCGGTGGTTATTCTCACTTCTCGATCAGCGATATGCTCTCTCTCGAAAGCGAATCGATTGATCAGCAGACCGCACGAATCCGTCGCTTCAATGATTACTTTGACACTGAAAACGAGTTCAATGGCGGTCAAATCGGATTCAAGTTCGCTTTCCAACATGGTCGCTGGTCAGCAAGCTCAACGACGAAGATTCATATGGGTAATATGAATCAGCGTGTACAGATTGCCGGCACCAGTTTTGACCAAACGCCCCCGGCAACTGCGGTCCAAGCCTCCAAAGGCCTCTTTGCCTTGGGTAACCAGGGTGAATACGAGCGGGATACCTTCTCATTCGCTCCCGAGTTTAACTTCAAGATGGGTTACGCGGTTCGCAAGAACG
>CAXQOB010000182.1:0-11759 GCA_964225475.1 Candidatus Nitrosopumilus sp. | reverse complement strand
GGAAAGCTTCGGGTATTGCTCAAACCATGTCGAAAGCCCCGCCCGAAGAGTGCCCTCGGCTAACTCGCCCCGGACTGGACAATCAACGTGTTCCGATAGTTGGTCGAAAACTCAATCTGTGGCATTTTTTGTTTCCAATCGAAATGAACAACCGAGTCGTACTCTAGCACCAAAGTAACTTTGAAAATAGCAAATGTATCAGCAGAGTTTTTTGTCAAGAAACAAAAAGCCCTGTCGTGCACAAGATCAACCATAACGGTTTGGCGAGATCCTTTCTAATCCGTCAATGAGACCGGGTCGGCTCTCGATCGCATCCGCAATCAATTTACCGGTGATCATGGAAAGACTGATACCCATCATTCCATGGCCCGTGGCGATCAACAAGTTTTCATGACCCTTCTCTCGTCCAACGTATGGTAAACCATCTGGTGAACAGGGTCGTAACCCAACCCACGGATCGCAGGCAGCAAAATCCCGTTCTTCAAAATCTGGAAAATACTGGGGAATAGAACGAACAATTCCTCGTAAGCGAGATGCACTAATTGACTCATCGTGGCCGACAATCTCCATCGTGCCTCCAAATCGTAATGAATCGCCCATCGGTGTGACGGCGACTCGAGCCTCTTTTAAAATCGAACACACTTCCGGCAACTGCCTCGGTTTGTGCAACGTCAGGCTGTAGCCCTTACCGGCCTGCAAACGTAAACGAACTCCAAGGTGGCGTGCCAAAAGGTCCGACCATGCACCACCACAGATGACAAACTCATCACCAGCGATTTCTCCCTGATCAGTAGCAACACCTCCAATTCGCGAGCAACCATCCGAGCGACTTTTAGATTGAAAACCTTCACACATGGTCTCCCATCGAAATTGCACTCCTTCGTCTTCAAGCCTCTTCTCAAGAGCATTCATTAATCGGTTTGGCGATAAATGACAATCAAGAGGAAAATGCACCCCGCCCAAGACACCCATCCGGATCCCCGGATCCAGCTCCTCAAGCTGAGAGGAATTCATGACCTTCGCGGGGACACCTAAATCGTTGGCGATCTCAGCGACCTCCACCTCCTCCTCTAGCCCCTCATGGCTGGAGCAGAGCATCAGCAATCCTCGCTTGATCAGATCGAAACCCTCCGGCAACTCCTCCTCTAATTCGAGAAATGCCTGTCTTCCAGCTAGGTTCAGATCTCGTAGAAGGGGTGAATTCAATTCGACTTGCCTCTGATTGCAGGCTTGCCGAAACTTCCAAAGCCAATCCACGAGCCCCCATGAAAGTCTGGGGCGAATCGCAAACGGTGACTCGCGACTCCACATCCACTTCAATCCAAGACGAATCATCCCGGGAGCTGCGATTGGAATAAAGTGGCTCGGCACCAACATCCCCGCATTCCCAAAAGAACAGCCATCCCGTTGACGCTTGCGTCGATCAATCACCGTCACATCGTGGCCATCTTTGACACAGTGCCAAGCAGTAGCCAACCCGATAACGCCTCCACCGAGAATGACGATTTTCTTTGTCAACGATCTTCTCTATTACTGGATAAAGGTGGTCATGAAATACTTACCGCCGATCGGATCCCCATTCGAAAAGGATCCGCGTCATCAAGAATCAAGCGTCCCTCGATGGTAACGTGAGCTTGGCCAGATACAGTGGGAACGATCTCCTTCAAATCCTCACGCGACCACCGATAAACGCCCGAGAACGACGTCCCAAGTATTCCCTCTTGGAGCCAAGGTTGCCCCGGTTTCAACGCACCATCAGCTGCAAGACAGGCTAGCTTCGCGCTCGTCCCCGTACCACAGGGTGATCGATCATACTCCAAACCCGGACACAGTACGAAGTTACGAGAGTCATTATTCTCGGACAGTGGCTCATCAAACAGTTCGATGTGATCGACTTCTGGAAAACCCTGAGCGTTGACCGCCTCTCGGATTGCGGTTGCCATCACCAGCAAGTCCGCGATCCCATACTGTTTGAACTGCACTCTCGGCTCTCGAGTCAAAAAGAACCAGTTTCCACCCCATGCAACATCCCCAACAACATTTCCGACACCCGGAACATCCAGCGATACATTTGCCTCCTTGCGATAGCTGACCACATTATCAAATGTGATCGCGCCATCTGGCTCCACAATGGCGTCAACCACGCCAACGGGAGTTTGCACACGACACCGGTTCTCCTTGATCTCCCCCAAGTAACGAAGGGTTTCAACAAAGCCAATCAACCCGTGACCACACATCCCTAAATAGCTGACGTTGTTAAAGAAGATCACTCCGACGTCACATGTCGGATCAGAGGGTTCGCACCGCAATGCACCGATTAACACATCCGAACCACGAGGCTCGGTGATCATTGCGTTTCGCAGCGGGTCGTGGTGTGTGCGAAAATTCTCGAGCCTCTGTGTTAGTGGCCCCTCACCAAGGTCAGGCCCCCCATCAAGAATCACACGGGTGGGTTCCCCGGCTGTATGCGAGTCAACAAAATCTATTTTCTGTAGCATCGAGATGGTTTCCCAAAAACGCGAAGGGAATCAAAAGCACACCGAAGAACGGTGCAACCGAGACCGCTTTGAAAACAAGCATTCTCCTGACGACACTGAGAGTATCGCAATCAAACCTTGATCAGCCCGATGAGCCTGTAAATGGCTCTGCAAAAAGCCACGATCTTGCTCAATCCCCCAACCTGACCCTGAATCACTTCGATGGATAAGACTTGCCATCCCACTGCCCCCACCATGTCATGAACAGCTTCAATTGTTGCTCCACAAAACAACGCTGGCTGTCGCTCAATCGATCGGTCGCGATGAAATGGTGGGTGTACTGATCATCACCTAAAAGAACGAGCAAGTACTTGTAAAACAGGACTAAATCTGGCCCCTCGTCGTAGGTCGATAAAACAATCAAAGCTTAATCCAGTTCGCGAGCCAGTCGCCTTGCCTTTGAATCTCCATTTGCTGCCAACTGACAAAGCTCAACCAATTTCAATACCTGCTCAGGCAAACAATTCCCGATACCGGTAATCGCACCCACGGCACCACAGTGAACAAATCCATGATAGACCTGAGTGTCAACGCCAGCCATTAAAAGCAGATCATCGCTGGCGTTGGTAATATGCTCCGCCGCGTAGCTCAACGATGCCGCTCCCCCGAACTCCTTAAAACCGACGAGATTATTGTGCTCCTGACGCAACTTAAAAAACAGATCCGCTTTGGTCTCAAAACCATAGTAAGGGCTGTTATAGATCACTGCAGGAAGGTCTGGTGCTGCCGAAAGGATCGCCGAAAAATGATCGTATTGTGCAGAAGGCGATGTACCTCGAGAGAGAACACGTGGGATCACCATCAGGCCGTCCGCACCTACGCTCTGTGCGTGTGATGCATGATCGCATGCGATGCGAGAATTCTGAGCACCTGTGCCTACGACCACACGCACGCCAGCATTCACTAACTGCTCAACGCCTTCTTTCCTCTGTGAATCAGTCAATAGCGGCCAATCCCCCATCGAGCCACAATAGACGACTCCGGTCATCCCCGCTTCCTGCAGTTGCTTTCCCTTCGAGACCAAAGCATCAAAATTGGGAGAATGGTCAGCGAGACACGGTGTCATCAAAGCAGGAATGCACCCGCGGAAGACGTCAGATTTCATCAGAACAATTCCAGACTTTTTAGATTCTCAACAATTCAAAGATCAACTGACCACCACAAAATGAGCAGTGTCCCTTTGAGTAACTCCCAGACCCTACCGCTCGATCCTGTAACCAAGCGAATAGCAACGTCACAACTGCTGATCCACGATTACCAACAGCAGATTTCAAACCTTCCACCTACGATGCATCATCGACTCTGTCGGTCCCGCTAGGATAACTGCATTCGGTGCTGCCCCGGAAGTATACTGGGAAAGAGCTCAAACCCCAAAAGGACCCTCAACGCATCGTTTTGAATCTCTATTTTGAAAAAGAGTGGTTCAATGGCATCCAATTTACCTGAAAGGGACTCGGAATATTCCTTAAGACAGGCCAGAATCAAGACTCGATCAGCGGATCATTGAACCAATCGCACCATCAGTCAATCGCCCTGCAATTGATGGTTCCACCTTCAACCGGAAGTCTTTCACCGGTAACAATTAACGATTGGGTTCTTAGCTCCGTTCCGAAAATCGGTTTACCTCAAGTAAAAAATAACAAGTCAGACGACGTTCAGTCGGAACCTGTTAGACCGACAATCCATTGACATCTCTTCTCAACGAAGGAAACCAACAATGTTTTGGAGACGCGACCATCGCCCGCCATTGAGCGCGCGGCAACGAGTCGATCTCGAATTGCTGTTGCGACGCACCATCGAAACTGCTGGCAAGGAACTAATCCAGCAAGCCACCTGGGTGCGCAACCTCGATGAACTTGCCTTGAACACGGAAGACGTGAGTGAAGTACTCCGGTCAGCGAACGCTGCCGTGAAAACGAGACTTCCCAAGCCAGCCACTGCCGTTGAAGTCGAGGTAGTCACGGATGATTCAATTCAGCAGTTATCCTCCTACAAGGCTCCAGAATCAGCGGGAACAAATGCGAAGAAACTAGGCAGCGTTGACATCGCAAAAATTCAAATCAGCGATCAACTTCTGGCTGACCCCCTTCGGCTAGTCATTGAACTAGCAGCCCAGCATTCGATGCATTACTGGCAGGGAATTGAACCTCGGCATCCCTTGGATCTCACCCCTCTGACAACTCACCTCTTGCCGATCTGCTTTGGATTTGGTTTTTTGGCGAGCGACGCATCGCTTTACGATTCACAATGGTCACTAGTCGGCTACAGCGGTTGGACATTGTCGCGATCTGGGTACTACACCGCCGAAGAAATCGGTTACTCACTTGCGGTCCTCTCGCGAATAAGACCCAACCTACCCAAGAATTGGCATCAGCGACTTCGACCAGACTCTCGAGAGACAGCCTTGAAGGCACTCAAATGGTTTGAAGCACAGGATTCTTCCGCAACACTGTTTGATGCTGATCAAATCCCTAGTTCTAAATGTCAGCGAAGCCAATTAACACGATGGCTCAAGGGGGATTGCCCGGATTTCAAACTCGCAGCCATCGAAGCAATGCTGCTGCAAAATGAACCCATTGATGACGTGGAAGCAGACACGATGGAAATCACTCGGTCTAAAGACCCGAGTCTGGTTCATGCTGCCACAAAATTACTGGGTCGCCTTCGCACACCATCAGAGAAAGCCAATCGACGCCTCTCGGACCTGATACGAAACCGAGATATTGCAATTGCAATCGAAGCAATCCATTCTGCCATTTCGACACAAGTTTCGCTTGTTCCACATGCCAAAACAATTGGAAAACTGCTTGACTACCTTGGCGTGCATGGACAAGAACTGACGCAAAGACTCAGCGAGTGCACCGTTCAGATAAGTACGCTCAGTCCGGTACTTTGCCGCCAGATCGATCGGGCGTTGTCGATGGAGGAATGGGAGTGGGCACTTCGCCTGATTCAATGCCTGCAGACCCATTCGAAACGACCGGCCGAAGAGATTAAGCAGTACTGTCGTTTTTCAGCGAAAGCGATGGAAGTGCTCGAGCAGGCGTAAGTCGTTTGCTCCTCACTCAGCTCTCGAATCGTTGCATTCCAAGGATCATCGACGCGTTGCAGGAATACGAGCGGACAGAATGTCTCATCAGCAGACAGCGAGACCCCTCCCCGTTTGATAGCAACCCAGGTTCTGCAGGAGCGTTGAGAGACACGGTCTCACAAAGATCTATCGCCTGAAAATGACGATTTCGCTAAGTTAGTCGACTCCCGATAATTCACTCCCGTTATGCGGAAAACCAACGTGCGTTCTCTACCCTCTCTCCGCGCAGTATCAGCTTGTATCGCCGCCCTCTTGGCAGCACCTTTTGCCGGTGCACATCCAGGGCACGGTGAACCAGGAGCTTCGCATTATGTCACCGATCCTGCACATGTGATCCCGCTAATGATCATCGGAACCGTGCTAGTCTTCCTGGCATTCGGATGGCACAAGACTCAATCGGCAGGATCAAAAGCAAAAGCCTAGTTTAGAGAGCAATTAGGTTGGCCAAAAGGGAGCCCACACACGCGTTGACTTGGCCGATCAACAGATTCAGCTGATCCAGCGATCCTTCATCTCAGACCACTCCAGCGTGTTGGCAACATCATCCGCGGCTAGACCTCCACGACGAGCCTGCAACACACCATACCGCATCACGTCTAGGCCATCGATCGAGTGCGCGTCCGTGCTGATCACAATGGGTATCTGCATTCGTTTAGCTGCGGCAAGATGAATATCGTTCAGATCAAGCCTTGCCGGATTGGCATTCAACTCCATCATCTTATGGTGCTGCTTGACCGCTACCATGACCGCTTCCATATCAACCTCATAGGGACGCCGACGATTTAATAATCGGCCGGTAGGATGAGCGATACAATCGACATGCGGATTTTCAATTGCACCAAGTATCCGGTCGGTGATTTGATCACGACTCTGCTTTTGCCCGTAGTGAATACTTGCAAGAACCCAATCCGCCTCTGCGAGGCAGTCGTCGGGTAAATCCATACCCCCCTTTTCCAAGATATCGCATTCGATACCCTTCAAAATCGCAAGCCGACCCTCATACTCCGGACGAATCTCATCGATACGCTTCCACTGATCTCGGAGTCGTTCAGCATCAAGCCCCATCGCCATGGACACACGTTGGCTGTGATCAGTGATTGCGATGTAGCTCAGTCCGCGCGCCAGCGCAGCGTCCGCCATTTCACGTATCGTCGCCTCACCATCGGTTGCAGTGGTGTGCATGTGAAGGTCACCACGAAGCTGATCAAGCGTCAAAAGACGTGGTAGGTGAGCTTGCAATTCAACAAACTCTTGCCGATCCTCTCGGAGCTCCGGTGGAATCCACGGCAATCCGATTGCTTGATAAACCTCCTCCTCGGTAGCACCTGCAACTCGCGATTCATCCTCAATTTGAAAGACTCCATATTCATTTACCTTCAGCCCGCGATGCTTGGCGAGTCGGCGAAGGTGGACATTGTGAGCCTGGGACCCAGTGAAGTACTGTAAGGCTGCCCCAAACTCGAAGTCTTCAACCAAGCGAAGATCAACTTGGAATGCTTTTCCGACTCGAATCGAAACTTTTGTGTCACCACGAAGAATGGTCTGAGTTCTTTCTGGAAACGCTTCAAACTGATCCATCACAGACTGACGATCGGTCGCGACAACCAAGAGGTCGAGATCACCGATGGTTTCACGACCTCGACGAAAACTCCCGGCCCATTCCATTTTCTTGATAGCGTCACATCGCTGCATGTGTACCCCGATCGCTTGGGCTAACTGCTCCCCCTTTGCCCAATAAATGCGTTCAGCTGCAGCTTCAGCAATTTCCAAACCCTCTAAAATGACTTGTTGTGTTTTGGCACCAAAGCCCTTCAAAACTTTTACCGCATCCTGCTCGCATGCTCTTCGTAAATCATCAAGCGTTTTCAGCTTCAACTCGCTGTGCAATAAGGCAGCTTTCTTAGCACCCAGGCCCGGTATTCGAGCCATCGAAATCACAATATCCGGTACCTCATCACGAAGTTTCTCCAGCTGCGGAAGCGAGCCGGTCTGCACCAGTTGCTTGGTTTTATCAACCAGTGTTTTGCCGATGCCAGGTATTGCCCCGAGGTCGCGCGAAGGATCAGACAGGATTCCGGTGACTGTCTCATCTAGCTCTCGAATGGCTTTTGCGCCGTTACGGTAAGCTCTCACTCGAAATGGATTTTCGCCTCGGAACTCCAGCAGATCTGCCATCTCCTCAAAAAGGCTGGCAATGTTGCCATTATCCATGACGTCACCTCAAATCGATGGTTCAAAAAAAATTCCCCCTGCGCTTCAATAACTTCTAAAGCGTCCGCCAAAATAAAACGCTGCTCAACAACGAATGAATCGGCCCAGCGTTGTTCGGGGGTCATGGTGCATTGTAACGCGGGGATCAATCGGTCAATCGGACCTTTCCCCCTCAGTAAAACAGAATCAGCAAAGAGGTCCCCGTCACCGGAGCTGCCTGTCGCGGGGCAGCAAGCATCCAAGAAAACCCTGCACCGCAATCCAAAGGGAGCATGTTTAGCGCCGGCGAGCCGGAGAAACATCTTTCCGGCAACAACCGTGGCATTAAAATCCACACCTCAACTCGCGAGCACCTCAAGAGGCGCGGTGAACACACCAGCCTTGAATGGTGCCAAGGAGCGGCAGAGGCTGACGGTTAAAGATTCAAATTACCGTGCAGAGACGGGTTGTCGAATAAATCGGTCGGATGATGTCGTCGAGATTTCTGCCCCAGAACCCTCAGGTAGCGTCACCGAAATGGTTCTCAAATCCTTCACGCTGCCAGATTCGCTAGCCTCAGGTTCTTGAGCAAGCTGCTCCTGAAATGCCCCATCGACTTGCGATGGCAGTTTAACGCTTGAGCCTCTGGCCCTCGGATAACTGGGTTGAAAATCTCGAGGTGCCTCAATCGGCTCTGCCCCAACAAAGTTTTCGCTTCGAAGGAGATCTTCGAGACTCGGTGTCTTCGAATCAGACCGACGGACTTCGACCTGGGATGAGTCGTTTTGATTCCGCTCAGCACTCGCACCGAATCGGCTGGACCCCGCACTTGATCTCGAACGGAGAAATGCCGTGGAGTCTGCGGCATTCTGAAGTCGCCACTGAGCATTGGTAGTTCCTCGGCGAGGAGCAACCACGGATGAAGGTGCTGAGAAAGGATTCTGGTGCGATCGCCATTGGCCTAACTTGCCATCGGAGTCACTCGCCCCATTCCCGTCCGACTCTTCTTTCTGAGTTCCTGTGCTCTCGGAATCCTTGGCATCGGAAGGACTGGCCGGAGCATAACGATAGGAATCAAGTCGAGGTGCGGGCATTGGCGTCAAATCAGAACTTCCTGATTTGGACGATTGATTGCCGACTCCCGAGAGATCCGCAGCAGTAAGCGGTTTCCCAACACGATTCTCAGACGCGTTCATCTCTTGAACTGCACCCGTCGCATTTCCATTCACACCGTTATTCAAAGCAGCTTGATTTGGTAGCGAGGTTGGGGCAACCAAAACCGCGCTCGCTGGAACCACTGCACCATTCCATACCGCAACGCCCATTGGCAGTGACGCTTGCTGCAACCCACTGTTGGCTATCACATAACTCGTCCCGAGGGCACCTGCGGTCGGGTTCGCAGCCACGACATAACCAAGGCCGGGGTAGATTACTGCTGGCATGGCGGGCAAAGCCCCCGGTGGGCAAGCTGTGGGATCAAAGGAGGCAGGTGATTGATTCCCCAAATTCGGTCTCGCTGCCCTAAACAGCCGAAAGGGTGTTCGCTGTGCTTGCTGAACGTAAGAAGTACAGGGCTGCTGCACCACAATCTGCTGCCCCGTCGTGGGATCAGTGGTGACAACGGGTCGATAGTAAGTCACGGGAACGCGATAAGAACTAGTGCGATAGCCGGTGCCAAACCAACGATCCCAGAACTGATTCCAACAGTTTTCCTTCGGAGCTTGAAACGCCGAATATGCAGGCGTCTGAGCGGCGACTGAATTTCCTTGCTGTGCGATACCTGCATCGGTTGCATTTGCCTCAGCGGCACCACTATTGAAAACCTGAACCTGAGAATCACTTGCACCTCGGTATCCGGAAATCGATGCCCCTGGAGCCTGCGTTGGGTTCGCCAGAGAGTTGCCAGATGTGGTGCCAGTCAGGCTTGTGTTCCCCTGAGTGAAGCGTTGTGTTACTCCCAAAAGGTTATTTAACAATGGTCGGGTTGACGCAGCGGTGCTGCTGCTGCCCTGAGAAGAGTCGGCCGAGGCAAGACCTTGATCGAGCTGCGTATCACTGGGTTGAGATGCACTCGAATTTGGCATCAGTGCGCTAAACAAACCTCGACGCTCCCCGGTTCCAAGAGCCGAATCTTGTAAACCTGCGGAAGGAGCTTGATAGAATGATCGCAACCTCTCTTGCCACGCATTGATTGGCGCCTCAGTTGAGATCGTGCTCTGATTCAATGAAAACAGTGGAAAGTTACGCAGCCATGCAAATAAGCGATTTCCACTCAAGGCTTGATTCGCTGGGGTCTGCGCAGTGGCATTTAAACTGCGAAAAGGATTGATGCTTTGAAAAAAGCCTGTGTTTGTGGTACCAGAATTGATCGCTCCGATCGCAGCGGGAGCCGACAAAATAGGCGAGTTTAGAGATGGTCCGGAGAGTCCGTTTGCCAACGCATCTGACACGGTGGCGCGAGTAGTCGAATCAAGGACAGAAACACCCCCGTTCAATTGACTGTTCGAGCCGATCACATTGTCGGATGGATTGAGTTGATTATTTGGAGAAACCTCTTGGGCTTGAGCAGCACCCGAAGAATTTGATCGCTGTGGGTTGAGATTGACCTCTGCAGAAACCCAACCTGATTCGGCTTGCCCGACACCGTTGCTTGGTCCCGCAAGGTCGGTCTGCGAAACCAGCTGACCATAAGAAGTCGCTCGCGATCCCTGAGAGATGAAAGCGTTCCGATTGAATGCCTTCATTTCATCGGCAGAAACTGATTGCAAGCCGACAAGACCGGAGTCCAGCGAGTACACCAGCGAGAGCGTCAGCAATAAAAGGCTTTTTACGTAATGCATCTGAAAATCCAGAGGCTGTTAAGGTTTTGGGAAAAACGATTCGGCTCAACGTAAGGGATCAAAAAACCTGGTGGATCGAAATCCGAATCGTGTCCACGGTGGACGCGTTTGGACGCTACGGACCGGAAAGCCAGTCCGCACCCGCTCGCTCAGCCCCAATAAGACGGATTCTATCGCCTTCCTAGTCTGAAACGACTTTCCTCCCCTCCGCTTGAATCAAACCCGTTTCGGAGATGCTCCCCGAAGCTTGGCCATTTCAAGCTCCCGCTCAACAACGCCCTGCGATACGGGGCAGCGTCGGTGTGGGAACAAAGGAAACGAAATAAACGGAAAAACTCCCACAAATGGAGGTTCTCAATCACTCATGGTCAATCATTCCTTGAGAAACTCCAAAGGAAAGTCACTACTTTGCGTCGCTTTGGGTCCAGGAGTACCGATTACGCAAGAATTACGGGGGATTCGGGAGGTCCCACCTAGCCGAATGCTCGAAAACAACCTGACACAGGGCTGGACGCTTTCTTGAACCCACGCCACTTTCAACGCATGAATCCGCCACACTGCGAGCGAACAGGGCCCAATCACCCCAGAGATCGTCCCCATCCACACGGCACCACCCTAAAGTGCGCCTCCTGCGCGCAATGGGGGCTTCATATGCACCGGTCCCACCGCCTTAACACCGACTTCGAGTTGCTCACTGCCATCGTGACACCAACGCAACCGCTTCGCCTGTCGGGAAGCCAACCCAAAACACCACAAACCCATACCACGCAATCACTTACAACAAAAAAAAGAAGAACGGCACGCGGGTTGCTACAGATGAGGCATCAACGTGGCGGTCCTGCCATCATCACGTCAGCGAAACGGCGAATGCTGCAGTACTTGCTGTGGGTTTGCCGCCAAACGAACAAGAAAACAATCCCGATACCGACACGGATCGGTGCGATTGACGCGAGTCGAGCGACTCGCACGTGCCAATACCGTGAATACATTGACGATCTACAGGAGAATCACGTCGTGGCAAAGCAAATCGTTTTCGACGACGACGCACGCGGCCCATTGTTGGCCGGCGTCAGCAAATTGGCGCGAGCCGTCCGAAGCACC
>CAXQOB010000181.1:0-18551 GCA_964225475.1 Candidatus Nitrosopumilus sp. | reverse complement strand
CGAAGATGCTGAAGCCGAGCTTGAAGAGGCTGAGTACGAAGATGCTGAGGCTGAGCTTGAAGAGGCTGAGTACGAAGATGCTGAAGCCGAGCTTGAAGAGGCTGAGTACGAAGATGCTGAAGCTGAGCTTGAAGACGCTGAGTACGAAGATGCTGAAGCTGAATATGAGGACACTGAGTACGAAGATGAAAACCCGGAGTATGAGGACGCTGAATATGAGGACGACGATGACTCCATTTCCAGTGGTCAGCAGGATGTTGCCTAGTCGGTTCTTGCAGCTGGTTCGCTGAACCGACGTTCGCGATTCGGTGCATCAGTGACTATGGTTTTCAAATTCTTTTTGATGGCGATTCAGGAGCGGTTTCTTGCTAAAGACAATCTTTAAATGGGTTCATCCAAAGCGATTCGCCCGTTTTTTGCATGCATTTCTCTTGCCTCGATCGCAAGAAAAAATGGTCCGTTTGCACTGCAGTGTTGGGCCCCGGGTAAAGCACGAAAAGACTGCAGCGAAGGTGCCTGACGCGAGGAGTCACGCTGAGGTTGTCTTGGGGATGGAGTTGTATCGAACGAAGATTTGTTCCATGAAGCGATGCAACCAATTAAAGCAACTCGGGATTGCGACTGCAGGTGATCTGTTGCACGCAAATGCAGCAGAGATCGCTGGGAACTTTTCCGCAAAGAAACGGGCAGTCAAAACAATACGTCGGTATCAGCGAGCAATTCGTGTCGCTTCAAGTATACCGATGATGATGCCTAATGATGCGTTGCTCCTTTTTAGTGTTCATCGTCGTCATACTCAAAGCTTGGCCATGGATTCACCCTCGCTACTATGTCGCGACCTTCAACGTTTCTCCCAAAGCACATCTGGCCGACGACAATTGAAAGGTGGGGCGTTGCCCAGTGTTGATCGAATTAAAACATGGATTGATCATTGTGCGAAAATCGAATCCGAATCGTATTACCATGATGTCGCCGGATGATTGTTGGGTTCGTTGTGATGCAGCAATCTTTGCTTTTCCGGCATCTAACTAATGAGCGGATTGAGGATAGATCTTGTGATGGTTTGATTTGGTAACCAGTCCGCGAAGTTCCAGCAAGTTGACGGTCGCGATGACCTCCTTCGCCTCAAGCTGCGTTCGATGAATGATCGAGTCGACATGCGTTCCGTCAGGTCCAATTGAATCGATGATTTTTCGCTCGGTTGTATTGAGCTTCACCCGAGCAGCGATACTCTGATTCCCGCAAAGTCCTTGAGTCGGTAGGGGATGTGGTTGAGTCTGTTTTGAGTCAGGTAGCGAGAAAACTGAACTTGGCAATTCTTCTAAAATATCGCCAACGCATTTGATCAGTTTTGCACCATCACGAATTAAATCATGACAACCTTCCGATTTCGGATTCGAGATGGGACCAGGAATCGCCATCACTTCACGGTTTTGTTCCAATGCCAGTTTCGCGGTGATCAATGCGCCACTTTTTTTCGGAGCTTCGACGACTAACGTGGCGACACAAAGCCCACTAATGATGCGGTTTCTGCGGGGAAATGTTGAACGATTAGGTCTCTGGAGTGGTGGGTATTCACTAAGAATTATTCCGCTTTTGATAATCTCTCGTGAAATGGAATGATGCTCTGCCGGGTAGACTCGACCCAGTCCACTGCCGAGCACTGCAATGGTGGAACCACCTGTTTCCAAGCATGATTGGTGGGATACTTGGTCAATTCCACGTGCAAGCCCACTGACGACATTGATACCCATCTCACTTAGTTCTCGCGAGAATCGTTTTGCTTGCTCGCGTCCGTATAAGGTCGGATGACGTGTTCCAACCATTGCCACCGAGGGTTGGTTTACATTGTCAATCTGACCTTGAGCGAATAAGACACGTGGTGCGTCATCGATTTCGCGAAGCAATCGGGGGTAATGAGGCGATTGAACGTGAAGGATTTCACAATTGTTTCGGCGACACCAATTCAGGATTTGTTGAAGTGGCACCCGCTCTCGTGCTGTATGAATTGCATTTGCAAGCTGATAGCCAATGCCCGGTACCTCCATTAGTTCTTGCCGTGAGGCTGATAGCACTGAGTTAGCATTTGTGAAGTAATTCAGCAGTCGGCAGTGGATTAGCGGTCCAATCCCTGCCGTGAATGCCAGTAGCAGTTCATTTTTTATTCCATTCTCTGCTGAATCCTCTAGATTCGAAGCATCGAGTGAATTGTGTGAAGTCTTTTTGATTTCAGGTTTTAATTCTCTATTCGATCCTCGATCCAATTGCTTCATGTTTTCCATTTAGTGAGGAAGTTGTTGGAGTCGTGGTAACCGACCCATGGTGGTTTGCGGGTTGCGTTGTTTCCATTGCTGGCAGAGTGGGGCGAGGTTCCAATTCAAGAACGATTATTCAGCGGTTCCACTTTCCAGAACAATGGAACGAATCGGTGAATCTTTTTGAGATGCGTCAGGAAAGGTGGAATCGTACGACTTACTGGGCATCGGGAGTCTGAATCACTTGAGGAGAGCTCTGCGGACACCTAGAAGGATGATTGAGGTTATCCATGCGAAAAAAGGCCACCGCGTTGCTTGTTGATGGAATCGAATTGCCTTCGATCCCGAAAGTCAAGTAATCGCGAATGCTGGTAAGGTTTCAGGCATGAGATTGCATGGTCAGTTGATTCAAGATTGAGAGAGCATTCCACTTTTCTGGGTTGGGTTTGCGATGTCTTGCCGGCCCGATGAGCGGATGCTAGCAAGTGAGGCTTTGCGTCTGTTTCAGGAGATCATTGAATTGGCATGATTGAAATCGCTGCAGTGGTCTGGTTTTTACTGGTAGCCCGTTAAATATCGGTATTTCACAACCGATCACCCACGCGGTGTTTTACTGTTTTCGGTCCCCAGTTGCTCGAATCGAAGTATCGGAGTCAACTCAAACCGGCTACGATGCTAAGAGGATTCGGATTCAAAATCGATGCTCGCAGCATGGATGAAAACTTCTTGATGCAATCCTTAGACCCCGTATCGGAACCCGCTTTTTTCAACAGACTACGAGCTCCATTTATTTCATGGGTAAGAAATCCAGTTCCTCGAATTCAAATAAAAAGCGATCTTCTTCGAATTCTATCGTTGACCCAATGGAAAGTGCGGCGAAGCGAGCTGAGTCGTTTCGCATCGCTGCTGGTCGCGAGACGGTGGAGGCTTTTGTTGTCGCCTTCATCTTGGCGTTATTATTTCGAGCGTTCTTAGCGGAAGCTTTCGTCATCCCAACGGGTTCGATGGCGCCAACATTGATGGGCGCGCACAAAGACATTTCTTGCGAACAGTGTGGAACTTCATTTCAGTGTGGCGCAAGTCGAGAACGCAATGGAATACATTCAGATGTCGTCATCGTTGCGGGAGTTTGCCCGAACTGTCGTTACGTCAATGCGCTGGATCTAAAAAATAATAGCAATCACGCAACGTTCAATGGCGATCGTATTCTGGTCAATAAGTTTACCTATGCACTGGGTGAACCGGATCGTTGGGATGTGTTGGTTTTTAAATATCCCGGTAATCCGAAGCAAAATTACATAAAACGATTGGTCGGATTACCGAATGAAACATTGACCCTTCGTCATGGTGATGTGTTCGTACGCCCAACGGGAAGTGATGAATCTGAAAACATTGTGAGGAAACCTCCCGAAACGCTGCTCTCGATGAGTCATCTGGTGTACGACACCGACTACCAGTCAGAGTCACTGATCAATTCGGGGTACCCAAGTCGTTGGCAGCCTTGGCAAAAGGGGGTAACCGCTCCTCCGAGTGATTCTTGGCAAGTTCAGCGTGATGCGAACGGGCTAACGGCAAGTATTGATGATGCAAAGGAAACACAATGGCTTCGCTACTTCCATCATTGGCCTAGTGACGAGCAGTGGGAACTCGCAAGTGAGGGCGAATCTCTAAGTGAGGTTAATCCCTATTCAAGCCGGCTAATTACCGATTTCTACGCGTACGATTCTTATGTTCAGGTTGGGTCCGGGCTTGTTTACGAGCAGCGACCATCATTGGTCCGCGGGCGTTGGTGGGAAAGGTTACTTAATGGTGGCTACTCGCAGGGTACTTTTACCAATGACTACGAGCCGGGTGTTAATCCGGCGACCCAGTTTAAGTACCGTGCTAGTTGGGGAGGTCAGGACAGCGGGGGACAGCAGATCGGACGTGATGGATTGCATTGGACAGGAGACCTGATTTTCGAACTTGACCTTGAAACCAAAAGCGAATGTGAACAAGTAAAGCTTGAGCTTATCGAAGCCGGAGTGACTTATCAGTGCCTTATCGACCTGGCGTCAGGGCAGGCAACACTTGGAATCAACTCTGGCGAACCACAGGCGTTTATGAATGATGCAGGTCAACCGACCTTCAACCCTATTGCTGAGACACCCATCCGAGCCGGCAAGCGATATGAGATTCGTTTTAGTAATTGTGATGATCAGTTATTGTTATGGGTTGAAGGTGATTTGATTGAATTCTCCGAGGCGACGACCTTTGATTCGCGGCAGTATCGATCTGATGATGAGAATCGACCTCGCTATACGCTAGAGCACCCCATGGATGCGAGCCCCGCAGCTGTGGCAGTTGTCGGTGGGGGCGCGACCATTCGGAGACTTCGAATCAATCGAGATAAGTACTATATTGCCAACAACGACAGCGACGCAGCGATGTTGGATTACGACGAGGAAAAATCCTGGTCGACCATGGGGCAACGCGTTAATATCCGTGATTTTCAAAAGGTATTCGCCGATCCAGAGGCGTGGAACGACTTCAAGGGTTGGGGGACTCGCCGGCGAGTCTCATTTGAAATGGGTGAAGGTCAGTTTTTCCCAATGGGAGACAATAGTCCAGAGAGTCTTGATGCACGTTGTTGGGCTGGTTGGAAGACTCGAAGCCCATTGCCACGCCGTGTCGACGAGGCGGCTTGGAAATGGTCCGACAAATCCTTCGTGCCTCGAGATCTTTTGGTAGGTGAAGCGGTGGTTGTCTTCTGGCCACATTCTTGGAATGCACCGGTAACTTTTCTGCCTAACTTTCCGCGATTCAGATTCATTCGGTAAATCAGGAGTTCAATGAGAATGGATTCTCAAACGATGTATGCAACCGATTCACGCGGAATTCGATCGTCCGTTGAGCCTGTAATGCAGGCGGTCGACCTGCAGAAAACCTACGGGCGCAAACGCGTCGTGGATGGTGTTAATCTTCACGTTGGCCCCTCAGAGATCGTCGGATTGTTGGGACCCAATGGTGCGGGAAAATCTACCAGTTTTCGTATGATCTGTGGCATGGTCGAACCCGATCGTGGGCGAGTTTTTTTAGCGGGCAAGGATGTGACTAACTGGCCAATGTTTCGTCGCGCTCGCGATGGCCACATGGGCTACTTGCCACAAGAGCCGAGTGTTTTTCAAAAGTTGACGGTTGAACAGAACATTTCATCATTGCTTGAGTTACTGGGTGCCGAACGTGCAACAAGGAAACGGCGAACAGATGAGCTGCTTGAAGAATTTGGGATTGATCACAAGCGAAAGGATCGCGCTGATCAATTGAGCGGTGGACTGCGAAGGCGACTTGAAATCGCACGTTGTCTGGTCTCGGACCCGAAAATTGTAATGTTGGACGAGCCATTTGCAGGGATCGATCCTAAGACAGTTCAGTCGATCCAAGGTGTCATTCAGCAGCTTCGCTCCAACGGGATTAGTGTTCTGATCACGGATCACGCCGCGCGAGACATTCTTGAGACTGTGGATCGATGTTATGTGATCTATGAAGGTCAGGTTTTGATCGATGAGTCACCGGAGCGAGTGAAGCAGCACCCGAAGGTTCGTCAGGTCTATTTAGGGGATATTGACCGCTCCGGAGATGCTGTCGGATCCGGCAGCTCGGTTCGGCCTCACTTTCGAGCGGACCGCCCATCCAATCGATCCAGCGTTGCTTATCGCCGCAAAACGGACCTTTGAGCCGATGGTGGGCCGTACCATTGCTCAAGCCGTCTTTCACGCCGGGAGATATCTCTCAATCATGCGAGATCGGAGCAAAAAAATTTTTGCCGGTGGATGTCGGTTCCGTCTTAGGGAAACCTTTGGTAAAGTCTCGCATCGGTCCGCCGGAAAAACGCTCGCCAGATTGGATTGAGCTGATTCATCCAAATTGCGTCAGCGATTACTGAAGCATCTGGCAAGTCGACGAACCGATTGAATGACTGGGATGGGTGGCCGAGTGGTCGAAGGCACCAGTCTTGAAAACTGGCGTACGTTTACGCGTACCGTGGGTTCGAATCCCACCCCATCCGCTTCTTCTTGCTTAATATCTCTGAGCAAAAAAAACCGCCGATAAAATTCGGCGGTCCTGAGTTTGTTTTCCAATGGGTGTCAAGTCTGACTGGCAGGTGCTAGACACGCTTCTCGATCGGAACGAAGTCACGCTCGTTGTAACCGGTGTAAATCTGGCGAGGGCGATTAATTCTTTTCGATGGGTTTGCGTGCATTTCACGCCAGTGTGCGATCCATCCGGGGAGCCGACCGATTGCAAACAGCACGGTAAACATTTGCACGGGTATTCCTAACGCGCGATAAATCACACCCGAGTAGAAATCAACGTTGGGATACAACTTTCGCTCGATAAAGTACTCGTCCTTCAACGCGACTTCTTCCAGTTGCTGAGCCACTTCAAAGAGCGGATCATCCAGTTGAAGTTTATTGAGAAGTTTCTCGCAGCTCGAGCGAATGATCGTTGCCCGTGGGTCACGATTCTTGTAGACGCGGTGACCAAAACCCATCAGGCGAAAGTTGTTGTCTTTGTCTTTTGCCATATCAACATACTTCTTGACGTTCCCGCCATCCGAGGCAATCTGGTCAAGCATGTTTACGCAAGCTTCATTCGCACCTCCGTGCAGTGGTCCCCAGAGTGCGCCGATGCCTGCCGAAATGGACGCGAAGAGGTTGGCGTTACTGCTACCCACCATGCGGACGGTTGATGTACTGCAGTTCTGCTCGTGATCGGCGTGCACAATGAGCAGCAGGTTCAACGCTTCGGCGAAGTCTGGGTCGACGAGGTACTCATTTGCGGGTGTCGCGAACATCATGTGAAGAAAATTCTCACAATAGTTCAATTCATTGTTCGGGTAGATGAAAGGTTGCCCCATCGATTTCTTGTAGCTGTAAGCCGCGATGGTTGGTAGTTTCGCCAGTAATCGATCAATGGAAACGGCAACCTGATCCTCATCCTGCGGATCCATTGCATCTTGGTAGAAGGTGGACAGGGCGCCGACCACACTGCTGAGGATCGCCATCGGATGAGCGTCGCGAGGAAATCCGTTGTAGAACGATCGCATGTCTTCGTGAATCATGGTGTGTTCGCGAATACCCGTGCGAAACGCTTCTGCTTCTTTCGCGGTCGGGAGTTCACCGTGAATCAATAGGTACGCTGTTTCAATAAAATCGGATTGAGCTGCAAGCTGTTCGATCGGGTAGCCGCGGTACCTCAGGATTCCTTTCTCGCCATCGAGGTACGTGATGCCGCTTCGGGTGCTGCCCGTATTCACATAGCCTTCGTCCAGCGTTACAAGACCCGTTTTCCCTCGCAGCTGACTGATATCAATTCCCCTCTCGCCTTCGGAACCCTCCACTACCGGTAGCAACAGTTCCTGATCACCGTAAATGACTTTAACGGTATCGGCTTGTTCGACTTCAAGGCGGGCAGGGGTGGTCATCAACGATTCCAAGGTGGCTGCAGGAACTCTCGGGAGAGGCAAGGTTCATATCGTATGTAGGGGCGGGAAGACACTCCGCCGGTAACCTTGTCGATACTCTCGTTCAACTTTGCTAGCAGTGTAGCTGCGCTGTCCAGAAGCGACAATCAGTCACCAAGGATTTGCGGCTCAAGGAAGTCCGCAAAATATTGGGTATTTGACGAAAATAGCAGTCTTTTGTTTGCTTTACCCGTGGTTTTGCGATGGTTTGTAGCCCCGCAACTTTGGGGGCACTGGTGGCATTTCATTTTCGCAGGGCTAGGGGTTGTCCCCATCAACGGTCCTGGGCACCAAGAATCGAGGAGAGTCGAACTTTCGGGAATGGTAATGGGCACCTTTGTGAGCCTGTCTCTCAGCTCGGTAAAATGGAAACAGGGTGACCTCGCGTGCTCGAATCGAAATTCGAAGACGCACACATGCCGCGGCCCTTTGCGATGACTGATTCGGCCTGACTCCCGCTGGATCTGACTAACGCTCCGCACCCGTTGTTACCCTATCGTTGACTTCAGGGGGCGATCTCTGTCTGGTCATTGGATTGGCGGATTTTCATCGATTGGATCTTCTGATGGTTTGCTTGAAGAATTTCAAATTCGGACTCGCCAATTTGAAGTCGCTGCCCACTTTGAGGGATGGTGCCGACGTGATAGAGAACATAGCCCGCAATCGTTTCATAGTCTTCCCTTTCAGGAAGGTTCCAGCCAGTAGTCTCATTGAGATCGTCCATCATCACTCGTCCGTCGACCCGAACCGTCAGGTTATCAAGGAGTTCGATACCGAACTCCTCGTCTTCATCTGATTCGTCCACAATTTCACCAACGATTTCCTCCAGCGCGTCCTCGATGGTCACCACACCTACCATTTGATGAAGTTCATCAAGGACAATTGCCATGTGACTGCGACTGTTAAGGAACTCCATCAGCAAGGCTTCTACATCACGGTCCACTGGAACGGTCCATGCATGTCGCATCAGCTCTGTCAGAGGCTGCTCGGGGATCCTTTGATTCGCGAAAAACGGGATGAGGTCTTTTACGTAGAGGATCCCGACAATACGGTCGAGTGTGTTTTCGTAGACGGGGAATCGAGTACGGCCCGATTCAACGATCGTCTCCATTATCTGTTGCCATTCCCAGCCAACATCGATTCCATCGACATCGCCACGAGGGGTCATGATGTGGCCGATTGTATCCTCGTGTAGCGTCATCACACCTTGAATCATGTCCCGCACACCGGGACCAAAAAAACCCTCGCGTGTGCCTGCCGTTACGATGGTGCGGATCTCATCCTCTAGCTGTTCCTCATCCTCATCTTCACTCTCAACCGTACCTGTCACACGTCTTGTAATGAGTTCAATAAAGTGACCGGGAGCCGCAAGTGGACTCATGAAAATTGAATTGGCGTGCCAAAAAGGCCATGTGTGATAGAGAACTCGCCTTGAAGCGAATCTTGTAACGGCCGCGGGTAACCAAATGTGTACCATCATCATCATGGCTACTGCCCATACGCCCCAGGCAACCAACGACCAGTCATTCAGGGGTGGTTCAGATTGATTGATGGTGATAGCAACGGTTCCGGAGATAAGAAATAAAACCGTTCCCATCATGCGAAGGTACTCGCTTCCTCGAATCGCAGCATCTTGGTTATCCAAGACCACTCCAAATCGCTCACGATTTTTTTTAAATCGGCAATAGGCCTCAAATGATCGGCCGGCAAAGCGGTCGAGCAATTCACCGCCGAGTCCCCCGATACTACTGAAGAAAAAACCAATGAGCGAAAGCGTCCACCAAATTTCAGGATGATTCATCGTATCCCTCCGTCCGGCGAACACCTCTCTGGGAGGCTGATACCCAGTTCACCAAGGACCCTCACTTCAGCTTGCCTCATCTGGTTTCTTGCGTTCGAGTTCTGGTCATCCATTCCGGCAATGTGCAGGGTCCCATGCACGATGTAAAGCAATAACTCGTATTTCTCATCCCAAGCGTATTCCTCTGCTTTTTCGCGAGCGGTATCAACACTGACCACAAGTTCGCCTTCGATGTTTGGCGCGGAGGAGCCGTAATCAAAGCTTATCACATCGGTGGGGTAATCGTGGTTGAGATGATCCCGATTAATCGCATGAATCTTGGCGTCGTCTGTAACACGAACGCCGATTTGCCCTTTTGAAAATCCACGGTGCAATGCTGCCATCGTCACACTTTCCTGAATCTCTTGTCGGGAAAGTGGGCAGGTGATCTCTGCGTCAAAAAGAATATCGACGACGATGTCAGTTGGAGGCACGTTGAACTGGGTTTTGAAGAGTTTAGGCGGTTTGTTGTCCCGGGTACTTTACCCGTGCATGGTAGATAGCAGTAAGTGATTTGTGGAGACTTCGCCGAATCGTAGCAAGTTGCTGGAACGTGAGTCCGCATTCATCAAATTGCCCATCGGTCATTTTCTTCTCGGCGATGCTGTCCACCAAGCCTTGGATTCTGGCGGGGGTTGGATCCACAAGCGTTCGGCTGGCACTTTCCACAGCGTCAGCGAGCATCATCACAGCTGCCTCACGCGTTTGAGGTTTGGGACCCGGATATCGAAAATCTTGATCGCTCACCGCCTCAGCATCAGGATCTTTTTCACTGCGTCGCGAGGCCTCATTATAAAAATACTCAACCAGCGTTGTCCCATGGTGTTGCAGGATAAAGTCGATGATGGGTTGTGGTAAGTGATGACTGCGCGCGAGGTCGGCTCCGTCCTTCACGTGAGCGATAATGACCAACGTGCTCATTGCGGGTTGTAGCGAATCGTGCTGGTTGACGCCCTCGCTCTGATTTTCAACGAAGTATTCAGGCTTGAACATCTTACCGATGTCGTGAAAGTATGCTCCAACGCGTACCAACAACCCGTTTGCTCCAATCTCATCAGCAGCGGCCTCGGCGATGGATGCAACGTTGATGGAATGGTTGTACGTTCCTGGAGCACGTTGAGCTAAACGTCTCAGTAGTGGATGGCTCGCATCCCCTAGTTCCAGAAGGCTGAGGTCGGTTTGTACGCCAAAGATTTTTTCTATCAGCGGAAGAAGTCCCGTCATCGCAGAAGCGGATACCAAGATGCATAAGCCAGACCAGAAGGCATCACGGAACAACGTTAGCACAACGGTATCGAAGCGTGGCCCTTGATATTCCGAAGTCAGGGCGTCGGGTGCAGCGTCGGATAATGTCGTACCGGTGACAATGCCCACGCCGACGACCGTAAGGATGGTAATAATTGCCGAGGTAGCACCAACGTAGAGGAGGTGGGTTCGAGTGCGTATCCGTCCAAGTAACAGAGTGCAGCTGGTGAAAGCGGCAGCCATCATGACCAACTGCTGCAGCCCTTCACCGAGTAACAGCGTCAGACTTACGCTTGTCGCTGCCATGAGAAGCAGTGCGAGTTCGCGTCCATAGACGACGCTGGTCAAGATAGAGGCAAGTACGAGTGGTACGAGTTCTCCCCGCCACTGATCGGCTGACGCAAAGTGTCCGAGCACAATTGTTGAAACAATAATCGTTAGAAGCTGTGCGAGCTTCCAACGATTCTGTAGCAGACTACGATTATCGACAAAGAAGATGTAAGAGCCGCACAGCAGATAGAGCGCAATGATCATCCCTGCATATGCAACGACTCGAGCCACCTTGTCCGTCAAAGTCATTTTGTCGATCAGCGTGCTCCATTCCCTCGTCAGTAAGAACAGTTGTTCATCTCCTAAGGGAACGCCAGAGACTGCGAGGGTATCGATGCCGGTTCGATAATTCGTCATCACTGGTTTGACGGCAGCAGCAGCTTCAATTTGCGCTTCCTCGCTACGGTTTTCATCGTAAGAGAGGGTTTCATATTCCGGTAAGCGTTCCACAAGCCAATCGCTGATCATCACGGCGACTTCTTCGCTTTCCGGTGTCGGGAATTTACTTTTGAACTCCTCTTTCAGTCGATTTTCGATTCCTTCAGCTGCTTCAGCAATCCTTGCATTTTTTACCTCGACAAACTCAAAGTCATCGGGATTCCCATCCTGATAAACTCGAATCGTCGCAGGTGCGCCGACTTCCGGAGAGTGTTCAAGACTCTGGATTAACCCGAGTCGATAATTGGGTTGGAACGCAATTTCCAAGGCGTTCTGAAGTGCTTCAAGCTGAGCATCCTCTGCGAAGACCTGTTTCAACTTCTCAAAATGGTTGCTCGGAGTTTCGTCGGAGGTTCCGGCAGATCGAGTTTTGAATTGAGAAAAAGCTTCCTCTTCTTCCGCTTCCATTTCCTCAAAGCTTGAGACTGACAAGACGAGGAATAGCTGGTCGCGTAGAGCGGCCTGGAGATCATAAATTGGTTTTGTGCGGTTGCTATAGAAAGCGACCTGCTCTCTCCGCTTGCGTTCGCGAAGAGCCTTGGTCTGCTCATTGTTTTCCACTTCAAACGTCACGCGCGTGACGAGGTTGTGAGTGGGAATGTCCTGCCTGCGGTAGGCAAATTGTGGCTGCCAAGTTCTGCAGGCAATCAAAATTGTCAATGCAGCGAACACCGCCAATGCAACTCGGATCGTAAAATCCGCTTTGTCACTGTCCTGCCACCACTGAATCAATCTCGGCTTTTGGATGCCGAGTGAGTTGATGCGTTCTGGTCGATTTCTTTGTTTGTTGGATCCGCTCATCGCATTGGATCAATCGGTCCCTGTCATTGCAACGCAATGCAAAGTTAGAACATAGGCCTTCGAGTTCGATGACCTCAAATTAATCCACTCGGCTCCTTAAAAGCGTGTCGATGTCGAGCAAGTTTCAGGTTTGCTACGACGGGTATCGTATAATTTTGAGTTATTGATCATCTTCGTAGGCTTCAACAATTCGCTGAACCAGTCGATGACGCACGATATCTGACGCCTTCAACCGTACAACACCAATTCCCTCGATCTCACCGAGGCGTCTCAGTGCGTCGCGCAATCCACTGGTAACTCCGCGGGGCAGGTCTTGTTGAGTTTCGTCTCCACTGACAACCATTTTGCTCCGTTCACCCATCCGGGTTAGAAACATTTTCATCTGCGAGATCGTCGCGTTCTGTGCTTCATCCAAAATAATGAAGGCATCGTTAAGTGTTCTTCCACGCATGTAAGCCAGGGGAATGACTTCGATGGTGTCCTGCTCCATCAGGTGTCGGGCCTGATCGTAATCGATCATGTCGCCCAATGCGTCCATCAGGGGGCGTAGGTACGGATTCAACTTTGCCCGCAGGTCACCTGGTAGAAACCCCAAATTCTCGCCCGCTTCTACCGCTGGGCGCACCAGTACAATTTTTCGAACTTCCCCTGCACGCAAGCTCTCAACAGCAGTCGCTACGGCTAAATAGGTTTTTCCACAACCTGCCGGACCGGTTGCAAAGGTTAAGTCATATTTCCGGATCGCTTCAATGTAACGGGTCTGCCCGGGTGTGCGAGGTTTAACACGACGACCTCCATGCTGCAGCTGGATCTCTCCCTGTCCCGCAAGATGCGGTTTTTCACGATGGTGACTGCTCGAGGCGTTCCCGGATGCCAGAGCTTGTTGACGTTGTCGCATCGATTCGGGATTGTCGATCGACGCGCCTTCATCGAATGCCGCTTGATCAACGTCTCCGGGACTAATGCCACCATTCTTACGAGCGATTCTTCGCAGTTTTTCGAGTGCTCTCGCCGCGGACTCTACACCCTCATCCTCACCAGCAATTCGGATGCTACCATCGCGCTGAGTAATGTTGACGTCAAAAAGTCTTCGAATTCGTCGAAGATGTTGATCGCGTGGGCCAAAGAGATCAAGGATCTCTTGTTGATTGGCGATCGAAAGCGTCGCTTCTGTCATTCGTGTACCGGCACGGACTCCAAAGAATCAATTGATCGTCGATGGGAAAACTCACCACCCTGACGGTCGCCCATTGTACTCGGGATGGGGTAACTCAACGGAAGGGGGTAGTCTCAAGAAACGAACGGTTTCTTTCTTGGTGACGCGGTTCTGGAGAGGGGGTGGCTGATTCTTTTTGATTGCGGTATCCAACGCAACCAAACGCAATAAACGGCGAAAAACGCGGAATTGCGTCCGAGTTGTGTTTAATTTCAATGCTCGCAACAACGAATTAGCCCGCGACCCCTGCAGAAAAGCAGAGGTAAGCCGGTATCGCAGCGACGATCAGCGAGTCGGTGACATCCCACACGCCACCCAGTCCTGGAAGGAGGTGGCCACTGTCCTTTGCGCCGCATTCACGTTTAACAAGTGATTCTGCGAGATCACCTAACATTCCTGAAACCGCTAGTAATCCTCCCAACACAATTGCACCAATTAGCGGTGTGGAAAGTAAAGGAATCGATGGTGCTGCCGAGGGTGGTAATGAATCTCCGGCGATTGCAGGGAAGAGCCACCTTAGACAGGCGTAGGCAACTACTATCGCAGTTAGAACCCCGCCGATCGAACCCTCCCAAGTTTTACCCGGACTTAATCGAGGAATCAGTTTGTGCTTTCCAATAGCTTTGCCCGTGAAGTAAGCACCGGAATCGGTTGATTTGGTGACTGCGATGGTGGTCAGTAACGCAGCCAGACCCCAATTGCCAGTGCCCAAGCCGCGCATGGCGACAAGTAACGCGAGGGGAAGACCGGCATAAATGACAATGAAACTACCGTTACATACTCTCTCAATCGCGCCCGATGACGATGGTGGTTGGGTTGGGTGCGAGGATTCCGAATTCGCATCGTTGTCCGCTTTTTCTGAGTCCGTTCCGTACTTGCTCATCTCCACACCCAGAAGGATGAATACAGAAAATGCTGATCCCAGAACTAACCAGCCCATCCGACCAACCGGACAATCCACTGGATAGCTGCTGCCAGTAAGGGACCACAGGTGTGGGACATAACCCATTCCGGTGATTAAGAGCGTCCCAAAAACCGCTGCTCGCAGATGGACCGGGCGACCACTTTTGCCAAGCATTGATGCTGCATCATGAGCCGTTCCTGCGGCAAAGAAAAGAAGAACTGGCAGTAGCCATAGTCCCTCTGCTTCTACAATTGAATGTTGACCATCCAGGTAGAGAAGACAGGTGACAATCGCAATCAGCACCGTTGACGTTCTTAATCGATCTTTTAGCACTACGGTTCTCCGCTGAAGTTTTTTTCAAGCCACCACCAACGTTCATCGACGTCGATAGCCAGCAAGCCGTATTCTAGTGTATCGTGCATTCGAAATTTTGAGTGACAGCCCGCTCGCGCTTCTTGATGATTTAAATCTGCGATTCTCGATGATTTGAATCGGGCCAATGCGTTTGACACTTTGGTCTGTTCCTCTAACGTTAGCCCGAGCCACTCACATCATCGAGCGACTCACATCGTTCAGCTAAATGGCAAGTTACTCAAGCTAGCTATATCAGTCATTAACGTTGAGTCCCCCAAACCTCCTCTGACGAGAACTGAATTCAATTAACGCCGAGAGGAAATCACTTTTTGTGAACTCAGGCCAGCACTTTTCTGTGATCCAGAACTCTGCATAACTCAGTTGCCAGAGCAGGAAGTTGCTGATTCGCATGTCTCCACCAGTTCGGATCATCAAATCCACTTCTGGTAGGTCCGAAGTGTAAAGATGGTCGCTCACGCAGGCTTCGTTGATGTCGAGTGAGTCAAGTTTTCCCGACTTGACTTGATCGGCAATTGTCTTGACTGCAGATGTTATCTCGTCGCGACCACCGTAATCGATTGCGAGTACCAGTCGCGTGCCCTGATTGTTCGCCGACATTTCGATGGTCTGATCCATCTGATCCAAAACATTCTTCGGTAGTCGATCGCGTCGCCCGATGACTTGCAGACGCAATCCCTGTTCCATGATCAACTTGCGTTCCTCAACCAAGTATTGCTCGAGAAGGTGCATAAGAAAGTCGAGTTCTTCTTGTGGTCGCTTCCAGTTCTCACTCGACAGGCAGTAGAGGGTGACGGTATCGACTGCAAATTCGGTTGAGACTTCACTGACCATCCGAACCGTATTGACGCCCCGTCGATGACCTTCAATGCGAGGTAGGTCACGATTTTGTGCCCAGCGACCATTGCCATCCATAATGATTGCGATGTGGCGGGGGATTTCGCCAGCTTTCGCATCATTGATCAGTTGATCGATCTGGTCGTTGGGACCCGTCTGCGACATGGTTAAGAGAGTGGTTTTAGATCAAGAGCATCGGCAGCTTCAGTGAAAATGGTTTGTGCTCGGTCAGGGCCTACCGACAGAACGCCGACCGGAATTCCAACTAACTCCTCAATCCTTTTTACATAGTCCAACGCTCCACTCGGGAAATCGCTGACTTGGCGAACGTCGTCGACGGGCTGGTTCCAACCTGGAATGGTTTCGTAGATTGGGGTGCAGCGTCTTAGTTGATCCGCGTGTGCTGGGAATGTCTCGAGTCTTTTGCCATCAAGTTCGTAAGCAACGCAGACTTTAAGTTCCTCGAAGTGAGCCAGTACATCCATCATCATTAATGCGAGCCTGGTTACTCCGCTTAGCCTTGCAGTGTATTTCAACGCTACTGCATCAAACCAACCACAGCGTCTTGGCCGACCGGTGGTTGTGCCAAATTCGTTACCCAATTGACGAATTTTTTCTCCGGTCGAGTTCTCTAACTCTGTCGGAAACGGACCGCCTCCCACTCGTGTGCTGTACGCTTTGCAAACACCGAGAACTTGACTGATCCACCTCGGTGGTACTCCCGCTCCGGCGCAAACTCCAACACCGCTGCTATTGCTACTTGTAACAAAGGGAAAGGTTCCATGATCAATGTCCAGTAGTGCTCCTTGCGCGCCCTCGAAGAGGATTCGCTTATCCGCTTCACAAGCTGAAAGTAAGGTTTCGGTGGTGTCCCCGATCATGCTGCTCAAGCGTTCAGCCCAGTTGGATGCTAGGGCGATCACACTTTCCGGAGAGATGGAATCAAGGTCCTCTTGTGGCGCGCCCATTTTTGCGAGGAGTTGAACTTTTTGCTCTGCAACCGTTCCGATTCTCTCGTCACGAGATTCTTGCATCAGATCTGCCATGCGGATCGCATGGGTTCGACCGACCTTGTCGCGGTAGCATGGACCGATTCCCCGATTGGTCGTGCCAATGGATTCACCGCGAACAGCGGTGCTATTGATGATTTTGTCTTCTGCAATATGCCAGGGCATCACGAGGTGCGCCCGTTCGCTGACCCGCATGTTTTCTTTGCAGTGGATTCCGCGTTTGGCTAACCCATCAATTTCGTCCAACATGGTGGAGGGGTTGATCACAACACCTGGTGTAATGAAATTTTGCACCTGCGGATGCAAAATTCCGCTCGGAATATGGTGGAGCTTGTAGGTCTCATCGCCGGCGACCACGGTATGCCCCGCATTGGCTCCGCCTTGATAGCGAACAACCAAGTCGAATTGCGGCGCTAAGAGATCGACCAGTTTGCCTTTAGCTTCGTCGCCCCACTGCAGTCCAATTACACAGGTTCCAGACACCATTCACTCCAAAACATTCAACGATTTGTGGCCCTTGGGCCGTTCGCGCAAACGGAAGAGACTAAGTCGCTGGACCCGATCTGGCAAGATGATGAAATGGGAGCAGAAGATGGTTTTTACCGCAAAAACGTGAGAACACCTGATCTAGCAAGGATCGGCGTGCCGCTGGCACTCGGTCCATCCACCCGCAATCACGGGGGTCTGTCACCATTGGCCAAGAATACACCCCTTCTGAATGGGGGGGGCTGTCAAAGCAGTCCTGGCTGGAGACCCCGCCATTTGAAGCAGTTCTTGGCTCTGGCGGAGCAGGTGCTTGATTGGGACGCTCTTGGCACCGGCCAGCTCTACAGAGTCACGCCGCAGGGGTCTACTGATGCACTCCGTCGAGGGTTTGCAGGAAAACTATTTGGCGGCTGCCCAGATTTGCTGATCTGCTGCGTCAATGAGTGGATCAAATTCTGGGATTTCAGAGGCGTTGTTACCTTGCTCGTGTTTCCGAAACAAAAAGAGATACGTCTCATTCTGCGGGCGGTATCGATGAAAGAAGAGTTGGTTCTTGCTCACGATCTGAGCTTGTAGCGACTGACTTGCCTTCGGCTTGGTGGATCCACCGACGAGTTGTTTGGCAAGGGGCTGCGCCAGACTCTTAAATCCCGCTGGACTCGGGTGGAGTCCATCCTCGGTCACATCGCTCGCTTGAGGTACCCAATTCGAAACGAGTACGGGTATTTTTCTCGCCGCACCAACGCTGGCTACAATTTGCTGACATCGACTCATCGATTGATCGTAACCGGGAGTCCGTATCCCTGGCATGGCGAAGGGGCTAAGTAAGATAATGCGACGTTTTTGTTGATTCATTTGATCAAGGAGTCGATTCAAACCGGCTTCAAACCGGTCTACTGCTGCAGCTCCATCGCTTGCTTCAGCAAATCCATACGCGATAAGCACAACGGTGGGATCAGCTGTCTCCACATCGCGTATCATTCGCTTGAAACCAGCTTCTGGGTTATCAAAAACCTTTCTCGCGAGGCCATGAACGTCATCACCTGACCATCCGAGGTTTCGGATTTTCAATTTCCATTCGGGCCGGCGAGTCTGTAGTTCGAGTTCCAGGGCACCGGAACTTTGCATGCGTTCCACCAGCGTTCCCCCGAGAACTGCGACCCGGTCGTTGGGCTTAAGCAGTGGCTCTTGGGCATTCAGGGTGTTCGAGAGCAAGCTGCTTGCGGTCGAAACAAAAAGGAGCAACACAGGCGTCAAAGCGATGATCCAATGACTTGCTTTTCGCATGATTTTTTTTGGGGGACAATGGTG
>CAXQOB010000180.1:0-21844 GCA_964225475.1 Candidatus Nitrosopumilus sp. | reverse complement strand
GAATTGCATTGCCGCTTTTGCAATCCTTGGATGAATCACCTCGGGATGTCCACCCATCGACTGATGCTCGTGAATGATTGAACCATCGGGTCTGGTGATCCAGAAAGAGACCTCCTGAGCAGGAAGCGGTCCAGCGTGGTCCGTGTGAAGGGATGGGTATGCATCGACTAAGAGTAGCCAATCTGCATTAAACCGCCTGGCAGTCTCGTTCATCAACGGAAGCAGGGTTTGCTGCATGTGCGCAGGGTTGTTGGTATCGCCATGCGTGTCGAACGGTTGATTTGTCTCTTCGGCTTCCTTTGAGATTTCCTTTCCGATGAGGCTCCGGAGTTGTTTCTGATTCGTTACCGAGCATCCGCCTCGATAACAGGGAGCGTCATGAATACCGGCAAACCAGTCTGCAAGTGGCGCGGCATGGCCAAGTTCAATCACTGCAAGAGATTCTTGGCGGTTAAGAAGTGTCTCAACAATTGCGTGCTGCTGCTCGAAGCCCTCTCCATCACCAAAATAAAGTTCGGGGACACGATTAAGAATTTCGGCTCGCGTCTCTTGTATGAGTCTTTCGCACTCGTCCGGTGAGTTAGCGGTCGCGGTGATTCTGAGCGAAATCGTTGCCTTACTGACAGTGATCCCGACGCGCGGTTGACGATCACGTGAGATCATCTCACCCAGGCGTTGTTCCATGTCGCTCTCACCTGTGCCAAAGAATTTCATGACAGAATGTTTGATGTGGGATTTGTCAGCGTTTTCCTCGAGGATGCGAGTAACCACGGTCTCATCAAACATCCGCTTCATCTCTGCGGGTACACCTGGTAACGCAAAAATACGGGAATGGCGTTTTGCCTGCCGAGCAACTTTTACGTCGATTCCCGGCGCAGATCCTTCGGGGTTGTGGATCGACTGACTGCCTTTGGGGAACATTGCCTGAACGCGATTGCGTTCCGGCATCGCACGTTTCCGTTTTTGGAAAAGCGCATGGATGTGATCTAAAGCATCTTGCTGAAGTTCGAGAGGTTGTTGAATCAGTTCGGCAAGCACCTCGCGTGTGAGGTCGTCTCGGGTCGGCCCGAGCCCGCCGGTTGTGATGACAATATCTGCTCTTTGTGATGCTGACCGAAATACATCAACATTATGTGCGAGAGTGTCACCTACGGTGGAATGGAAAACGACGTTCACCCCTAATTCGCCCAGTCGTCGACTCAACCATTGGCTATTCGTGTCGAGCCGCGCACCACTGGTCATTTCGTCACCGATGGAAATCACTTCAGCGGTAGGCTGGTCATTTGGATTTGGCATCATCGATTTCAGGGAAAAGAGGCTGGCGGGGTGATTTCGCTGTGTGTAGCAGCGTTCGGCTTGGGGTCGTACCGAGTACGATCACGCGATTTGCCTGATTCGCCTCTTTGTCAAACAGCATACGGTTCTCCAGCCACACAGGACGCTTTCGATCTGGAGTTTCAATCTCAAAAAACCACCAAACATGACCTCGTTCCTCTTCAATTCCTAGCCAGTGGTATCGGTGAGTCATCCCCTCTCGCTGAGCAAGTGGGTTACTGGGAAGCCTGTCAGACGCAACCGGTGGAGAAACGTCGTTGTCTACAACGACCCCGGGCATTCTGAAACGAGAACGCGCGTACTCGAGACGCCAGTTCGCCTTTTTACCGTCAAGGTAATCTGACGAAGGTTTTAACGGTGGCGATGCGGATTCACCCTCGATCCTTTGGATACGTTTGGGTTGTGGCCCCGTCCGCTTTGCAGAGGAGCGTTTCATGTTCTTCTGGATCCATTGATCATCAATTGCATCCAGACGTATCGATACCTCGACACGGCCCGTTTTTTCATTCCATTCAACTTCCGCGATGGTCTCATGGACGGGATGAAAGAGTAGTAACGTCAGCAGAAGCATCAGGAATTCCAGTGTTGAAATATCAGCAGGGAGAATCAGGATTTGGCGGCATCAAAACGGCAGAAAGTTCAGTGGGCTCTCTTGTTCTTATTCCCCTTGGTCGCTCACTGGCAATTTTTTTTCGGCCGATCCCACATCGCTGCTCTTTGAGGAGGGTGTGTCTTCGCTAGACGCTGGGTCGGTGCCCTTCGCGTTCGGCTCGCTTGCGTTCGCTTGATCTGCCTCCTGAGCGGCTTTTTTCTGCTCCTCGGCAGCTTTCTTTTCCTCCGCTTCTTTCTTTCGTTTGGCTTTACGCATTTCGTTGTCTGAGGACTTGCTTTTGTAAAGCTTGAATCGGCTTGGGATTAACTTCGGCGGCCAATGATTATTGGATGACTCGGTGTCTGCCGTTTCTCGATACGGATCGAGTTCTATTCGGACCACTTCTTTCTCAGAAACAAATAACTTGGAGACTTCGTCACCGTTGGATCTCCAGATTTGTACTGGGATGCGAACGATTTCATTGGTGCTGTCCGCGTAGTGCAGTCGCACAATGATTGGCATGACGATGCCACCATGGTTACGAAATTTGACCGAATAGAAGTTCGTGGTGCGTTGCAGCAACGACCGCTGCGTATCATCCAATTCATCAAGCATTTTCTGATAAGCTTTTCGCGCCGATTCCTCGACGGCAAACTCGTCATAATCCGGGCTGTTGTAGAAATCTTTTAGGCCTGGCTGCCAGTCGATTCTCTTAGGGAGTTCTTGGTTCAAGTGGGTAGAAAGTGTGGGTTCCTCCTCCTCACGCTCTTTTCGCTTACGTTCTGCGGCCTCGTCGGGATCTCCTTGATCGACGATGTAGAGTTTGACGTCTTCAATTCCGATATCGACGTGGTCCGTGCTGTAGAACCAACCACGCCAGAACCCGTCGAGGTCGACGCCAGATGCATCTTCCATCGTGCGGAAAAAGTCGGATGGAGTCGGTCGTTTAAACCTCCAGCGGTTCGAATACTCTTTGAACGCGAAATCGAATAGTTCTCGACCAAGAATGGTTTCGCGAAGGATGTTTAGAGCGGTTGCAGGCTTTGAGTACGCGTTGGGGCCAAACTGAAGAATCTCTTCACTGCCCGTCATGATCGGTCGCTGATAGCCACCACGCATGTATGGCACGATCTTTTCGGGGTCGCCGCGTCTTGACGGATAGTCTGCTTCCCACTCTTGCTCACAAAGGAACTGAAGGAAACTGTTCAGCCCCTCATCCATCCAGGTCCATTGTCGCTCATCGCTGTTGACGATCATTGGGAAATAATTGTGGCCAACCTCATGAATGATCACTGAGATAAGCGCGTACTTTGTCGTTTTGCTGTACGTGCCATCTTCTTCTGGACGAGGTCCGTTGAAGCAGATCATGGGGTATTCCATCCCGTAAACGGGGCCGTTGACACTGATTGCAACGGGGTAGGGATAGTCGAAGGAGTATCTGCCGTAGACTTCGAGGGTGTGTGCGATTGATTCGGTCGAATACTGACTCCACAAAGGTTCGCCTTCATTGGGGTAGTATGACATTGCCATGACCGTTCGGTCTCCGACTTTGACTCCCATTGCGTCCCAAATGAATTTACGACTTGCCGCAAATGCGAAATCACGAACATTTTTAGCAACGAAACGCCAAGTTTTTGTGCCGGGCGCCTTTTCGCCGTTATTCTCCGATGCTTCCTTGTTCGACGCCGATTCATTCGCTTTTGCTTCCTCGGGCGTCACGATAAACACAGGCTCGGTAGCGTTCTTGGCCGCCGCGAGGCGTTGTTGCCATTCGGGTTTGAGTACCTCCTCGGCATTCGTCAGTTCACCGGTGGACGCCACCACCATGTCTTCGGGCACGGTGATATTCACTTCATAGTCACCGAGCTCAAGTGTGAATTCGCCCCTGCCGTGGAATTGTTTGTTCTGCCACCCTGTGTAATCGGTGTAAGAGGCGACGCGTGGGAACCATTGAGCAATTTCATAAATGTAATTCCCATCCTTCTCGAACAGTTCGTGCCCGGATCGTCCCGAGATCAGATTGGAATCAATGATGTTGTACGCATAGTCAATTGAGAATCTGAGCGACGCACCCGGCATCATAGGTTCTGGGAGATCGATTCGCATCATCGTTTCAACGATGGTGTGATCAAGTGGATTACCCTGTTGGTCTTTGACCGCGCTGATTTTATAGCCGCCATCGAATGTCAGCCTTGCAAATATCGAACGTAACCGGTCAAACGTCACTCTTGGAGCCAGCGAAGGAGCGGTCGCGGCCGTTGCTGAGGTCGCATCGGGCATGAACCTATTTTGGTCGAGTTGCACCCAAATATAGTTCAGGATGTGAGGCGATTCATTGTGGTAGTCAATCTGCGCAACGCCTGAGAGCCTCTGATTGATGTCATCGAGGGCTATCGAAATCTTGTAGTCTGCACGCTGCTGCCAGTATTCAGGACCCGGGGCTCCCGAAGCGGTGCGTTGGTCGTTTGGTGTCGGTAGCCATTGATCAATCTGGTAAAAACGATCACCTTGCGAGTCGACATGTTTTCCGTTGGGCAGTGGTTGAGCTTCACTTTTGACAGTGAGGGCGATAGCGAGTGAAAAGGTCAAAATGGAAAGGATCGAACTTTGCACGTTGAATTGCGTTCTCATGGCTTCCGAGGTCATCAAGTTAAATGTCACTTGGTCTGGAGTGCTGCGTCGGTATACACACTGTTACATATTGACCCCACTCAACCTGTTCGACGCTAAGATTAATCATGGCGGTCCGATTTGGGAATCAGATTCAAATCGTTGAATCGTGCTTCCAGCCAACCGTCTCGCTGACGACGGACCAACGGTTAACAGCCGGGGGCCGGTGAAATGTGTGTTCTGCGTCGCTTTTTGAACGAGTTCTCTTGTTTGGCGGCAGCGGCACATCTCGTTGGTCGCATCTTTATCTGTCACGGGATATGATAGTGAAGCGGCCAAGGACCCGTATTGGTTGACGCGGAGGTTTTCCTGAATACCCCGCATTTTCGGCCATGGGGTGGTCGCCGCAGGGATC
This sequence comes from Candidatus Nitrosopumilus sp., assembly GCA_964225475.1. Lineage (GTDB taxonomy): Bacteria > Planctomycetota > Planctomycetia > Pirellulales > Pirellulaceae > Rubripirellula. The sequence goes on along the minus strand of CAXQOB010000180.1, from coordinate 16,892 downwards.
CCGCTTTGAGGATATGTGATCAAATTCGCCAAAAGAACCATTTGTGATACCCGGTCTGAGATTGCGTTATCGTTTGCAGTGATTACACCGTAACACTGCGTTCATGAGCCTGCCGACCCACCGATCAGTGGGCGGTTTAGATAGGTTTCTGGGTGAGTATTGGATGGGTTCCTGGGTTAGTAATAGTACGGATTAATGGTCAACACGATGCAAATTGGCTACTGCACGAACGTCCACGCTGGTATTGACCTCGATTCCATCAAGGCGAATCTCGACCAATTTGCAGTTGCTGTGAGAGATGCCGGCGATGCTACGCGGCTCGGTGTGGGACTTTGGATTCCAGCGAAAGCCGCAACACAGCTGTCATCCGATGCGGCGGGCTTTGCCCGTTTTCTTCAAGAACGTCGCTTGAACGCGTTCACCATTAACGGGTTTCCTTTTGACAACTTCCATGAGGACGTTGTGAAGCACCGTGTCTACCTTCCGACGTGGGAGGATGAGGCGCGTTTGCACTACACTTGTCAGTTGGCGGATATCCTGACTGAACTGTTAAGCAACGAACCCATCGAACAGATGGGTTCAATCAGCACGCTGCCATTGGGTTGGCCGACGGAGGTCGGCAGTGCCTCCGCCTTGGCGTCTTGTGGCAGAAATCTTCGGTCACTTGCGGATCATCTTCACCAGTTGGAGTCCAAAACCGGTAGGCGGGTCGTTGTAGCGATTGAGCCTGAGCCAGGCTGTCAGTTAGATACAACGGAGGATGTGATTAATTGGTTTGAGGCGGAGCTTCCAGAGACACGTCACCGAAGGTACCTCACCGTCTGTCACGATATCTGTCATTCGGCTGTGATGATGGAATCGCAATCGGAGGTTCTGTCGCGGTTGGCGGTGTCGGGTATTGCGATCGGCAAGGTACAGGTCAGTTCTGCAGTGATGGTTCAGTGGGACCAGTTGGAGAAACCCAATATGCAGGATGCCATCTCTCAGTTGACAAAGTTTGGCGAGGATCGATATCTGCATCAGACCGGTACAATGTCTAACACCGGGACGTTCCAACTTTCTGAAGATCTCCCAGAGCTACTTCGGAAGGTTTCATCCGGGGAGGTCGCCATCGACGATCAAAGCAAATGGGTGGTGCATTTTCATGTGCCAATCTTTCTTGAACGTTTCGAACATCTTCAAACCACTCAGGCGGATGTGCTTGAGTGTTTGGAATACCTTCAGTCTTCGAAAGACGGGGTTGAATTTACAGGGCACCTAGAGATTGAGACTTATGCTTGGACGGTTCTCCCTGAATCAATGAGGCAGCGTGGCTTGGCCGAGGATATTGCGAGTGAGATTGGTTGGCTACGTTCGATTTTGCAGTAGTTGCAGAGGGATTGGCTGATTGCTTCATTGACTTCCTAGAGACGCGACGGATTAAACGGTGTGTCCGGTGTTTCTCCGCTCGCATATTTCCTTAATCGTCGTCGAAGCGGTTCAATGATTCTTGCGATGTCAGGAGTTGGCTCGATCGCGAGGTTGTTGAATTCACCTGGATCAGCGTGATGGTCGTATAGCTCGACGCCTTGCTTGCCTTGCGCCCATTCTGTGAAACGATAGCGAGCTGTCCGAATGCTACAGCCCATCACAGGACGCTCTAATCGGGAATCAGCCGGGCGTAGGATTTGCGTAATGGCAAATTCGTCCCACTCCGAACGTGGATCCTCTAAAAGCGGAGTGAGGTTCCGCCCAGCAAGATGATGGGGAGTTTCAATTCCAGCAAGATGTGTCAGGGTTGGATAGAGATCAACAAACTCAACCACGCGATTGCAGTCCGTTCCACGGGATTCGATTGCTGGTGCTCGGATGATCAACGGGGCTTTAGCGCTTTGTTCGAAAAGGGTTCGTTTCTGCCATATCCCATCGTGTTCGCCGAGATGATATCCATGGTCGCTCCAGACTACCACAATGGTATTCGCGTCCTGGCCAGTCTCTTCCAAGGCATCCAGCAGTCTGCCGATTTGTGCATCGATGAATGAGACACAGGCGTAATACGCTTGCGTGGCTTTCAAGAGAACGGGTTCGGGTAGGTTGTAGTTTGGAATTGGGCAGTTGTGTGCAAATGCGGCGGGTGGAATGTCATTTCGATCGTCACTTGGGGAGTAGGGCAAACGGAGATTTGTCAGCGGGTATTGCCGGAAGTACTTTCGTGGAGCAACGTAGGGGGTGTGAGGCCGAAAGAAGCCCACGCCTAGAAAAAGGGGGGATTTGCGAGGCGTTCTTAATTGCTTGATTGCTTCGGTTGCAATCATGCCATCGGTCTGCTCTTCGTCAGCACCCTCTGCAGCAAGCCAGCTCAATGCAGCACTCACCGGTCGGTGAGGCTCTGCATTTGTGATTAACGATTCGTCGGTTTTATCGCGGCCTTTGGGGTTGATCGTCAGGGTCCACGAGGGAGCGTCATCGAAGCCATCGGTACCAATGGATGCTGGCACGTTGTAGTGATAGATTTTTCCAATGCGAACCGCTTCATAGCCAGCCCCCTGGAAAGCTTGTGGGATCGTGATCACATCTGGAACCTCGTCACGAAAATGGCGATCGAGGTCGTAGACCTTAATCTGATCTGGGCGAAGACCAGTCATTAACGAAGCTCGCGTTGGGTTACATAGCGGCAGTTGATTGTATGCATGTTGGAAGGTAACACCTGACGCGGCCAATCGGTCGATGTTCGGGGTTTTCGCAACCAAATCTCCGTAGCAGCCAAGTGTGCAGGCTAAGTCGTCAATCGCGATGAATAGGATGTTCGGCTTGGAATCATTTGCGGTTTTTACCTGTGCGTTGGCAGAGCCGACGAACGTCAACGTAATGATCGACGCGACCAGCAACGGTATCCTTTTTCTTGTTGGGGAGTTTGATTCTCGATTGGTAGAGACGGATTGATCATGGTGCATGTTAGTACCGTTTCTGGTTCTTGGTCGTAAGGGTAACCGAGGCTGCCCAGGAATGCGTCTTGTGGGACGACCGAAATCATTCTTTGGAGATTGAGCGGAGAGTTCCAAGGACGTTGGTTGATGGGTGGTGGATTCAGTTGGTTCGTTAGAGGAACCAGTAGCAGTTGTGGGTAAAGGGCAGATGTAGGGGGCGAAGCATCTATTTTGTTCACGACACGACGAGCTCGTAAAGCGGATGAGTGCATCAAGCTGTCAAGTGTTGGATGAAGAACAAAGTTTTAAGATGCCCGGGAAGTATAACATTGCTGTTTCCTAGAAAAGCGATGGGAGACGCCGAGGGTTTTTTTGGCCGTTCTCTTGTTGGAAGTTCACCTGCAACCTCGTTGGTCATGGCTAAGCCGGTTTCAAGAATGCACGAATCGATGTAGTTTAGATGATCTTTGGAGATTGAAGGGTTTTGTTATTCAACGTGTAGTATCGATCGGTCGGAAACCTTCCGTTTTGACCGTCGTATCAGGCTAGGCTTTTCTCATCAGGGAAGCTGATCGCTTTTGAAACCGTTTGTTTTTTACAGTCCAGCAGGTCTAGGCAGTTAACACAATTAGACAAGGAACCGTCGAATGTCGCGGGCAATCATGTATGAAACTCATTCGCATACCCCGTTGTGTAAGCACGCGGAAGGTTGGCCGGATGAGTATGCGATGGTGGCCGAGCAGCGTGGGTTGAAAGGTTTGTTGGTTACCTGCCACAACCCAATGCCGAACGGGTTCTCCGCTGGGGTTCGCATGGCTGAGGAACAATTTGTCGATTACCTCGCGATCGTACAGAGAACGCGAGAGGCTTTTGCTGATCGTGTTGACGTGCGATTGGGACTGGAGGCAGATTATTTCGAGGGAATGGAGGGGTATCTTGAAAGGCAACTCCAGTCAGCAGAGTTTCATTATGTGTTGGGGTCGGTACACCCACAGATTGCGGAGTGGCGGGAAAGGTATTGGCAGGATGATTTATTTGAGGTGCAACGCACGTACTTTGCTCTGCTCGCTAAGACCGCAGAAACAGGAATGTTTGACTCAATCTCTCACCCTGACCTAATCAAGAACTTCACGTCAACCGAGTGGGACCCTATTCGTATCCTTCCCGATATCTGTCGAACGTTGGACCGAATCGCAGAAACAGGTGTTGCGATGGAATTGAACACTTCTGGTGTGAACAAAACGATTTCTGAAATGAATCCGATGCCCAGCATGTTGGAGGAAATTGCCAAGCGAGGTATTCCAATCACTCTTGGTTCGGACGCACATGTGCCACATCGTGTGGCAGATGGGTTCGAAGAGGCGCTTTCGTTATTACTCCGGTCGGGTTTTACTCGTGTCAGTTATTTCTTGGAACGAACGAGGCACGACCTCTGCATTCAAGATGCATTGGATTCACTCCTTCCATCATCTCCGAGTGACTGAGTACGGTCTTCTCGAGCGTACGAGGTAATAGCAATCGTCGGTATCAAGACCTGGAATTCTTCTGGGTTAAACCGGCTTTCCTGCAGTACGTCATAAGATTCCGAATTCACAGGAACCGATTTCCTTCTGGTGACAAGGGCCCGAACACTAGCCGTTTCGAGTGACTCGCTCGCCTTCAGGTAGACTTCGTGAGATTTCACCGAGTCGATAGCCGAAACCACTGCCAGACAGACTGGAAAGGTCTAGTTTGCCCGCCCGACGTCGGTAGATGCCGGGATGAACCTGTGACTCAGGGAGCGAGGCATCGGGGTAAAACTGCATGCCATTCGACTCGACACCCATGATGGTCCCCGCGTGAGACGCTAGACGCACGTGTGGAATCTGCGCGAGCATCGGGTTGGTAAGGTCTTGGACCATCAGGGGCATATTGTGTTCTTTCGCCCAGCATAAACTTAGTAACGCTCCTGATTGTGTCTTGCACGTTTTTAACGCGACACCGCTCCACCCGAGGGAGCGACCAAGGGCGACAAATTCCCAATCGTGAGCACTCTCATCCAAGAAGAGCGGTTTGCGTTGCGATACTGATCGCACATCAATTTGATTTGTCTCGAGATCGTAGGGAAAAGGTTGTTCAACGTAGAGGATTCTTTCAAAGATCAAAGGACGCTGGAGTTTGAGTTTATCTAGGATCTCATTCACGTAATCCGGGTCGGTAACCGTGCAATTAAAGTCGACCGATAAATGTTCAACTTCCAGCTCGATGGAAAGGTCGCCAATTCGCTCGATTCGATCGTAATCCCATTTCGTGTCATTGCCACGTAGTTTTATTTTCAGACATTTGAGTCCGTCCGAGGTGATCCAATCACGAAGGGTGATCGGGTAGCCATCGTTCGGTTCGCTACCGCTACAGTCGGACTGTTCGATCGGATCAAGGCCACCAACTAAGTGCCATACCGGTAGGGTGGTGGGTGGATTTGGGTCAAGGTAATCACCTGGATACCGTCCTTTGAAGCAGACGTCTTCATCTTGCGGCGAGAGAAATTCAGAGAGATCGTGCGTCAGGTATTCGGACGTGTAGGTTTTATAAATGTCGATTTCATGTAGGACCCCGAAGGCGTCGTGACATGCAATGTCAAACGCACTTGCAGCGATGAGTGCGGCGAGGAGCGGCATTTTCTCTCCCGCCTGGTCCGTGTTAAAGCGGTTGAGTTCCTGCGGAAGTAACTGCGTCTGAAACTGGTATCCAATTTCGAGTGGATGCCCAGTGGAGGTCTTCTTGGCCCATGCCTCGGCGAGTTGTCCGCAAAATTTCACCATTGCGGCATAGCGTTCAGCGTAACTGAGTGTAACGCTTGGCCATGCCCATGTGACGGAGAGTGGAGTTTCGCCCCAACCCACCGCCTTGTTGCCATCACGCCCTTGAACCTCGACTGCAACGCGAAGGCAATTAACAGAGGAGACCGATTCGGCACCGAACTTCAATGGCATCCGCATTTCGACGGGTAGAAAAAATGATTCGATACCCGTAACGGTTACGTCGGTTGGCTTACTCATCGTGTTTTCTTTCACGCTCGTTCGGTACTAATAGGCTCGTTTCATTCCGATGTGACTACAGTGAACCACTGCGGTATGTTCCCCCTGTGATGCGATCGCCGCAAGTGTTGCCCAGGCTTTGGCCACTTTTTTCCTCGTGTTAAGTCTTCCGAATCGGCGTTGTGGTTAATCCGATGGTAGCAACCGGTGGGATCCTTATTCGCTAGAGTTACGTAATAAGAAGGGAGGGGTCGAAGCCACAGTCAGTGCGTTGTTTTGGGTCGCCAGAAAAGATTTATCACGGTCGAACTGCGAACAATCGCAAGCAAGCTCGAAGGTGTTTTCTTGATCTCGCCACAGTCATCTGCCCACAGCTTCTCTCCTACCAGATCGACCTTGGTTTGTGGGCTACGAAATTGAGGGCAATGAGATCGGTGAAAGCGGCGTTTGGTAACCGGAAGCGTGTTTGTTTGTGTGACGATGGCCTGAGGTTTTGATGGCACTCGGGCGTGACAGTTTCGTTCGAGTCCGGAGCAACGAGAAACGAGTCGCTAATTCGTGGTCTGTTCCGCCAGTCCGCTCGTGAGTTCGAGTAGGTTACGAGGGTTTTGCCCAAGATCACCAACACCGACTCGGGAGCGACTCTCAGCAAGAATCGTCACCCCCGATTCCGTCGGGATTACTTCGACGGTTACATCATCCGTGAACCGCATGAATCGTGTGGTTCGCGTCAGATGAAAAACCATTCGCAAATCACTCTTTGATTCAGACTGAAGGTCCCACAACTTGGCCGCTTTTATCCAGCGACGAACCCGGCTTGCGGTTGCCTCGGTGGTTAGTGGGAGTTGCATTGGGCGAAGCAGCGGATTCGCTGCCGAGTCTTCGAGCCTCGCATGGTTGGTGGTGAGGTCGCGTTGCCAATCCTCCAGAAAAAGAAACAGGCCCGAAACGATTGCTCCGAGCATCAACAGCGCTGTCTTGATTTTTCGGGGTACCTGACTCATAAGCTCTTTCAATTGCCAATACCGCGCTCCGTGGGGAGCCACGCTATGAAAGTCACTCTGTGTGGATCCAGCTGACATCAGATTTCGCTCGATTGCATTGCCGTAGTTAGTTTCACTACGGTAACAGCTCGGCAAGGAGTTTCGATTTCAGTGGATTGGAGCGTCGGAGCACTTTCATTACACGACCCCCGTCTCGCTTACTCGCGGCGCGGTAGACGTTAACTGGGGTAGCCGGCTAACCCTAGTCCTGCTCCAGCTGCTCACGGTACTCGTCACGTTCACGACGGGTCGCTTCCAGATCAAAGATCAGGTATTTCATGTCGAGCCGAAGCTGTGCGAGAGCCTCTTGTACCATCGTCAAGATCCGGCGTCGACGAATGCTACAGTTGATGACCTTTTGCATCGCGGGCGCGACCTGCTCAAGCATCTCGGGGGGTAAATCCTGCAACGCAACCGCGAGTTCTTGTAGCTCGGCGGGGCTCTCGTCAATTTTGTTGAATGTTCCGATCGTGTTGGGCATGCCAGAAAGCTCGATTAGTTCAGTTGAAAGGGTTGTAACAGCATGCCATCCATTGCATTTGTGGTGCCGGATCGTTGTGTATGGGTCCGATTGATAGCCGCAAGTCATTTGGGGTATTGGGTTTAGGGCTTTGATGGGTAAGGCGATACGTTTTTTCACATGTTGCATGGATGCAACATGCATTCGCCTTGGCCTCCGCCCTTAAATCATGCTATCCCATAGGTTTAGGTGATGGTGGGTGTTCTCGGTGAACGTGCGTTGGAAACGCTACGAATGATGAGGTTTTGCATCGTGATTATCGAAGCGCTGGCACCAAGCGGGTTAGGGTCAGTGGGTTCTGTTTCCAGAAGGGACTCAGAGACCCACCGAAGCGACAACTGGATGGCTCGTTTGGTGAGCCATCTCCTTGGTCCGCTTGATTGCCGATGTCTGGATTGTTCCGCTGAAGGTGGAGTTGGTCAAACAAACATACGGAAAGAGAACATGAGTAATTCCGGTCACGCGACACATGCGCCGGTGTGGCAAGCCTTGCGTATTACTGGATGGTTACTGGCAGTAGCGTGTGCGGGTTTTACGACACATGCACACGGACAGCTTTATGACGCTCTGGATACCCATCCGCCTCGTTGGTCGTTGAGTCGATCTGACTGTCAAGCCAGAGTCACCCAACAACGGAATCTAGTCGAGGGGGGCGTTGAGGGTGGCGCGTGTGAATCGATTAACTTTGTGGCTGGTAATGGAAGTGAGGCGCAATTCATTTATCCGATTGAGCCAGTCCTACCGCTGGACGATCTGACGGCGACGGTGAAGGTGATGAGCGCGAAGCCAGGGGCCAGCATTGGTTTTCGGGTTCGTTACCCGTACCTTCGAGACCCTACTACGAAAAAATCGGTTGCGGTTACGGTTTACGGAGCCTCTTATCAATCCCCGGGCGAGTTTGCATCGCTTGGAATCGGCCTGATCGAAAAGCCACTTCGCCTGAAACACGTCGCCTTGCGAAGCGAATATGGATTGCAAGTTGATCTTTCTGATCCGTATGTGGATGCCATTGTTGTCAACGCTTATTCCGGACCGGGACCCACCGCGATCCGAATCGACGAACTTCGCGTTGAGGGGATGATTCCCGTCGGAGACCCTGTCCTGAGTGGCAATTCATTGAGCAATCTCGGCAGCCGCGGAGGGATGAAAGATGAATCGGTTGAAGGTATTTCCTCTGGCTCGTCGAATGGAAGAAATACACCGACCAGCGAGGCTGGTGAGGTTTTCGCGTTCCCAAGCGGCACTGTTACCCGAGTTCTTCAACACAATGGCGAACCATTGGCGTGGGTAAGGTCGTTGGGTTTTGACGGAATTCTAACCAATCAGTTTCCGGATTCTGAATTGCTTCGTGAGGCGATACAAAACCGGATGTTGATCTACACTGCGCCCCCTGCAACTCTCGACGCTCAAATCGAGTCACTTTTGGAGCCGATAGCAGGTTGGTATCTCGTGACGTCGCAGGTTCTCGATGATTCAATGTTGGATCAGACCGAAGCGACCATCAGAAAGTTGCGAAGCCTGCCGGTTCGGTGGCAACGCCCCATCTTGGGGTCGCCTCAAGAATCTTGGCGTGCTTATGCCTCGCTGTTGGATGGCGTGCTTCAAGATATGCCACCTCGGGAACGAGCCCTCAATGCATACGATGAGATCGATGCGGTGAGTAAGGTTGGTGGCCAGTTGGGTGATCGTGTTGAACATGCTCTGGCGGTGCTAAGTATGCCCGGGGAGGCACTTTTGCGACAGAACGATGCGATTGCTGACGCGATCAGTATCCCACGCCCTCAGAGCTTTCATTGGCATTCGATGTGGTTGCAGGTCATGCGTTCTCTGGAGTCGGCGCCGTCCGCGATTATTTTCCGCTCGACACGCTCTCTGGCGTCAGGTCAACCCATGGATGTGCAACGCTCAATGTCGCTGAGCTATATCAATCGAATGATCGCAATGATTGCTCCATGGATTTCCACAGCCACTACGGCATCACCGCCCACCTTGCAAAACGGAAGTTACCTTTGTTCCAGGCTGTCGAATGATGGTTCCGATTTGCTGATTCTCACTTCCACCGCTTCTCGGGGTACGGAGGTACTTGCGGGAGATGGAGGAGCGATTGAGTTGCAGTTGACGCCTGCTGACGCGGCAAAAACATTCTGGAGATTGACTCACTTCTCTGCCGAGCGTTTAACGCCGATGATGACGTCCACGGGACCAAAACTTGAGATTGTGTCACCGGATCTTGTTGAGGTACTGATCTGTAGCAGTAATCCAGAGGTTGGTGGGCAGGCCGCTGCATCAGCAGGGCGGTTTTCTAGACAAGCAACCTTGGATCGCTGGCAACTCGTCAACGACGCACTCGTTCGATCCCAGAGTAGTTGGGTTGCTGCTAGTTCCATGAATCGCGTTCCCGAGCAGAAGATCTCCAACTTGGTTGAGGTTGCGAAGCGAACGATGCTGGAGGCGGAGCCTATGTTTCGCAGCGGTGATATGGGGTCGTCGATTCGAATGGCACGCAGAGCGGATGCTTGGATACTTCGAAGTGATTGGCAGCTATCGGAGTTGTTAATGCCTGATTGGCCCAACCCGACAAGCAGTCCACCGGTTGTACTAGGTGCTGGAGAATTGCAAGTGTTCTGGCGACCTTTGATGGGCGATCAGGGTTGGGGTCGTAACCGATTAACCACGGGGACAATGGATGAACTTGAGTTTTTTGGTGATGGTCGCTGGTCCGTGGGAAAGAGGTTAACGGATCGAGCGGAGAGTAAAGTGGAGCGAACTTCATTGGGAACGGTTTCGGGACCGGGGGCGCTGAGAGCGAGTGTGGTTTCGCTTCGGGACGATCCACTTTTGGGTGGCTATGAGGGCACCGTTCTGCAGATCAAGAGTCCTTCTGTCCGTGTCAAGGCTGGCACGGCGGTGCGTATTGATGCATGGGTGAAGACAATCGGTTTTGGGGGTGCCCATCAAGGCGTACTGGTTTACGACACCATTTGTGGACAGGAGCTGGGCGTCTTGTTGAAAAACCGTCCTGCCTGGACACCGGTCCGACTCTACCGGCAGGCAGAGCGAGATTGCGAAATCCAGGTCATGTTTGAATTGCTCGGCGCTGGTGAGGTAACGATTGATGAGGTGGAGTTGCGGGTCTGGGAGCCGAATGATGACCCTGTTCTCCCGATGCGGTCACTTGATCGGTGACGTGGTGATTCTATGTATCAAATTCACCCAAAGTAGAGTTCAGGATCAATGATTTGTGTTAAAGGGGGCAATCGTCACCTAACCGAGCACCTCGCTTGGTCTGCTCGGGCGAGTCGGTTGTTGACTTTGAAATTATTTTTCCTCTGGGGCTGAACCTTTTGGTGCTCCGGGACGTCACTACAAGAGCGTCCCTGAAAAATTTCTCTTGCCGGCTGATGCAGCTTGCGAGATAATTTTAGGGTCGTGTCGTGATGACGCATCGCGACGGACTGTTTCTGTGTGGCTTCCTATCCATTCTGGTTGGCAACCGGATGAGAAGCCGCCGAACCTATTTGAAAGGAGGTGAGCAAGTGGAAATTAGCTGTACTAGCCAACGGGGTGGTAACCCGTAGCACTGTCGGCGGGCTGATGCTTCGGCACAGCCACCCCACTCGCCATCTTTAGATAGCGAGCAAACAGCCCCGCTTGTCGAGATTACCTTGGTCCCGGCAAGCGGGATTTTTTTTGTACCTCCGTCGGCGCGATCAGGATCGATGACTGGTATCATGGGCTCCTCGCCCCCAAATCCCCTTTGTGCACAGGTGGTTCGCTTTTGGCACGGGCGGTTCGCTCGTTTCCATGAGTGAATTCAATCACATGTAGATAAGTCAACCGATTGTGGAATTGCATCATGCGTCGAGCTCATTTTTTTTCGCCTGTGTCAGTAGAGGTAAATCGGGCGATTTTCACTTTTACACTCGGAGTGTTGTTAATGGGATCTGATTCGCTTCTGGCGCAGTCAATTGATGTTTGGATTGGCACTGGACGCTCGAAAGTCAGTCGCGGTATCTATCACTGTCGCTTGAACCAGAGCAACGGGAAGTTGAGCGAAGCAACGTTGGCTGCAGAGGTGTCAGGCCCTGGTTTCTTGGCGATGCACCCCAGTGGTCAAAGACTCTATGCCGTTGGAACACTCGAGCAAGTTCCTTCGGTTATCGCTTACCGTATTGAAAACAAGGCAGCCGGGAAAACACTGCAGTTCGAAAAGGCATTACCGATTGGTGATGGGGGTGCGGCTCACGTTGCTGTCAATCAAGCGGGCACGATGCTATTGACTGCGCAGTACGGCGGTGGTTCGGTCGCCAGTTATCGATTGAATTCAGAGGGTGCAATTATCGAACAGACCGGTTTAATTAAACACGAGGGCGGGAGCGGCGTGGTTGCAGGCCGACAAGAAACGCCCCACGCACACTGGGTCGGGTTTTCACCCGATCAGCAATTTGCATTTGTTCCTGATCTCGGTCTTGATCAGGTAGTGATCTACAAAGTGGACCAAAAGCGAGGCACGCTTGTTTCGCACGGGGTTGCCTCTGTGCCACCGGGCGGTGGGCCACGACATATGAAATTTCATCCGAATGGGAAGTGGGTCTATGTCCTCAATGAACTAGCCTTGAGCGTCACGGTCTTTGACTACGATGCAGAATCAGGCTCCATGGTTGCGAAGCAGACGATTCCAGCGGTACCCGAGATAGAGCTTGCGAGAGAAAAGTTTAAAAGCGCCTCGGAGATTCGTGTTCATCCCGCTGGGAAGTACGTTTATTCGGCAAATCGGGGACACGATACGATCACCGTCTATGAGGTAGATCCCAGCAACGGAAATCTTTCCGTGATCGAACGTGAGCATGTTCGGGGAGCCACGCCCAGAAACTTCAATTTGGACCCCAGTGCTAAATGGTTGATTGCAGCGGGACAAGATTCCAGCACCGTGGCGAGCTTTGAGGTGGGGGCCAGCGATGGCCGGCTAACCTACAACCGGAGTTGTATCAACGCTCCAAATCCTATCTGCATTCTTTTCGAACATGAGTGATCCGGTAGCGATTAAGTACTTCCCCGTCGACACATCGCGATTGCTTAGCTGCCGACGCATGGATCTTGGCAGGTTTCTTTTTTGATGGAGCGATGATCGACGAGCGATGCTCCCTGTCGGATCATTGCGTTGAAATCCCATCTTCAGTCATCTGCGCGGAGAGTGAAGCTTCCGAAGTGGATCCCGGAAGGTTCGTCGTATGCGAAGGTCCCAGAGGGAGCAAAGTACTTTTCGAATTCCTTAAAATCCGGCAGCTGATTACGGTCTAGCATGTCCACAATTTGGCCGACAAAGGGGGCGTTGGCAGACGCCTGTCGAAGCATTCCCCTTGTGTCATTGGATTTAGCGAGATCGTACACCTGTTTCATGTAGGCTGATCCACGCAAGAACGAGAGTAAGAATGGTTTTTCGCCATCCAACTTGCCACCGAGTTCGCTTGTAACGAGTTCAAATTCCGGCACATTGATCAGTCGTGGAATGGATCCGGCGTTGGCTTGAGTGACGCGTGTCAGCATCTGACGGCTATCACTGAAAATAAACCAATCCCCGAGGATCATCATGCCTGGTTCTGGTCTGCGTAAATTAGCGGGGCGGTTATCGTCGGAGGAGTCGCCTTGACGACCGGTCCGAGCAAAATAAACCACGGTGCCTCCGATAGTTTCAACCTCGAGAGCATTGGGCTGGTTTTCTCTGAACTTTGCAATCAGGTTTTTAGCTTTTAAGCCGTCCTTGATTTCGATTGCGATCGCGTTGGTTTGACTGTTGAGCCGTGTGGTAGGCTCTATCCAACCACAGAGAACCAATCTACCGGTAATGTTATCCAGTAAGTCTTCTTTGAATGAGATTCCAAACTGTTGCTTGATTGGCTGTTCAACAAATCGAGCCATCGAGTCTTCGCCTTGGAATTGGCTAATTACTTTGTCTAGATTCTTGTAACTCGTTTCAAAATCCCATTTGATGGAGTTGTAAGAGGCCGCGTCTGCGGGGATCCACTTGGGTGGAGTCGATTCCACAACCTCTGGTCGGAGGACACCAAGCACACCGTCGCGTGGTGGATCGATGAGGATATGCATGTGAGAAATCGCTTCGAAGATTTCCCCACCGGAGAAAGTACTTCCGCCGATACCACGTAGTTTCGGCAGACCGAGTTGTTCGATAATTGGCCAGACAAGGGCGGCGGCAGGGGTCTGCTTAACGAGACGCTCCGTGATGCGGTGAGGGTCAATAAAGAAAGTCGTTTGAGGTCGCGTGGACTCTGCACCCACACATCGTGACATGATCGATACAAAATCGCTTCGATCAGCCAGCGTTTCTTCATCACTTTTGTCATTCCAGTGTTCCAAAACCTTCGCGGCTGTATCATGCCCGAAGCCCATGACCATCGTTCCGTCTTTCTCAAAGTACTCGATCTCGGGGCGACCGGGTCTTGGCGGAAGCAGTTTGATCATCTCGGTTCCATCCATCTTGGTGGAGCGTTTGATGTAGCCCTGCGTTGTGATTCTCGCCTCCATTTTGTCCATCAAGCCCATCAACGTATCCACGTTTTTGGCAGCATCGATCATGACGAGGCCGGCTAGCGAGTTTTGCTCACGTCGTTTCCTCGCAATTCGGCGGCGAATCGCCTCGGGCGATTCATCGTCTTCCTCATCGGCGGCAAGTTCCTCTTGGTATTCAGACAGATTGCCCGGCATAAGAGCGGCGGCAACTTGCCCCTGCGGGATTGCAAGCAATTCGTCGAGTGAAACCTCGAGCACATTACCAACCGTTTGGAAGACCTCGGCGAGCATCTGGTAAACCTCATTGGAGAGAGGTTTCAATGCTGGGTCATTCATCATCTGCCCTACCGATGATGAGCCGAAATCCTTTCGGAATTGTTCGGCATCATCGAGTCGGATGTACGCAAGAGTGTCTTGAGGAAGAAGTCGGGGCGCCCCCGGTGCTTCCTTGTCCTGAGCTGAGACTCCGACGCTAATTGTCGTTAGAGTTAGCCATACTAGTGACATCCGCATGATCGCCCAACTTTGCCCGACGATTGGATTCTTGCTGTTCATCAAATTATTCCGCGGGTGCCATTGGTTGGGAGATTGAGTCAAAACGCCGCTTTCCGGCGTTTTCGATGCATCGGTATTTGGTTATTTATCCCGATAAAATCAAATTTCTGCCGGGAATTTGCGATCATCGCGGAAAAAAACACGTGCATCCCACGATTGCTCAATAAACACTACCAGATTCGCTGATAATAAAAGAGCCCGCTAATGCGCGAAACTTTGTCGCCGCGACTGGGGTTATTGCCGTGACGGTCGGTATTAAGACCGCGGCGTTGGTTCTGATTCCCTGACTAATAAGGCTCGTTGAAGTGAGATCAAGTCTTCTATTCCGAATCGTCGCTGTCCCTGCATCAGCCATGATTTTCGCCTTTGTCTTTACCGCTGAACTGACCATCGCTCAAACAACCGGCGGAACTGGTACCAGCACCGGAAATACGGGAAGCTCAATTGGGGCAACTAGCGGAATAGGGGAACCCACCTCCGGAACCAGTCTGGACGCGGACGCTGCATTTTCACGCGTCGACCGAGGTGACACGGTCGGATCCACAGGTGAAACTGGCAGCGGATTTAGTGATGCAGGTTCCTCGTCCACTGCTGGAGGCGGCGGTCTGAGTAGCTTCGGTGGATTTGGCGGAGCCTTCGGTGGGCTCGGTGGACTCCAAGGTCTTTTTGGGGGTATTGGTGGGCAGAATCAAAATAGCAAGCCGATCATTCGAACTCGACTTCGTGCTGCCATCGAAGTGAGCCGGCCACAAAACAGCGTCGTTCAACAGCAGGTGGGAGACCGCTTCCAAAGACTTGCTCGCCCCGAGTTTCGATCCGTTAAAGTCCAGGTGCAAGGCGGTAAGGGAGTTCTTACCGGGGTGGTTTCATCACCACGTCAGCGTCGGATGAGCGAGCTACTTCTGAGGCTTGAACCAGGTATTCGGGAAATCGACAACCAACTGGTCATTCAGCCATCGAGGAAATAGGCGAGGGAGATTCTGGTCCTCGATGAAACCTAGCGAACTGAGGTGGCTTGATCAAAACGTTCGCTCCAGAATTCTCGTGATGCGATGACGAATGGAGCATGTTTTTGTATTGCGACCGCACCGAGCTTCTTTAACCTGGTTTCATATTCGGTTTGCCAAGTTTGAAAGAAACGGATGCTCTCTTCCGTTATCCTCGGTTGTGAATCGAACTCGATGTACCACGGTGCCGAGATCGCCGCCCGAAAATGGTCCTCATGGAGTGTCGCGACGCGGATGATCACCCAACCGCTCTCTTCAGTTTCAATTGCGGGGATGACTCCGCCTGCCTTGGCAAACTCATCAAGTCGGGCGCTGTAGTGAACCTTGCCATTGTGGATGACTTCGAGGTAATCCACTGGATCACGAACTGATAAGTTGAGTTCTGGTTGGATTACAAGTTTCTCTCCTGCGGTACCGGAGAAGACATGCCCGGGAATCCGGCCCGCCAGCTTTGGCCTGAGTAGAGGCCCGTTGGTAACGACGCTTTTTCCTGTCCAGCACGCCTCCCACCAAGCTTCTTGCGACTCTGGTGCCCGCACATGTAGTGGGTGATCACTCGTTTCTGATTGGTCTGCTGAAGCAACGTAAAGCCGGTTGTAGCCGACGGGGGTTTTGCCACATTGGTCACCGGTGCCGGATAGCGGTGGCAGACGGAAACCCGCCTCGAGGAGATTCCAGTAGATTTTCTCAGCCCATCGACCGAGTGATCTTGCGTCCCCGGTAGAAGGACCCACCGCCGGTCGACCGTTAAGAGGCGCTTTGATTTGCCGATCCAATCGCAGCCAATCACCCATGAGGAAAATGCCGTCGATTCGACCGCTGGCAAGCCAGACGGGTAGCTCCCATGCGAATGGGTTTTCAATTGCGATCTTTGCACTCTCAATTGAATCAACCGCCAGCATTCGCTGGATGGGTAATTGATCCGACGCAGTGGGCGACTGCGGATTATCCAATCCATAAAAGGCGAGACCGTCTTGAACGCGAACATCGTGGCGCGCCCAACTGGGATGAAACTGAATCGTGTCCTCTTTGCTACGACCCGCAATGGGCTTTGCCGGTAGATGGCCAATCGAGGCTGCCAGGTGGCAATCCTCTGATGCCATCCTAAGTGGTAGGCTTGCGTCGGATGCGGGGGTAGCACAATCCCCGCTGATCCAGCCCTCGTTTAGCAGGTTTGCCATTCGAGGAAGTTCGACGTGGTGGGAATCCACGCTGGAGCGTTCCAGAGCACCGGTTCCCGAAATCCGTCGATCTTCGGGGCCTCGGGTCAGTTTGAATTGGTAGGGTGCCTCGGGCATTTCCAGTAGCAATTCGCG
>CAXQOB010000179.1:0-5670 GCA_964225475.1 Candidatus Nitrosopumilus sp. | reverse complement strand
TTGTCTGTGTGTGTTTTTCAGGATCGAGTTTCAGTGTGATTTTCGCTGCTGATGATTTCGTCGTCGACGAGGCGAATTCGCTGACATTAGTTCGATCTGATTTTGAATTTGCAGATGGTCCATGTTGGGACGGTAACGGACTTGTTGTAGCGGACGTCAAGGGAGATCGAATCTATCGATACCAGCCACGATCTGGTCAATGGAAAGTTCTTGTTGAGAACAGCGGACGAGTCAGCGCAACCTTCTATAACCATGGACGTGTGTACCTTTGTGACAATGGTGAGAAAGCTTTCGCATGCGTTGAAGGAATCCACAAGCGATCACTCAAAAAGTTTGAAGACACTGATGTCGATGCTGGTTCTGGTGAGAAGCCATTTCGACCAAATGACCTTGTGATCGATTCGGAGGGTGGAGCTTATGTCACAATGACCGCGAGAGGTGAGGTCATTTATGTTGGGAGCAAGGGCGATGTCCGTGTTGCGGTCAAAGGGATCGAGACACCCAATGGAATCGCTTTGTCACCCGACGGTCGAACACTTTATGTTGCATCATTCATCCCCAAAGAGATTTGGGCGTACGACATTTCAACTTCTGGGCAAACAACTAATGGTCGTTTGCTTGCCAGAATGACGGAGGGCCCTGATCGGGGCGCGGATGGAATGACCGTGGATCGCGCCGGGAATCTCTATTGTGCTGGACCAGACGCTATATGGATATGGAATCCGTTGGGTGAATTGATAGAAAAAATTAGTTGTCCAAGTAAACCAATCAATTGCACTTTTGGTGACCCGGACATGCGCTCGCTTTATATCACTTGCATTGACGGACTCTACATGCAGCGCATGCGAGTAAGCGGGTGTTCGGCTCGACCAGCCAGCTTGAAATTGAATCCTCCTCTGCGTGCCAATCCAAACCAATCAGTCGGGACACCGAGTAGCGTGGTTCCCGATTCAATTCAGGCGGAGTGGAACGTCGTTGTATCCAAGGTGGGGCATCGAAAGTTGTTGGCGGATTTTTTTTCGCCAACGCCTGATCCTGCACACCGTGCGAGACCAGCCTTGGTCGTTGTTCATGGCGGCGGTTGGCACTCTGGCGATAAAACCAAATTCCAACCCCTGTCGATTCGCCTCGCCCAAAGGGGATACGTGGTTGCATCCGTTGAGTATCGACTCGCAGATGAGGCACCGTTTCCCGCAGCGATCAACGATTGCTTGGCGGCGGTTCGTTATTTACGGGCGAATGCAGATCGCCTGGGAGTTGATCCAGAAAAGATTGGAGCGGTAGGCGGTTCGGCCGGGGGACATCTTGTTGGTTTAATGGCTTCTGGGGCTGACAATCCCTTCTTGATTGGAGACGTGGATGATCAGGTGCCTTCGTCAAGATTGCAAGCTGCTATCGTTATGGCTGGACCGATGCAAATGATGAGTGGCTCCGTCGCCGAGAAATCGCGTAACAACCCAGAACAGTCCAATGCTAATCGATGGTTGCGAGACACTGTGGATGATGCTCCTGCTTTGTACAGACAGGCTGATGCCTACGAGCAGATCAACAGTGATACGTGTCCAATTCTTTTTTTGGTTGGAGAATTTGACCTGCCGGCTCGTAACGAACCCTCTCGGAAAAAACTGGAAAAACTAGGGATCAGCACTGGCGTTCGCGTGTTCGCAGATGGAAAGCATGGATGCTGGAATCGCTTGCCATGGATTGACCAAATGGTGGATCAAATGGACTCTTTTTTCCGAGCGAACCTGTGAAAAACACTCGAAAGCTCTGCCACGCATGATTAAAAAACCTCATCCATCAATCCCCCTGTGGGCAGACTTTGTGAGGCCGCAGCACTGGTTTTTCGAAATCCTTTTTGCGTCTGAACTCCGCAGCCGTTATCTTTTGCGTTCTCAAGTAAATTCGATCACTCTACTTATTTCTTCGACCATGAATCGTTTTGCCACTTTGATCTTATTCATCGGTGTCGTTTTGATCGGCTCCACAGGAGCTGAGGTTTTCACTACACCGGAAGCAGCGAAAGCTGACCCTGATTTTGTCTTGCAGGGTGAATACCGAGATGCCACTCGCGGTTTGCAGGCGATAGCTCTTGGCGATGGAGACTTTAGTGTTGTTGTCTATACCGGTGGTTTACCCGGAGCGGGATGGAACAGAAAAGATAAACAACAATTTGAAGTTGACACGGATGGCTTGGAGTCATTGATCGATCAATTTGAAAAAGTGGATCGCCGCAGCTCAACACTTGGTGCAAAACCACCCGCCGATGCGGTCGTT
Organism: Candidatus Nitrosopumilus sp.; assembly: GCA_964225475.1. Taxonomy (GTDB): domain Bacteria; phylum Planctomycetota; class Planctomycetia; order Pirellulales; family Pirellulaceae; genus Rubripirellula. The sequence continues at coordinate 3,393 of CAXQOB010000179.1, read as the reverse complement.
CTTTTTGATGGCACACCGCAATCGATTCAGCAGCATTGGAAGCCTGGCGCCAAAATCACTGAGGATGGCCTGTTAATGCAGGGGTGCACGAGTCTGGGTACTTTCCAAGATTACTCCATGCATCTTGAGTTCCGTTTACCTTACATGCCAGAGGCTCGCGGCCAGGGACGAGGTAACAGTGGGCTTTACCATCAGGGAAGGTATGAAACTCAGATTCTGGACTCATTTGGTCTTGAGGGAAAGAACAATGAAGCCGGGGGCATTTATTCAATCCGCGACCCTGATTTGAACATGTGCTTTCCGCCGTTGGTCTGGCAGACGTATGACGTGGATTTTACCGCCGCAAAATTTGATGATGAAGGGAAGAAGATTGAGAATGCCAGATTAACGGTGCGTTTAAATGGGGTGGTAGTCCACCAAGAGGTTGAATTGCCAAAATCGACCACCGCTGCACCCGTGCGTGAAGGTCCTGACAAAGGTCCAATCTACCTGCAGGATCACGGTAACCCTGTTCGGTTTAGGAATATCTGGGTTCTGCCTCGTGATTTAGCGGCAGAAGCTCGTCGTCCCATCATTTCATCGTTTGAGCGTTTTCATTCGAGTGGACAGAACGCTCAGGAGGGGGGACGCTTGCTGGCGGGTGAACTAAATTGTTTGGCGTGCCATCAGGCGTCCGACGCTGTGACCGAGTCAGTGTCCGTTAAACAGGCTCCTCGCTTGGATAATGTGGGAACACGCGTCAAACCAGAGTGGATGGTCAACTTCATCGCAAACCCGCACGATGTGAAACCAGGCACGACCATGCCTGATCTATTCTCGGGTATGAACGAGAGCCAACGTCGCGAGGCGGCAGTTGCGTTGACCAATTTTCTGGTAGGCACCAGCGTCGTAACCCCAACGGCCAATCGCGCCGATGCTCGAGCAGGTGAGCGGTTGTTTCATGAGTCGGGTTGCTTGGCGTGTCACGCTCCCCAAGATGGTCGTGAGCATCAGTCAGTCGGTTCTGTCCCCTTGGTTGATCTCGGTGATAAATACTCTCGGGGAAGTTTGGAAGCTTTTCTCAAAGATCCCCTTGCTGTTCGTGCTTCGGGGCGGATGCCAAAGTTGGAACTCGGAGGTGACAATTGGCGGCATGTTGCACAGTACCTCACTGGTGATGATGCGGTGATCGAGACAGCACCGCGAGACTTTCCCAAAGAGCCAAATCTGCGATTCAAAGCCTATCATCTCGATGTTGATCAACTACCTGATCTAGATGATCGTGAGCCAGATCAAACGGGTGTGTCCCGGGGTTTGGACATCCGGGTCGGCAAGAGGGATGAATCAATCGTTTTGCGTTTTGATGGGTTTCTTCCCATCAGTGCTGCTGGTAAGTACTCATTTCGATTGTCCTCTGATGATGGGAGTCGTCTGTATATCGATGGTAAACAAGTCATCGATAATGACGGTGTTCACCCGAATACCTTGAAGGAGGGCAGTCTGAATCTGAGTGTCGGGCTTCATGAGTTCCGGGTTGATTACTTTGAGAAGGGTGGGCAACAAGAATTGTCGTTGGATTGGTCTGGCCCAGGCATCAAATCTGGTGGTATCGATAAAGCGTTGGTGATGACCAAGGATGCTGAGGCAGAACCCGTTGAGGAGTTGGTCGAGGATGAAGACGATGCAGACGCGTTTGTCTATGACCCGGCATTAGTCCCTGTCGGTCGGAAGTTATTCGAAACAGCTGGCTGTGCCGCTTGCCACGAACGTTCTGATGAGGGGCAGAAAATCGTTTCGCAACTGCAGGCACCACCGTTGGCTGAATGTCGGTCAGGGCAAGGCTGTTTAGGTGGTCAAGAAGAGGGACAGCACCCTGTATTTGATTTAAACCCGGTTCAGGCCGGAGCCTTGATCGAATTCGTTGCCTCTGTGGAATCGGGCAAGCAAGTTGTATCGCAGACGTCAGAACAGAGAATCATGCATGAAATGACGTCTCTGAATTGTTATGCCTGCCATCGAAGAGATGAACGCGGTGGTGTGGATTCGAGTCGTGATGCATTCTTTGTTAGCCAGATTCCTGAGATGGGTGATGAGGGTCGATTGCCGCCTCCGTTGAACGGAGTTGGTGACAAGTTAAGAAAAGATTGGATGCAGAAGGTGATTGCCGGTGGTAATAAGAGTCGGCCCTACATGAGGACACATATGCCTGGTTTTGGTGATGAGTCCGCGAAGCGTCTTGCTGTCTTGTACGAAGAGTTGGACATGAAGACCGAAGCCGGGCTGACGGCATCAGACGAGCCAGCCAATCAACAAGTAACTCTTGGGAGAAAGATGGTCGGGGCTAAAGGTCTTGGATGTGTTGCCTGTCATACCTACGGAAAATTCAAAGCAACAGGTATTCAAGCCATCGCTCTCGATACGATGACAAGCCGAATTCGAGAGGACTGGTTCCATCGTTACATGCCCAACCCGCCGCTGTACCGACCGGGCACGAGAATGCCGAGCGGTTACCCAGAGGGTAAGAGCACTGTTACCGATGTCTACGATGGAGACCAAACCCGACAGATCGCGGCGATGTGGGCGTTCCTCTCCAAGGGTGACAAGGGAGGCGTTCCCGAGGGGATTACCGGAGGAATGATTGAGTTAAAGCCTGATGAGCGACCGGTGATCTATCGGAACTTCATCGAAGGTGTTTCTCCTCGGGGTATCGCAGTTGGGTATCCTGAGAAAGTGAACCTCTGTTGGGATGCCAATAACTTCTCTCTCGCCCTGATATGGCAAGACCGGTTTATTGATGCGAGTAAGCATTGGGTTGGACGCGGGCCTGGTAATCAGACACCTCTCGGTGGTAATCCTGTTAGTTTTGAAAAAGTCGCTCCCGTTGCTGCATTGGCCGATGTGATGACTCCATGGCCAACGGATGCACCGCGCGAGAGAGGGTATCGATTCTTGGGTTACCGGCTTGATGAACTGGGGCGGCCAGCATTTCGTTACACGCTGCCCTCGGCGAGTGTGGAAGACAAATTGGTCCCCGTAGCTGGTGAGATAACTTCGTCCTTGATGAGAGAAATCGTCATCAAAACAGAAGGAAGTCAGGGGGATGAGAAGTTGTTTTTCAGGGCTGCGGTAGGGGAAATTGAGCTCACGTCGGCAGGCCATTATCGGTTGGGTCAGAACATCTCGATGAAGCTTGAGACCGGAGGAGTCGATGCTTTTATTCGTGATATTAACGGAGTCTCAGAGTTGCTGGTACCGATTGATGGCGTGACGAAGATTCGCCAACAGATCATTTGGTAGTGAGTATAAGTGATGTGTTTTTATGCTCCGCTGCTTCGTCATGCGATCGTGGGGCATAGGGGTTTTTTGAGTTGTGTTTTGATGTGATTCAGAGGCGAGGAGAATGAAGCTCTGAAT
>CAXQOB010000178.1:0-4364 GCA_964225475.1 Candidatus Nitrosopumilus sp. | reverse complement strand
GAACCTGATTCTTAAGAAGGTCGATCACCTGTGCCGCGGATTTACCGCGAAATGGGGGCCTGCCAGTCAGCATTGTGTACATGAGACTCCCGACGGCGTAGAGATCGGTACGGACAGTAATAGAACTTATGTCAAGCTTTTCTGGAGCCATGTAGTCGAGTTTGCCGAGCAGTGAGCCAACCACGGTTTGCTGCCCATCCCCGAAGATCTTGGCAATTCCAAAGTCGACTAGCTTGAGTTGTTGGCTAGAGGTAACAATCAAATTGGCCGGTTTAAGATCGCGATGGATGACGCCGACATCATGTGCGTGCTTTAATGCGGCACAAATCTGAACGGAGAAGTCAATGCACTGCTCCCATGACAGCTTTTTTTCTCGTTTAATTACGGTCTGTAGCGAGTCACCCTCGACAAGTTCCATTGAATAGAACAATTGTCCGTGCTCTTCTCCAAATCCAATTAGCTTGACGATTCCCTCATGCTGTAGGCTCATCAGCGTTTTGATTTCCGCGTCAAACCGCCTCCGAAAGCGCGGCTCATCCGCAATGGGAGCCGCAATGATCTTGACCGCCACCGGTTCGCTGGTCTTCGCGTGAACCGCTTTGTAAACGGACCCCATTCCACCCTGACCCAGCTTTTCACCCAATTCATAAGGGCCGACGAAATCGAATGGTGGCATGTCGAGGCGTATCCGTGGTGAGGGAATCCAAACAGAGAAAGCCGAAATCATCTCCGAGTGACGGGTTTCATTGTAAAAGATCCTGCCGCCTCAGTTGAGGTGGTTTTTCTTTAAACCGCAATTCCCTGAATTTGCGAAGAAAACTATCATTCTGGGATCGCAACAAGGAAACACCATGAACTCGCCGCCAGCCTTTGTGAAGTTCGCCTGCCTCCCGCTCTTATCGGCGGTGCTAATGTGGTGCGCACAGCCACCCTACGCCCTGTGGCCGCTTTGCTTTTTCGCCTTGGTACCCATGATCTATCTGATCACGAACCGCTGGGATTTCCAGTTACGACATTGGTTTGGAATCTGGCTGGCAGGAGCTGGGTACTGGTTGCTCTCCCTCCAGGGGCTTCGACATGCCCATCCCCTGATGTTTCTCGGTTGGTGGGCATTGTCTGCGTACCTCGCCGTCTATTGGGTGATCTTCATCTACTCTGCGAGGTGGATGATCCAGAAGCGTTCCGTCCCTTTAGGACTTGCGGTCGCCACAGCTTGGCTAGGCCAAGAGTACTTACGCAACCATTTATTCACTGGCATCTCGGCCTGCATGCTTGGCCATTCACTTGCAGAGGTTCCTGTGGCTATTCAAGTGGCCTCGCTTTTTGGCTCATACGGCGTAACCGCCCTTGTCGTGGCTATCAACCTGCTTGCTTTCTACGGCTCAAAACAAATACTTAATCGATATTCCGTGCGGAGAAGGGAACGTCTTTGCAAACCTGATGGCAATGTGCATGAATTGAACGAAGATTTAAAAAACCGCAATAGCTCGCCGTCCGAACCAAGCCTTCCTCGTGAAGACGCATCTTGGCTTGACGGCACCCGCTTGGACCTCATCTTTTGTATCGCATGGGTAACCGTGGTGCTCGCTTATGGTGTCTGGCGTTTGGAGACTGCCGCTGGTCGACAGGGGGAAAGCGTCGGGCATTTCATGCTTGTCCAAAAAAGTGAGCCCGTTGAGTACACCCAGCCCACAGAACGCACGATCGAAATCTATCAGTCCTACGTCCAGCAAACACTCGAGTCACTTGAGCAATATGGCAAACCGGTTCAAGTGATCGTCTGGCCCGAGAGCATGTATTCGGCGGGAAACCCATGGATGCTTTTTGAACCAAGCGACACACGAGCACTTCAGGCCATCACTGGACTCGCTTCAACTGACCTTCGAGCGGGTGTCGAAGAGAGTCAAGCGTACTTTAAACAGCGGTCAGCGATGCTCGCGAATGCTTCCCAATATGCGATGGGCGTTGATGCCGATCTCGATTTTATCGTCGGATCCGGTGTCCTGCGCTACACGGATCGACCAGAGGTTTATTGCGGACTGGTGCATTTCAACGCGAGCGGGGCGGTAGAGCAATGGTATGGAAAGAATCACCTCGTAATGTTTGGAGAGTACATTCCGCTGGTTTCAAGTTTGCCGTGGGTACAAGATTGGTTACCGCCCGGCATGGGCCTCCATCGCGGAGGCTTACCCAATCCCATGCAGGCTGGTAACGCGAGAGTCCTACCAAATATTTGCATTGAAACCGCGGTCGAACGCGTCGCGGTCAACCACCTTCGAAAACTCAACGATGCTAATCAAGACATCGATGTCATCGTCACCGTCACTAATGATGGCTGGTTCAAGCAATCGTCGATCATCGACCATCACCTTCGCTGCGCACAATTCGTGGCAGTTGGCACCGGTCGTCCGGTACTCTCTGCAGCTAATAATGGTCCAACGGCATGGATCAATGCGGAAGGCCGGGTGCAAGAGCGACTCGCGACCGGGGGTGATGGGTTCGTGGTGGCGACTCCCAAACGAGCGATCTCATCAACTGCTTATGTTCGGTGGGGTGATTACCCTGTGTTCGTGCTCGCCTGCATCACCTGCATTCCTCTGCTCAACCAGTGTTGGCAATGGGCAAAGCGGTTTCGGAACGATAGAAAATCACCGAATGAAGATTCGTAGAGAAAAGACTAGCGGACCTCTATCAGACCCAACCCAAGACTGAGTTTAGTGCTTTCGCGGTGGAGAACCTTGCCCGCGATACCAACCGAGTGGTCTCCCGCCCCTGGCTATTTCTTATCCTTGGTACTACCACCTTGATAAAGCGGCATATGCCGGTAGTAGACTTCAAGACAGTAGATCGAAAGGCAGGTCGTAAAGAGTCTTCCAGAGTTTTGACCCCAGCGATCCTGCTGCGGTGGCCAACTTCCACTTTCTCGGCCCGTCTTGATCTGTGCCTTTGGCAGATCAACCCGCATCACATTATTCCACTCCTCCCAAGGCTTGGAGCCATAGTGATGAAGTACCTGCGTCGCGTAGTACCAGTAGTAAACATCCTTCTCCGAGATAGTGAAGGGCGCGTCCAGAAGCAGCGCCTCAATCCCGTTACGCAACGGTAGACGATCTCGCTCCCAGCCAAGGTATTGTCGACACAAAAGTCCCTCCGCAGTCATTGCGGGGGTCGGATCGCGATTTGCCTGATAACCGTAGCCTGCCCCATCAAAGGAAGAGGCAGAATCGAGGTATTGTGAAACCTTTTCAAACGTCGAATCACGCACTTCCAACCCCGCGGAGCGCCCGCTTTTCAGCGCCATCACAAACCAACCCGTCACACTGGTGTCACTATCGAAACCCGGTTCGTAGCGCCAACCACCAAGCGAAGCCTGTGCTTGTTCGGCGTAATCAATCGCAAGCTGAGCGCGGTCCCTTAGCCAGGAATCCTTGGTCATCCCGTAGAGTTCACAAATCGCAATGGTTGCTTGAGCCTGCGCGTACAATTTCTCATGACTGCGAGCCGCTTTTGCAAAAAAACCGCCTCGATCCTGAAGCTTGATCAGGTACTGCATTCCCTTGAGAACAACTTCCTGATAGTCACCTGATTTGTGCGTATGCCCATCGCCGAGGAAAGCAAGCAAGGCCATCGCGGTTGCGGCTGACTCATTTTCAGAGATAGCACCGTCAGTGAAGGGCCCTCGCATACTCCACCCGCCTGAGCGCAACTGATTACGTTTCAGCCACTCAAGTCCGAGCTTCACCGCATCCTGTGTTTCTCCGGTGCCGCCGTAGATCTCCAGCAGTGCTTGCTTCATTGCACCGCTACGGCCCTGAAACATCGGCCTTAGCGCAACCAATTCCACGCCAGCGCCGATATCAAGAGGCGTCGACTCCTCTAACGTTTCCAAGTCAGCCGAATCGAATATGTCGGCGAGATCAACCTCTGCCTCTGCGTCGACCAGCGACTCTGAATCCGTCAGCACCTCCTCCGATGCGATGGAGAATTCAGCAAGTTCACTAACCTCACTTGAGTCTCCTCGCCCGATGTTCAAAATCAGATTTCCGACTCCCGATCCTACGGGTGTTGACAGTAGGGCAAGTACGATCAGGAGAATAAGGTGCAACACCATGCTGACCAACCATGGCGGCGCCTCACGAGCCGCCTGCTCGGCAATTGTCGTCTCTTCCTCGGCCTCAGCAGAGTTATTGGCGTCCTCTGTCTCTACAAATTCACCTGACTGCCTCTTCGTCTTACTCGATCGCACCGACTCATCAAGCGATTTCAATTCGCCTCTCCAGCGGACACCGCTGACTGACCCAATTCCACCTGGCACAGCGGGGCTCTGCCCGCTCTCAGCAGGTTCGCGCACTGGCGGAAGCGTG
>CAXQOB010000177.1:0-48132 GCA_964225475.1 Candidatus Nitrosopumilus sp. | reverse complement strand
CCCGCAGAAGACGGCATCCGAGATCGTAAGCAGTGACTGGAGTTCAGACGTGTGCTCTTCCGATCTGCAATTCAACACTGCAAATACCTGGTACGTCGAACAGTTTCGACGTGCTATTACCAAAATGAAATCGCTGCAGGAATTTGATGGAAGCAGCGTCTTTGACCACAGTGTTCTGATGTTCGGTTCAGGCCTTAGTCATGGCGGCAAACATGTAGGGTCAAATCTTCCGCTTGTTTTGGCAGGTGGCAAGAACAGTGGACTCCACACGGGACGCTTCCTTGATTACCCCCAACAACCACCTCATGCCAATTGCTTATTGACGTTGATCCAGCATTTCGGTGTGGAAAAAGAGCAGTACTCCAATTCAACCGGAACACTCGATCGCATTCGAAAAATTTGAATGTCGTCCAAAGCGATGTCGTTCAAAAAGTGACCAACCCTCTCCAATTGCCGGCGATTTCCGCTGGTAATCTCTCACGCTTCAGCATCAGACAATGTGATAGCCTCAGCAAGATTGCGAAGCATGCCCGCAAAAATAAATTGATGCAAGGGCCAGATCGAATACCAGTAGCACAGACCAAAGAGACCCACCGGGTCGAAGATGGCGGTCTGAGTAATTTCACAACCGTTGCCTTTGGGGGTGACCACAAACTCAAGCCACGCTCGGCCAGGCAGACGCATCTCAGCCCTCAATCGAAGGGTACGCGGAGGCACCAGTTTTTCAACTCGCCAACAGTCCAGCGTGTCACCCACACTGAGTTCAACAGGATGACGTCTTCCACGACGTAACCCCGGACCACCGACCAATAGATCCATGAAACCTCGTAAACGCCAAAGCCAATTCCCGTAATACCACCCCGTTTTACCACCGATGCGTTGGATCGGCCCGAACGCCTCTTTAGAACTAACGTCGACGGTAATCGTGCGACAATCAACAAGACGGTTTCCGAACTGCTCACCTCCAAATCGTCGCTGCGCGCGGGTTGATGACATCGCGTCCTGCCACCGTGTGTTGGCAAACTCTTGATCTTCCTTGGACAGTGCGCGCCGAATCGCTGATTCCAAAGACATTGGACGAACAGGGAAAACTTCCGTCGCCGCAACATCGTTAACGACGGTAGGATTCTGGAGACTCTCGACCAGCTTCCGACCGATTGTCGCGTATACCGGTGTCACCAACCCAAGCCATAGACTTGAGAGTCGAGCGGACAGAAAAGGCACCGGGATCATCAGTCGCCTCAAACCCCTCTGACGTGCATACTCACGCATTAGAACTTTGTAGGAAACCTGATCCGGTCCACCGATCTCATAAACACGACTTTCACCGGGATCATGATCCACGGCATGAAGCAAGTAGGAGAGAACATCCTCGATTGCAATCGGCTGTGCCTGGGTCGATACCCACCGCGGGCAGACCATCACCGGAAGTTTTTGCACGAGGGCACGAATAAGCTCGAAAGAAAGGCTACCTGAGCCAATGATGACTGACGCGCGAAACTCGATTACCTGTGCACCAGACTCCCTCAACACGCTTCCCACTTCGTGTCGACTACGTAGATGCTTCGATAAACGCTCTCGTTCATCGCCGAGGCCCCCAAGGTAGACGATTCTTTTCACATTTGCTTCCCTCGCTGCCAAAGCAAAATTTCGGGCCGCTTGACGATCTTCATCCTCGAAATCACTGCCGCTACCCATCGAGTGAATTAAATAGAAAGCGGTTTCGATGCCCTCGAGTGCTTTGACCAAAGACTCAGGATCCGTGACGTCACCTTGGATAATCTCGAAAGCCTCGCCAACTCTTGCTCTCAAGTAATCAGGCTTCCGCGCCATTAACCGCAACTTGATGTCATCACGGTCGCATAACAGCGGTATTAACCTACCGCCGACATAACCGGTTCCACCGGTGATCAAGATTGTGTTTAAGCTCATGATGAAGTTCGGATAAACGCTTTCCAGTGTGGAACTCAAATCGGTTTTAAGATCCCTAATTCCCTCGTCGAAACCACGTAGCACCTGGAGTTCTCAAGTGCGCGTGATCTCAACCTGAGTTCTCAATCAAGGCCGACGTGGAGGAAGGAAATGCACGACCCTCTGGGTTTTGAGATCAACGTAGTAATGATCATCTACCTCATTAGTCACGATGAGCTTGTTTTTTTCTTTGCTCAGCCGCATCGAGTTGATGAAACAATCCTGAACGTCACTTTCAAGTTCAGGGTCATACTCAACAACGTAGACCAAAATACCCCAAACTTTCTTTCCGTCCTTCGTGTCAATCGCTTGCAGGTAACCGCCATTCTGTTGGCCATTTTTCCATTTAGAGTGAACGACCTGATATTGGATACCCGCATGCGTTACCGAAGGAACTTCTTTGGGAGCAGCCCTCTTTGCAAACAACTCTGAACACCAAGCCATCACGCAGAATAATAAGAAAGCATGGACTGCAGTTTTCATTCTCTCTTTCCCTCATTAATTGTTACAAAGCAAGGTCCGACGAAAACAGGTTTCGGTTACCCATGTGATCACGAATCAAATCGTCAGGGAGCGCAGAGGTCGTCAGAGAGCGCAGAGGCAAAATGAAACACTGCGCGTTCAAATACAAAATCGGAAACACAAACCCGGCGACATCTCCTGACTTGGAACAACCGGCACTATAACGTGTTGGCAAATTTGCAAATCACACCTCTGACTCAGAAACGCACTACCGGCTTGGTTTTTTTTGCTTTCTGCCGCTGCGACTCCATGAACGCCTCCAGCACACCTGGCTGGCCGCGATCTCGATATGCTTGTTGAGCGGGATCGTCATATTGGATCATCTTTTCCAACATCTTCTTCCGAAACCGTGCGAGTTCATCGGCGTATTCAGGATCGCCAGCCAGATTATGCAATCCATCAGGATCCTCTCTCAGATCGTAAAACTCTTCCGGCACACGAAATTGATAAAGCTCCACTCGCTTTGCAATCTCTGGATCTGTTTTTGCGGCCTCAAGCATCGCCTTCCATGTGAGTCCTCCCGTTGAATCGCCCGTCATCGCTGTCCCGTGCTCAGCCCAAAAGTTGTAGATATAACCGAACTCCGAATCCTGAATGCACCTCATCGGATACCGCTTCCGGGCAAATATTTGATAGAAGGTAGCGAATGCATAATCCCTCCCGGGCTGATTTTTACCAAGAAGTAATGGCAGAAAACTAACACCATCGAGTCCGGAGATAGACGAGAGACCAGCGACGTCCATCATGGTTGGCATCAAGTCGACACCGGTAACAAAGTTCGTGGAGTCGATTGCCCCCGGCTGAATCTTCCCAGGCCATTTCACAATCAATGGTGTTTTCGTGCTGTTGAAGTAGCATTGCGCTTTTGCAAATGGAAACGCGGCGCCGTGATCACTTAAGAAGATCACGATCGTATCCTCCTCAAGTCCGCTCTCTTTCAACGCTCGAAGGACACCGCCAAGATTCTGATCACAACGATAAACATTACCGTAGTACTGCGCTACCTCTTTGCGAACAGTTGCGATATCCGGAAGATACCCCAGCATTTCAATATCATCGGGATCAAATTCCCTTGAAACTGGTGGCCTGTTGTCACCCCATGCACGTGCATCAATTTCACTTCCAATGAACGGCCGGTGCGGGTCATGCGAGTTGGCAACAAGAAAAAACGGCTTCTCCTGTGCCTTCGCCAACTCGAAAAACTTGGCTGAATAGCGATGAAAAAGCTCTGGGTCCCGTGAGTGCCCGTTCCGCCACACGCGATCTTGCTCGTTCTTAAAAGGAATAAAATCCCAAAAGAAACGGTCCACCGGTTGATGATGTATCTCCTTCCCCAAGATCCCATTGACATATCCATGCCCCTTCAGCTGCTCGGGCAACGTGGGCACATCCAGATCAATCGGCTCAAAGCCCTCGGCACCGTTGTTGTGTGGAAACCTACCAGTCATCCACGATTGTCGGCAGGGTTGGCAAACGGCTGTGTTCACGTGCGCATGCCTGAAGAGCATACCTTGCTGTGCGAGCCGATCAATATTTGGAGTAATACCGGGAATCTTGCAACCAAAAACGCCCACAGACTCGAAGGCAAGATCATCAGCGGTAAGAAGGAGAATGTTCGGCTGCTTTGTTTCCTTACCGGATATGATCTCACCCGACACTTTCCCGCCAACGATCAAAAAACTCGTTGAGACCAACATGGCGAGAGCTAACTTGGTAGAGATTCGCACAAAAGTAGTCAGCCGCATATCTGATTTTTCCTTGCCAATGAATCGTCCCGTTTTACGCAACAGCATAGACGAGGGACGTCGGCAAATGTTGCTGCGCAAGTATCCAGCTTGTGCCAGATCCGCGAATTAACGGGTCAATTTGCATGAAACCAACCAGTTGATTCACTTCGCGCACGTTCCTCTTTGAGAATGACTCTGGAAAGCCCCTTCACTCTGGGTTCGGAAAAACTTCAAAAGGTCACCCGTGCGGTCGTGGTGGGTGATCAAAACGCGTAGTGATCCACTCAGAAGGAGACCATTACAGAGCCAGAGTGGAAAGGTTGTCGCTTACCGCTAGTCTTCATCTTCGCCAGAATCAAGTTCGATTTCGATACGTGGGATCTCCGCAACATCAATCGCATTCTGCAACGACCGGAAATCTCGTTCGAGCAGTCGCTTCAGTTTCGGCTCCAGCTTCTCAAATTGCTGCTTGCCTATTTTGAATTGTTCCAATGCAGTTTTCGTTGGACCGGAGGTCCCAGAAGCTGCACTGTAGATCGCATTGTTGATTCGCTGGTTGACGCCTGGCTTTGTCATTGCCCAGCGTTCATCTACGAGTTCATCACCGTTAAGCATTCGATCATAGGATTCGAGTTTCTGTCGCAGAGCCTGCGCTTGAGAAAGCAGTTTTGCGGTGCCCTTTGGGTGATTCCTAACACGACTGATTAAACGATTCACATCATCCAGACGATCGGAAAGCTTACGATTGAGCAGCTGAGCCTGATTCGCAACGCCCCCCATCTGCTTTAACTGCTTGATCACCTGATTACGATCAGGGATCGGCAGGGTTGGCGAAATAATACTCTCGAGCTCCAACTCAATCTTGTTTCCAACAGCGACGGTTGAATCCCCATCCGTCCGATAAGCTTGAGCTGTGTATGTCCCTGGAGCAACCAGCGGACTGGATCCTCGCGCAAAAAGCCCTTGGTATCTCATACTCCAGACGACCTTGTGCATTCCCGCACTGATCGCGAGGTCCAAACAAGCGACAACATTCCCGGCTTTGTCAGAGATATCTAAAAACTGCCGTGGTGGAATTTCATCTAACTCCGCTTGCAAATCCGCAAACGTCGCAGTTGGCACATCACCTCCAGACTGATTAATTTTCTCCTCGCGGGATTTACGTTCAGCGGCTTTGCTCTTCCATCCTTCTTTCACATGGTAATGGATCACCGCACCGTAATCAGGGTTGTCACTATTGTGCAGACTATCACCTTGGTACCCCTTTCTGCCTCCTAATTTATTCTCCTGCACGTACCAGAAAGTTCGTCGAACCGGATAGAGATGCAAGTCATTTTGCAAAGAATCTTCTGTCACGTTTCGCAGTAGGCTGTAATCATCCAGAACATAAAAACTACGACCAAAGGATGCAGCTACCAGATCATTTTCGCGACGTTGAATTTCCAGATCCCGGAAAGAGATGGTGGGTAGCCCTCCACTTAACTTGTGCCAATTCTCTCCGGCATCAAGCGTTGTGAAGATTCCAAATTCGGTCGCCAAGAAAAACAACTCGGGATCAATATGATCCTGAATAATCCGCCAACACAAATGCCTCTCTGGCAGGTTACCCGTCATCAACTCCCAAGTCCGACCTCGGTCAGTACTTCTGACAACCATCGGTCGGTAGTCACCAGTCTTGTGATCATCCAGACACGCGTAGACCGTGTCGGCATCATGCAAGTCCGCTTTAACGTCATTGACGAAGAAGGATTCTGGAACTTCAAAAATACGGTCCGTTTTGCGCCAACTCTTGCCCCCGTCTTCACTGACTTGAATCAGACCATCATCGGTTCCCACGTACAACAATCCTTCAACCAACGGCGACTCATCAATCGAAGTGATGTTTCCGTATTGACTCATGGCGTACAAATCGTACGCTCCATCAATACTATGAACTCGACCCATCGTTGGCAGTTGGTAACGATTCTTACCGCGAGAAAGGTCCGGAGAAACCTTTCTCCAGCTGTCACCTCGATCATCGCTGCGATGCAGAAATTGAGATGCAAAATAAAGTCGTTGATTATCATGAGGACTAATCAGGATGGGACTATCCCAGTTGAACCGAAAAGATTCCTCGTCCACACCTGGCTGTGGCTGAATGCGAACACTTTCTCCCGTACGACGATCAAACCGCCTTAAAAAGCCCTGCTGAGATTCAGCATAGATGATGTTGGGGTCTTTCGGATCGATCGCCGTATCGTGCCCATCGCCACCAATCGTGATCTGCCAATCGCTATTGCGAATCCCCTGAACATTTCGCGTTCGAGAAGGCCCGTACTGTGAATTATTATCCTGTGTGCCGCCGGCGATGTTGTAGAAAGGGTAGTCGTAGTCAACGGCTACCTTATAGAACTGAGTGAGTGGCAAGTTTGGGCAGAACAACCAAGTCTTGCAGTAATCATAGGAGCGGTAGACACCACCATCGCAACCCACCAGCAAGAAATCCTTGTCGGTTGGGTGAAAGGCCACGGCATGATTATCAACGTGCTTGTAGCGTCCTTCGATGTTTACCCAAGTCTCGCCATTATCTTCGCTTCGCGTGAAATAATTATTGGCTTGATACAGGACGCCAAAACGATGAGGATCGGCCCAAAGCTCTTGGTAATAATGCGGACCCGTACCCCCAGACACGAAATCATTGGTCTTGGTCCAACTAGCACCCCAGTTATCGCTCCTCCAAAACCCACCTTTTCGGCCTGGCAATTCAATGGTGGCGTAAACGTAGTTATTCTTTTGTGGGGAAACTTGTAGCGAAATTTTACCCATATCTCCACCGGGTAAACCGTTGCCCAGTCGACTCCACGAATCACCGCCATCCGTAGATTTGAAGATACCTGTCTCGGGTCCACAATTAATGATTGCCCAAACATTTCGATGGCGTTGGTGGGTGGCAGCGTATAGCACGTCTGGATTTGTCGGATCAAAAACCACATCGGTGACACCCGTGAAGGATTGTTCATTGATCGCTTCGCGTTCTTTGTCGCTTAGTTTTTGGTCAGCTTGACTGAGTCGACCGGGGCCCAGCACAAGTTCCCAAGAGTCTCCCCCATCGGTTGATTTGAATAATCCCCTCTGCCCACCCGGCGACCAGAGTGGTCCCTGAGATGCGGCAAAAATCACGTTACTGTCTCGGGGATCAACAAGAATCTTGCTGAGGTGTTCAGATTGCTTAAGCCCCTTATGCTTCCAAGACTTACCAGAATCATGGCTCACATAAACACCATCCCCGAATCCAATATGCCGACCACCGTTATTCTCGCCAGTACCGAGCCAAATCGTGGTGTGGGTTGAGGGGTCAATGGTGACGCAGCCCATGCTGTAGGAGGGCTTGTTTTCAAAAATAGGTGCGAACGTGGTTCCGGCATTGGTGGTTTTCCAAAGGCCACCGGAAGCCACCGCCACGTACCACGTATTGGGGGCGACCGGGTCGATTGCAACATCACCGATTCTGCCAGACATGAAGGCAGGGCCAACGCTCCGGAATTTCAAGGAGCCCTTAACTAGCTCAACTCGCGAGTCAGAGCTCGCTTTTGAACCTTCGCTTTTCGCAGCCTGCCCATAAACAGTTCGTGAGGTATCGAAGGAGACAGCGACAAAGACAGGCAGGAAAAAAACGGCGGCCAAGCGACAGATAAGCATGACATTTTCTCGTGAGGTAAAATGAACGGAGAAGACCAAGCTTGACTGTGCTGGAATTCGTGGGCAACAAAAAATTTGGTAAAAGTACGAACTTCGCCTTTTGCGAATCGTCGTATCTGCGAAAAATGGACTTTTCCGTGTCCGACAGACTTCGCCGTCCGTCAATTCCCCTCTTGCTGCTTTGCCTTGGTCAGCGAGCCGCAGTGATGAGCACAGCGAAGCCCCAACTAACCCGTTTATTTCGACTGCGTACAACAAGACGATGGCGTCTTAGACAGAATCCCTCATGAAAGCATCCCGACTGAATCGTATTGTTCATCGCTGGGGGTCGATTCTGATTGCTCTGCCGACCCTTTGTGTTTTGTCGACAGGGGTATTACTGCAACTGAAAAAACAATCTTCTTGGATCCAGCCCGTAACAAAGAGAGGTTCGGAAGTTGCGCCGGTGCTCTCGTTTACGAAGATCCTGGAGATCGGCCAGTCAGTACCAGAAGCTCAAATCGAATCATGGGACGACATTGATCGCCTCGATGTCAGGCCGGGCAAAGGCGTGGTGAAAATCCGAGCCAAGAATCGCTGGGAGGTACAAGTCGATACATCGACAGGAAAAATTCTACAGGTAGCTTTTAGACGCTCCGATTTAATCGAAAGCATTCACGACGGCAGCTTCTTCAGCGACACCGCAAAACTGGGAATCTTTCTCCCGTCGGCTTTGATCTTACTCATTCTTTGGGGCACAGGAATCTACCTTTTCTTCCTGCCACACCTCGCGAAACGCAAGATGCGTTTGATGAGAAAAACATCAAACGAATGAGACCCATTGATTTTCATTCCGAGGTAACCCCGAATGGTATGGCTTTGTCGAATCGTGCTCCTATTGGTGTTCTCCGTATTCTGGGGTGGATTGACCTTCTACACCGGATTCGTCGTTCGAATTTCACATGATGTTCTCGCTGACCCAATGGACGGTGGGTTCATCACACAGCGGGTGACGCGACTTCTGCAATACTTGGGAGTGGCGACCGTCATTCTCATGGCGATCAATAACCAACAAATTCATAAGCAGCTAACTGGCCACAGAAGATCGCTATTAATCCTCACAGGAATCTTAGCCGGCTCGCTTTTTGGACTCTTTCTTGTTCACTCATCTCTTGATGCGGTGATTGATGTTGCAAACGTGGAGATCCTCGATCGCGATCGGTTCGATCAAGGCCATCGTTACTACAATCAGCTCACGACAATCGAATGGTTGGCCTCCTTGGCTTACCTTGCTGTAACGGTCGTTACCTGGATGAAAATGGATCAGTTGCACAATAAGTCTGAATTGCAAAACAAGTCTGAGAAATCATCAAGGACCATTTAAAATCGTCCCACGGGGAAGACACGAGGATTAGGTGACACAAGAGGATTGCGCAACGCGGTTAGGCTTGCAAAGAGGACGCGCACAAGACAAATCTGTTGACACAGACTTACACGAGACGAAATACCGCACCTTCTCGTTTTGAAATGTGAACCGTGATCCTGTGCATTTGTCGTTCTGACCGACATGTTTGCACGTTGGGATGTGAATATTGCGTGCAACGGCGGGATGAGATGGTACACTTGTTGCAGCAGTGCTCAATCCTCGGTACATCAGAGAAGGCGTCTTGTCAGAAACGTCAAGCAAGCCGGCATATCGTCTTCAAAGGTCGATTGGAAACGAAGAGAAGAACCCATTGGGTTCTGACCTAAACTGATGAGAATCGACACTGCAGGAAAAAAGTAATACTCGGATCTTGGAAAGAGACTAAATGAATATTGATTCCAGTCGTGATCAACACGTTCGCGGACGTGCGAAAAATTGGTTGAAGCGTGTTGTAACCTCAGCTCTGCTCATCAGCGTTTCAGCGACCGCCAGTGGACAGGAATTCAAGTCGCTGTTTAATGGAAAAGATCTTTCCGGATGGGCCGGCAAATCTGAGTTCTGGTCGGTAAAGGATGGCGCAATTTTTGGCCAAACGACCAAAGACAAACCAACCAAGGGCAACACTTTTTTGGTGTGGCAGGGAGGTGAGGTTGCAGATTTTGTATTCAAAACAAAGGTTCGCTTCTCCGGCAACAACTCTGGAGTTCAGTATCGCAGTGAACTTGTTGGCAACCCGGATGACTTTGTTGTCAAAGGCTATCAGGCGGATCTGCATCCAAAGGCCGAATATTATGGCATGCTCTATGCCGAAAAATGGAGAGGCATTGTCGCTCAACGTTTCCAACGTGTATTGGTTGGATCAGATGGCAAATCGACAGTAATTGGTGAAGTGGGTGATCGCTCTCAAAAGCTTGTTGACAACCAATGGAATGAACTGACCATTATCGCGGTTGGCAACCGGCAGATCCATCAGGTCAATGGAATCACCACCATGGACTTAACGGACAACCACCCTGAGGCCAAAAGGAAAGGAATCCTTGCATTACAACTGCATGCGGGTTCTCCGATGACGGTCGAGTTCAAAGATGTAAGCCTGCGTCAATTAAAGAAGGGAGAGGGTAAAGCCGCCATCACTGCGGTAAGCGAAAAAGCTGGCAACAAGGCAACCCCAACCGATCGAATCAAAGTTGCAAAGGGCTTTAAAGCTGAGCTGCTCTACTCTGTGCCCGGTGATACACAAGGATCCTGGGTCAACCTTTGCACCGATAACAAAGGGCGTCTACTCGTCAGCGATCAGTTCGGTGGCTTGTACCGAATCACGCCACCTCCTGCAGGAAAAACTCTGACTTCCGCTGATGTTCAACCAGTCGCTGCGGATATCCGAGCGGTTAATGGAATGGTTTGGGCTTTCGACGCGCTTTACGTCGGCGTCAATGATTACGAAAAAAAGATCCCATCAGGTCTGTACCGAATCTCCGACAGCAATGGAGACGACAACCTCGACAAGGTTGAATTGTTACGCGAAATCGGAGCGAGAGGTGACCACGGAGTTCATGCAGTCGTTCCTAGCCCCGATGGTAAATCACTGTTCTTGGTCACGGGCAACAGCACCACACCCACCCAATTTGCACCAAAGAGTCAGGTGCCACAGGTCTGGGGCGAAGACCACCTTCTGCCAAGTTTTCCTGACGGACGTGGTCACAACCGTGGCGTGCTTGCTCCGGGCGGGATCATCTACCGAGTGGACCCCGATGGGAAAAACTTCGAAGCCTATTCGAATGGATTCCGCAATATTTTTGACGCGGCCTTCAACCGAGATGGTGAGCTATTTACCTATGACGCGGACATGGAATACGACTTCAATGTTCCTTGGTATCGTCCAACTCGAATCTGCCAGGTCACCAGTGGTTCTGAGTACGGCTGGCGTAATGGGGCAGGCAAGCGACCGACGTTCTACCCCGACAACCTTCCGCCTGTTCTTGATATCGGCCCAGGCTCTCCAACCGGGATGACTTTCGGATACGGTGCGAAGTTTCCTGCCAAATACCAAAACGCTTTGTACGCTCTCGACTGGAGCTGGGGAAAACTCTACGCGGTACATCTCGAGCAACAACCCAATGGTGCGAGTTACAACGCTACCAAAGAGGAATTTGTAACCGGTGCTCCGCTACCGATCACCGATGCAATTATTCATCCTGGCGATGGATCGATGTACTTTACGATTGGTGGCCGCCGCGTTCAGTCGGGCCTATACCGCGTTAGCTACGTTGGCGAGGAGTCGACCGAGCTTGTTCAAACCCCGCCCAAATCCAACGAAGCGTTTGATTTACGTCGCTCTCTTGAGAAATTCCATGGCGTACAAGATCCAAAAGCGATCAGTGCGGCATGGCCACATCTCTCTCACAATGATCGGTTTATCCGATGGGCAGCAAGAGTGGCAATCGAGCATCAACCCGTTGATACTTGGACTGAGAATGCGCTGACCGAATCTGATCCAAAGATTCAAGCTGAAGCCCTGCTCGCACTTGCACGAGTGACGGGTGTCTGCCCACAGCATCGCAACGAGTCGAGTCCTCCTGTCGACACGTCAATGAGAGATCGACTGCTCGACGCGATTCTCGAACTAGATTTGTCCAAGTTAGACGCAACCAGTCAACTAACGATCCAACGAACCCTTCAAGTGGTTTTGAATCGGTTCGGTCGCCCGGACGAACAAAGGATTGGCAAGCTAACCGTAGCGATTGACCCATTATTCCCAGCCGAATCCTTCGAGCTTAATTGGCTGTTATGTGAAACGCTCGCTTGGCTACAGTCCTCAACGGTTGCAGAAAAAGCCCTGAAGTTAATGGAATCAGCCCCCACTCAAGAAGAACAGGTTCAATACGCACGTTCTATTCGACTTCTTCAGAGTGGATGGACGGAACCGCTGCAAACAAAGTACTTTGAGTGGTTCCTCAAAGCTGCAAATTATCGAGGCGGGGCAAGCTTTGAGAAATTCATTGAATTCATTCGGAATGATGCTGTCGCTTCTCTCAATGAAGAGCAGAAAGAATCTCTTAAAGAAGTATTGGCCAAAAAGCCTGAGAAGAAATCAGCCCTAGAAAACCTTGGCGAGATCTTTGCAGGAAGGCCGGAAAAACAGTGGACACTCGAGGAGTTATCACAAGCAGCCAGTTCGGACCTCAAGCAGCGGGATTATGCCAATGGCCGCAAGATGTTCGCGGCAAGCGGTTGCTACGCCTGCCATCGCTTCCAGAATCAGGGCGGCATGACTGGCCCCGATCTGACCTCGGCAGGTCGCCGGTACTCACCGCACGATCTACTTGATCAGGTGATCAACCCGAGCAAAGTCATCAACGACCAATTCTCTGCCGTCAAAATCCTTACCGATGAAGGACGCATTTACACCGGTGTCGTTGTTAACCTCAACAACGATCAATTGACACTCAATACAGACCTTTCCGATCCAAACAAACGGCAGGCCATCAACCGTAATACGATCGAGCAGCTCGTTGTGTCAAAGACCTCGCCTATGCCAGCTGGTCTATTCAACCGGATGACAAAAGAGGAGATCCTTGATCTGACTGCTTACTTGATCAGTGGTGGCGATGAAGGTCACGATTTCTTTCAGAAATAATGCCTCTCTATAGAAATTACTGCAGCCCGGAGAGGTTAACGCCTCGCCGGGCTGCTGTCTTCTTCAGAGACCTTATCATTCAGCAATTCGATGTGACTCACATGCTGCAACTGTTAAGTTACCGGTCATGGGCTCGCAATTAAACCATCGATTCTCTTAAAAATCGGGTGCCTGCAGAACAGCTCTGTAGATTCGGTCTTGCTGCTCATAAAGAACGGTCCAGCGACCCCCAAATAAGAATGGATTTGAGAGAGTCTCCGCAGCGATCGAGGCTTTAAACTTCACAGGTGGGCCCTTCGTCCAACTCTGCAAATCATCTGACATCCAGTAAGCACGCTTCTCAAGATCCATCGGCTGAGAAATGGCAACAAAACCCTTTTCATCTCGGACGACAGCTAGGGAGGCGATCTCTTCTTCCACAGGAATCACTGAATGAGGACTCAAGCGTTCCCAGTGAACAAGATCCTTGCTAACAGCAACCCCGAGCCCCTGACGATAATAACGCCTCTCCATCCCTCGAAATAACAGGTGATAGCGACCTTGGATTTCAAATAAAGGGGATGGGTGTGTGGACAACACGTTATCCCATTCACCCACGCGACCCGTTAGGACTGGGTTATGGTCACTCTTGATCCACGGGCCGGTAATCGCTTCAGCAGTCGCAAGACCAATCTGCTTGGTTTGACTGTTACGTCCCGAGTAGAGGAGGTGATAGCGAGATTGATACTTCATGACACCGACGGGAAGCTTTGCGACAACTTCGTCCCAGGCGCCCTCGCCTCCAGTGGAAAGAATTGGGTTGTCAGTCAACTTTTCCCAAGTGATTCCGTCTCTGGAAGTAGCGATACCAAATGCTTCACGCCCACCATCGGGAAATGGACGATCTTGTGCCTCGTAAAAGCAATAAAGTTTACCGGACTGCGAGTAAACATATGGGTTATCAACCGCCATATGATCCCATGTTCCCGCAACGCCACGATCAATGACAGGTCGCCCCCAGGGAGTCTCTACCCATACACCGCGGGGATCGATCACAGGACTGCCACTGCCAGACCTGCGGGCAACACGCCAAACCGACCGACACTCCAATGGATAATCTGTCAACATACCATCGACACCTGCCAATGCTGCACGGTGCCACACATCAGGGTTACGTCGTGATTTACCAACGCCCGCATAATTGAATAACACCTGCTTTTTATGCGAGTGCAAGTGATCGACCTCGTTTGCTTCTGGAACAGACGTGAGAAGAAAACAATCCAGAAGTCCCTCCCTAATGCGAGCTTCGATATCAGCGCGGTTAACGTTCTGACCGATTCGAAATGCAGGGTTAATTTCTTTTAATCGCCTGCTCACTTCCTCACTCTGATCAAACGCAAAAGCCTGACCTAATAAGTCATACTTTTCAACAAGAGCAACTAACTTCGACTCACCTTCAAGTGTCAAATGCTTAACGTTGAGTGCGATAATAGTCGAATCGCGTTTGCGCTGACTAACGAGCTCCAACGTCTCTTCTAAGGTTGGCACGCGCACTCCAGAGAAAGCCTCACCGAACCAACTACCTGCATCAAGCCCCCGCACTTCATTCATTGTCATTTCACGAATTAAGCGTGCTGGCCCATCGGTAGTCCGCTTCACATCATCGTCATGAATGACAACCAACACCCCATCTTGGGTTGTACGAATATCGAGCTCAAAGCCAATGCCAAGTTCTAGACAAGAAGCGAAAGCCGGTAACGTGTTCTCCGGCGCATGTCGCAATAAACCCCGATGAGCAATCAGGATCGGTTCGTTGCCGGAGACACTGGCTGCGGAGAGCCATAAGATGCAAAAAAGATAACGAAGCATGTAAAGAATATAACATGACCTGATGCCAAACGTGCTTCCTGCAGAATCTCGCACCTACGGCCTAGCTAACATCAACAATTCACCAGAAAAAAACGAAGCTTGATTGCGAGGCGTCCAACAGACATTCCAGGGGGTGTAGAGCATCATCTCTGACAGAAATACCAGCAAAGATGTTACCTCTTGTTGATTCAGCGTCACCTCCAGTGCCGGCATTTTCATTTGCTTTTCTTGAGACACTTAATATTTCATTAGCGCCGACCCTCGAGGCTTACCGCTGGGGGGGGCGAAACATACAAAGGTGCGAATAAAAAGCCAAGGCGATGAGGCAAAGAGCATCGAAGAATCCGACGCTATGGGTTTAGAAGTAGTTTGCCGTCCGGAAATTGGGTAGAAATGTGTTTTCATTACCAGAACGAATCGGTTGATCTTCCGCATCTCGATTTAATTAATTCTTGACGCTCACTGCTGTGGCGTTTTCGACGTCTTACGCTTCAAGCCGGAAACCATGGAACCAACGCTATACAACTCGCAGATTCGACGATTTGTTTTCCTGTTCATTGTGCTGTGTAGCCCTTACGCTGTCGCCGATTTCACCGATAAATCAGCGGATCCCAACGTTCTACCGAAGGTGCCACCAGAATTTGAGGTCTCGCTATTTGCCCAAGACCCCTTGGTGAGACAGCCTTGTTCAATGGCTTTCGACGAAAAGGGCCGCCTGTTCGTTGGAATGGGACCTCAGTACCGTAATCCGAAACCTGAAACCCCTGGCGATCGTGTTATGATCGTCTTGGATAACGACGGTGATGGAAAAGCGGACACAACCAAAACCTTCGCGACAGGGTTCAATGCGATCCAAGGCCTGGCGTGGCATGGTTCTGAGTTGTGGATTGCCAACGCGCCGGATCTCACTGTCGTTCGCGATGTGGATGGTGATGATACAGCGGATGAATATGTCAAACTCTATACGGATCTGGGGAATCTTGAACACGGCCTACACGGCCTGAACTGGGCGCCTGATGGAAAACTCTACATGAGTAAAGGAAACTCCAAAGGCCTCAATCAACCCGACCGCTACGCCCCAAAACCATTTCGCGACTTGTGGGGATTAACTGCGCCACCGTCCGTACCCGACTTCCCTGCACCAAAGGTTTTCACCAAGGACAACTATCGACACTCCTATCATCATCCAGCAGATGACTGGGGTATGGATGGTGGTGTCCTGCGTTGTGATTCGGATGGAAGCAATCTAGAAATCATAGCCCGTGGTTTTCGCAATCCTTGGGATATCACCTTAGATGATGGATTCAATTGGCTGGGCACGGACAATGATCAGAATCAGGGTGACCGAGTCTTCATGCCGTTCTACGGCGCCCACTTTGGCTGGAATCACCCCTGGAGCAGTCACTGGTCATCCAAGCCTCATGCTCCAACCGCACCAGTGAGTGGTCCTCTCTTTGAAGGTTCCGGTACCGGTGTCACCTACTGCATGTCAAAACAGTTTCCACCAGAATATCGTGGCGCTTTTCTGGTCAATGATTGGCTACTGAAAAAGACCTACCTTTGGCGACCGGAATGGGATGGCGCGATGCTTCGACCTGAAGGGGGTGGCTTTACAACCCTTATCGATGGCGGTGAATCACTATTCCGCCCAACAGACTTAGAGTTTGGTCCCGATGGGGCATTGTGGGTACTCGGTTGGAGCAGCGGCTATGGAGCTGAATATGATTCGGGTGAGCTCAGCAATGAGGGTCGCATCTTCCGCATCTCATGGAAAGAGGCACCAAAAGTAGAACCAATCCAGACGAAACTTTCATTGAAAGAGCATACGGTTGAGGAACTAATCAATGACTTCGACAGTCCACTTCCAGTACACCGGATCAACGCGCAAGATGAACTTGTGAATCGCGATGGTGAAGTGATCCAAGAAGTGATGCAGAGAATATCTGAAGGCTCACTCACCCAAAATCAAGAAACATGGTCACTGTGGACGCTGGGACGAATGGGTAAAGCAACGTTGCTCGCAGATTATCTATACCACACGCTCCATTCGAAAACGCAAGATGGCTTGAACCAGAAGATTCAAGCCGTTCGGATATTTGCTTTTCGTTCAAAGCAATTCCAACAAACCAAGTGGCTTCAAGAGGCGATGCGCATCGCTCTCCGCCACGCGCAGCCTCGTGTTCGATTCGCAGCAGTGCAAGCGATTCACGAAGCTAGTCTGCGCGAACTCACGCCCGAGCTTCTCCAAGCATTGGAAAAAGAGAACGACTCGACGGTGCTTTATTCGGGCTGGCAAGCTCTCAAGAGCTTGAGCTCCACTGCAGATCGCCGCTCACTACTGTCAGACCCTCGAAAAACAATACGCCGCGCTGCATTACTATCACTTTTAGAAAATCAAGAAATGAATCACGAAGAAGTGAAACGGATCCTTGACGCCGAAGAGGATTCCGATGTTCGAAGCGTTGCCAACCTTTGGTCCGAAAAAATGAAACAAGCGACGGGGCCAGCTATCAAGGGACGCTCATTAAGCGAGGCGTCTGGCATACCGCAGACTGAATCCTCTGCCAGCCCAATCGCAACCATTCGCAAGGCAAGAACCGAGGGAAAACGCAAGTATCGGATTGTGCCGGGTGGATTTATCAAAGGAAATAAGACGTACGTGGACCGAACCTATCGCTTAACCACTGTCCCACCACCGCTGCTGGGGAACGATCTGATTCAGACCGCCAATAGCGACGAGAGCTCACGTGGAGATAAATGGCTCACCGCGGAGGCAGTAATCCCCATTCGTGTTCATGTTGGAATTGATGAGGAGCAGGAGGTGCCACCGAGTTGGTTGACAAAGAACTTTAAGAAAGAAGATTTTACGGCTTCGATTGACGAAGGTGCGACGCTGGTTTTCTACTCTCGCGATTTTGACGAAGGCACTTTCACCCTTGGCGGAAATACACAGGACGGTGATGCAGGGAGCATGGTTAATTACCTGGTGGCAATTGGCCCCCAACCTCTCAAGCAAAACCAAACTCAAACCACAGTCAGTGCTGCCTTGGAGCAGTTGGCACTCGGAAATGCGGATCGTGGCGAAATTCTTTTTAGGCACTCACTTGGCGCTGGATGCGCAAAGTGCCATAGCCTCGATGATTCACGAAATGGCTTCGGTCCCAGCCTACGAAACATTGGATCCCGATCAAACGCTCGGCACATCGCACAATCGATCGTTGCGCCCAGCGAAGTCATCACCGAAGGCTTCAATCAGCAAAGCATTATCACGGACGAAGGCAAAGTTTATTCCGGTGTACTCTTAGAAGAGAGTGGTCTTAGTATTTCGTTAGGACAATCAACTGGCCAACGCATCGATATCCCCAAGTCATCGATTGAAGCACGAAAGAGTAATCCTATCTCCGCCATGCCTGATTTATCGAAGACACTCACGCCGATGCAGGTTGCTGATCTGACAGCATTCTTACTTTCCATGAAAGAACCGGCAGAAGAAGATCTTGCATCAACCGCGTCAGGATCAGCATCCAAAGACGCGAGCAGGACGGGATTTCGAGTCGACAAGAAGAAAAACAAGCTCCTCATTTCGCTAAGCAATAAACAGATTGTTGAATTCGTTTTTCGAGATGACCATACCCTGCGTCCGTTTTTCGCCAATGCAAGTCTCATCAACGGTCTCAAAGTAACGCGTAATCATCCGCCCATTAAGGGAATTGATCAACTCGACCACTCTGAACTTCATCCCGGCATTTGGCTCGCTTTTGGTGACATCAATGGCGAAGACTATTGGCGCAACAAAGCATCAATGGAGCACGTCCGCTTCATTTCCGAACCGACCATCTCAAACGAAAAGTTGAGCTTCTCGACTGAATGTCGATTGAGAAAAAGTAATGGTGAACCCCTTTGCCTTCTCACGAATCATTACACGTTGACCGCACGTCCCTCCGGTTGGCTTTTGGTATGGGAAGCTAAGTTCCAAGCAGACAAAGAAACGGTCACGCTGGGAGACCAAGAGGAAATGGGCTTTGGAGCACGCATTGCCACCGCGTTTACGGAAAAAAACGGCGGTCGCATCCGCAGTTCATCTGGAAAACAGTCCGCAGAGCAAACTTGGGGACAACCTGCTGAGTGGTGCGACTATTCTGGGGCAGAACCAGACTCCGGCGGCATTATGCTGATGGCGGATCCAAACAATTTCCGAAAAAGCTGGTGGCACAACCGCAACTACGGAGCGTTTGTTTCAAATCCATTTGGCCGTAAAGCAATGAAGCAAGGTGATACAAGTTCGGTGGTCATTGAGGCGGGAGAATCAATGAGTCTCACGTTTGGTGCAATGATTCACGATCATCGATCGTTTGACGCGGATGCGGAATATAGAGTGTTCAGAGATTCACTGAAGAAGTAGAACACTGTTCCTCTCGATGTCCTTCATCAAACGTAACATTCTTGTAAGGATACAATCGCCCTAAACAGTTTCGGTGCAAAAAAATGCTGCACCCCAAAACAAGAAAACTCTGGCCCAGCTCCGAATCGTCTGGCCAGTCGGCGGTATGGACGAAACTAAATTTTGCTTCGGCGGTTGCGAACGAACACAACGACCGCGGCAATCAAAAGTATCCCCGCAATCGCGAATCCAATGGACGGTGAGCTCACCTTCTGTTCACCCAAAATGCGACTGGAAAACGTACGTTTTGGATGCGTTAGTACAGGGGCTGGATCACTGTAGTACTTCACCTCGAATGCTTCATCTAGATTAATCCCTTGTTCAAGCCAAGCGGCCTCATCGCCACTGATGGTCGAGTACCATTCCTCTGCATCCTTGATTTCAGCATCAAACTGAGAGGCGATCACACCAAAGGGCAACTCATCGTTGGATTTGGATCCATCTGTTTGAAATTTAAGGCATTCCTTGGCTTTATTACGATAAGCATCTTTTTCCTGTACGTCCCCTGATTCCATGGATGCCTTCAAATAAGCGCGAGAAGCTAGTTGCTTGGCGTCGACGCTATAACGATGACTAAGTAGTAGATCTGCCAGTGCCTCGAGCAA
Source organism: Candidatus Nitrosopumilus sp. (assembly GCA_964225475.1). Taxonomy (GTDB): domain Bacteria; phylum Planctomycetota; class Planctomycetia; order Pirellulales; family Pirellulaceae; genus Rubripirellula. Next base: position 28,298 of record CAXQOB010000177.1, on the reverse strand, counting down.
AATGGGAGAATCATGATTCCCAAATTTCATCATCCCCAAAACTCCTTGAATTGCATCATCAAGAACGTTCTTTTGCTCTTCTGGAGAGTCAGTCAATTCAGGGCGACTAAGCAGAAACTTACCAAATCCAGTCGGCACCATTCCTGCCGTTGCATCACTCGACATTGGTAAACTGAGCTGATCTTCACCGCCTAGAGATAGCAGATATTCAACCAATCGCTTTTGATAAAGCTCACGACCAAAATGAGCGTCAGGATTGATTTCCAAAGCCTTCTCGATTTCAACAAGCCCATCCGTCAGTCTGCCCGCGTGGATGTAGAATGTTCCTAGATTGGCGTGAGTCTCGTAGAGCCCGGGGTACTTCGACGCTTTCTCCTCCATTATGCGGATCGCTTCATCCGTTTTCCCTGTCTTTTCATAGGCGACCGCCAAATCGTCCAAAAGCTCCGGAGAGCTACCCGCCGCACGACGCGACTCTCGATCCTGAACTCGCCATTGATAAAACGCGGGTGAGTGCCTTAGAAATTTTCCCGTAATCAATTCCAGTGCCGTAGGGAATCGCTGCCGTTCCATCTCAAGAGTATCGCGATCCCATAGGCACGCAAATGCTGTGACGCCCGCCAAAGAAATCAGCCCAAAAAGCATGCAGCTGAAAATGTATCTTTTCATCTCTACCTCGAACAATAATCACCACGTGATTGTCGGTTAATCTAACTCAATCAAAATCTAATCCGATGGCTAACGAAGGCAAAGGATTGGGTCCAAGTGGGTGCTCTCAACCTAATCATGTGCCGCCTCACTCCTGCCAACCTTGAAACTTTCGTCAGACAGTAACGAAGGAAAATAGAATATTTTACTTTTCGCTAATGCCAGCTTCATCCTTTAAAAGAACAACCAACGCTCAAGTCCCAGTCTTTGTAACAGACGCTTTTTCACAACACTCAAATAATTGCGACGCATTAAGAATCTTTCGCACGTCACTGTAGCTTCTTCGCCAGCTGCAGGTAATTATTTTCTTTATCGTCAACCCAACCGCAGCGGTTTCAGCCAAGGGAAGCTTGGTCGCTCAATAAAAACGGAAGCATAGGTTGACCATGAGGAGACCCGCAACGCAAAAAGTTATTTGGGGAAAATTTCCATTTTCTTGAGAAAACTGACCCACTTCCAGCTTTTTTCCCTGATCGCTGCGAAGCAGGTTCAAAAGTAACCAAAGTCAGACGCAAAGCTAGCGATCGACTGCGCTGACTCCATGGTCTCCCGATGCCAGAACACGAGTACAATTATTTGCAAAACCGTTCTTAGGCTATGCTCTTGGTTTCGCGCGTTTAGAATAGAAATGGCCGATTCGGATGAATCGTTGCTGCGAGCTTCCAAGATCTGCGCGATGAGCCATAATCCAGTCAGTCCCCAAGTTAGATTCACCAAGTTAGATCCACCAAAAAACTGAACATGAAGAACGCACTAAATATGTACGCCCGATTTTTTGCATGCCTGTTTCTAACCTCACTCCTGATACCAGCTCACGCCAAACCGGCACAACCGAACATTATCATCTACATGGTCGACGATTTAGGGTGGAATCACATTGGCGTCGAAGCTGTGACTATGGGGACTCACCCACCGCAATACGTGACACCTCACCTTGCACGGTTGGCAAGCGAAGGACTCAGTTTCTCCCACGCCTACGCTCAACCAAATTGTGCGCCAACTCGTGCCGCAATGCTGTCGGGACAATACCCTGCGAGAGTGAACAACGACGTCTATGTGGTAGGCAATCTCAACCGCAATGGCAAAGGTGGCATCAGCAAAGACGCTGCGAAGTTTCGGGGTCCACCGCAGAGTGAAGACGTTGCGGCAGAGGCGATCACAATCGCAGAGGCTCTCAAGAAAAACGGTTACGCGACTGCCCATATTGGTAAATATCATGTTGGGGGTCACTCGGACGAATCGACGATGCCAGAGAATGTTGGATTCGATATCAATATCGGAGGATACTCACAGGGTCATCAACCCAGCTGCTTTGCCACAAAATCAAACAACGGATGGCGGTTCAAGGGTGTCGGCCTCGGACATTTCGATCGCTTCGGCGAACCTTACACCTCTGACTATATCCAACGGCGCTCACTACCCGACGAATTAATTGGTACTCCAAAACACATCAGTGATGCGGTAGGTGATGCCCTCGAAGAAACGGTCGGAAAACTGCATGAGTCAGGAAAACCGTTCTATCTACAATTCCATACCTACGCCGTTCACGGGCCGGTCAAGGCACGACCCGATCTCAAGAAATCTTTTCAAAGCCAAGGGGCAAGGCAGTCCGAGTACCTGGGTTTCATTGCTGGTGTTGATGAAAACTTAAAACGCATGCTTGATCTCCTTGAGGACCCCAATGGCGATGGTGACCAATCAGATAGCATCGCAAAAAATACGGTGGTGTTTTTTACCTCGGACAATGGAGGCACACATGCTCACAACCTCCCGCTAAAAGGGAACAAGGGGATGCTAACGGAGGGCGGAATTCGAGTCCCGCTTATCGCGAGATGGCCAGGCACGATTCCCGCTGGCACCGTTAGTCATCGCAAAGTACATTGCCTTGATTACTACCCAACATGTTTAGAAATTGCTGGCAACCAGTGGAGCCCCGATCCAAAAACCCACCCACTGGATGGCCAGTCTTTTCTCTCTACACTCCACAAACCGTCTCAAGCTGATCAACGGGATTCAATCTTTTATCTATTCCCCGGTTACATGGACACACGAGCACAACCGACGGTCGTTGCTATCGATGATATTGATGGAAAACGCTACAAAGCCTTCTACTACTACGAAGCGAATCGATGGGAACTTTACTGCTTAACCGAAGACCAAGGTGAAACCAACAACATCATCAAGTCACAACCTGAAATTGCAGAACGACTCTCGAAAAAAACTCATGATTGGTTAACGCAACAACACTCGACTTGGAAACCGAAGTACCCGATCGTTAAAGCAAACGGTCAGCCTGCTGGCCCCCCACCTCCCTTTACAAAATAATAAGAGACGACTGCATGGAGGGTGATTCGGGCAGTCGGATTACGATGTGCGTGAGCTAACCCAAACGATGGTGTAACAGCACCGTGGCCTCGGAGAACAACGCCTCTCTCATGAGACTTACGGATTCAAAAATCAATCAAAACAATGCCCCGAATCACTTCGTTCTTTCTCCATCTCACACTCTCTCTTCTAATCACCCAACGGGGTGCCTTGGCCAGTAATGCATCCCCTGACCTTGAGCCCATCAGCAGCCAAAAGGGGAAACTGTTATTTAAAGATGATTTTGATGAAACCACGATCAAATCAGAATGGTACGCAAAACATGGAACCAACTGGAAAGTGGTTAACGGGGTCCTAACCGGTCGACCAGCTAGCCAAGAGTTTCAAAAGAAACGAATTTCAGAGGGTAACAAAGCTCATAGCGGGCGGTCACCTGCAGGTCGACTGCTTGTACCCACCCAGGACTGCATTCTCTTACTCCGATTCAAAATCTCCGACGGACTTACTGAAGCACATTTTGGCTTTGATGACGGCAAAATGGGTACACAACATTTAGGTCGCTTAATTGTCTCAGCAAGATCCTTCATTGCTATTCAGCGAGATAAGAATGCGAAGGTGAAAGATGATCAAAACAGAATCCTTGCAAAGAGTCATTTCGATCTGAAGCCTGAGAGGTGGTACTGGATGATGCTGGAAGTCATTGGTGGGCAAATGACCGCACAGCTGTCCGGAGCACCGGTTTTGAAAGCAACCGACACACGGTTCGCTTTGCCCAAGAGTCACATCAACCTTCCTGCTCGAGGAGCAGGCGGAACAATCACCTACGATCATGTTCGGGTTTGGGAAGCTAAGCCGAAGGAATCCAATCGTTAGAATGCTAACGATGAAGATTGAAGAATCAGAGCAGCGGCTTGGCCGTCAACAAACACGCGAGGCTTCCGAGAGAAAGGGATAACAGGCTCGGCAAAATCAATCGGATGCTTGCTTGCCCTCACTTGACCCCTGAAGAGAGTCTGCCGATGTTGTGCGAATAATGTCAGAAGGTAGGGGCAAATAATCACCCTCGCTGACCATCCAAGCATCAAGTTGAGTTCGAAGGCTGGTCTCGATCTCTTCAAATTCTGGTCGGCCGGCCAAGTTATTCAGCTGGAATGGATCCGCAGCGAGATCATAGAGCTCAAAGACGGGTCGACGATCTTGAAAATAAAGTCTGTCATGGAGAGCGGACAAACGCCCCTCGGCGTGGGTTTTCTGAACAGCCTCCCACGCAATGTTCTTACGAGTCATATCAACAGGCGCGAAGGTGCGTTCTGGAATTGCATTAAATAGATAGTGGTAACGCTCGGTGGTCACGGAACGACTCAGATCAAACCCCTCGGTGTTCAACAATGATCCCCAGTGCCAACCACGCTCCGCAAAAACATACTCTCGAGGTTTAACCTCTTTCCCGAGCAACACATCGAGAAAGCTTTTTCCTGTCATTCCCTTTGCGGGTTCGATCTTGGCAGTAGCAAGAATGGTGGGTGCCAGATCCACACCGCTAACAAGCACCGAACTCTGAGAACCCTTGGCGACTTTTTCAGGCCAGCGAATCATCAGCGGCACATGAATTCCACGTGTGTGAAGCGTGCCTTTACCCCTCAATAACGCCTCACCATTGTCACCCATGAAAATCACGACGGTATTTTGTTGTAGTCCTCGGTCAGCCAACACCTTTAGAATAGCTCCGAACCCTCGGTCGAGATCTCGTACGTCAGCCAAGTACCGTGCGTAGTCGAGGCGAACCTCTGGTAGATTGGGCCAATCCGGAGGTAATTGCAGTTTCCGGGGATCGATCCCTTCGTGATCCTTCCCCCATCCACGATGCGGTTGATTGAATCCAAAATAGAGAAACCAAGGTTTATCCTTCGGTACGGTATCTAATACCTCTCCGACACGATCCCCAACTTCTTCAGGTGGTCTACGTGTACTCCATGATTGAACAAAATGGTCGAAACGTTCCTCAAAATCTGGTCCCTTCATTCCCTTGGTAATCAGTGTTTGATTAATCAATTCAGAATCACGCACCCTTCCCTCGAGATGCTGATGACGTCCATCCAACCCGACCCAGTATCCATGATCTCGTAAGAGGTCTGTGAAAAACAACGTGCCCGCGCGAGCAGGCTGAGCAAAACGGGTCGCAGCAATTCCAACAGGGGATCGACCGGCGAAAATTGCAGCTCGAGACGGAGCACATTGAGGAGATGCTGTGTACGCGCGATGAAAAACCATCCCTTCTCTTGCAAAAGCATCAAGGGTCGGAGTTAATCCGAGCTCATCGCAATTGCCGCCATAGGCACCAACATGTGGAAGGCTATGATCATCTGAAAGCACAAGTAAAATGTTAGGTTTTTCTGCCCTGACAGCGATAGAGAGCAATGCAACCAACAGCACTGCACCCAATCGGACTGACACGGAATCAACGGGATCGTTTTTTCTCAATTCAAAATCACCATTCAATGGGTATTGGAACAATCGTTGGCGATCGAAACACGCATTTGAAAAAAATGCCTAAGGCCTCAAAACTTAAAATCTAACGTCAACTGTTTTAAGCGAAGTCCTTAATTCTTACTTTTGGCACAGCGACGGTCTCCGCCATGACGGCTTACTAAAAACATCCGGTAAAAATCAATTCGCATCTACGCAAACCGTCGGTGATTAGCTTAACCTACTTTGCTGAAAATTGTGATCTGTCAGCAAAACGAGATCTGAACCCTAAAAAGAAACCTTGCGTGTTTGCAGTCAAGTCACTGAGATACTGATAGAGACGGTATGCATTGCCTTTAACGAGGCGAAGCAATTGGTGTTACCGTTGAAAATGGCTGGCATTCCGGCGACCGTAGTCGATTTTTTTGCATTCCCTCTGCAGAGAGAGAGAAGATGTTACGACCTCATTTTTTATTAATATTCACCCTATTTATTGCCAGTCCATCGCTCCTTATCGCCAATGACTGGAAACAATGGCTAGGTCCACATAGAGATGGAACATGGTCCGAACCAAACCTTCAGGAAACGTTTCCGGATGGTGGACCAAAACTTATGTGGAAAAAGCCAATTGGCAGTGGCTACAGTGGCCCGGCAGTTGCGTCGGGATATGTCGTGCTAATGGATCGCGTCACTGCAGAACGCTCGGGCAACGAGCAATTTCTGCATGAAGGTGAAGTCCCTCGCAATCAAAACTTTGTGCGTCAGTTACTCCCAGGACAAGAACGAATCCTCTGCTTCCGCGAGTCAACTGGCGAACTGCTATGGCAGCATCAATACGATTGCCCCTACTCCACGGTCACAACGTACGCAATCGGACCTCGATGCACGCCAACCATTGATAACGACCGGGTTTACACGGTGGGTGCAGAGGGAGACCTCCGCTGCCTTCGCCTCAGTGACGGCAGCAGGGTATGGAGCAAGGATTACAAAACCGACTACAACGTCCCAACTCCTAATTGGGGATTTGCATCGCCACCCTTGGTGGATAAAAATCAACTGATTTGCATCGTTGGGGGGGAATCATCAGGTTGCGTTGCGTTTGACAAGCATACGGGTCAGGAATTGTGGAAATGCCTAACATCGACTGAACCTGGATACAGTGCTCCGGTCATAAGAGAGATCAACGGTTACCGACAACTGTTGATATGGAACAGCGATTCATTAAACGGAATCGACCCTAAGAGCGGGAAACCAATTTGGTCTGTGAAGTTTCCTTCGACTTACGCAATGTCGGTCGCCACACCCCAAGTGATAAACTCATCTATTTTTCTCATGTGCTTCAATGGCAAATCTTGCCTGATCAATCTAGGAGATGACGGCACCAGCGCACAAATTGAATGGGAAGGGGACCGACGTACAGGGATTGATGGCGTTCACAACACCGCACAGCTAATCGATGGACACGCTTATGGATGCGGAAATGGTGGACAATACATTTGTGCTCGACTCGCCGATGGTCAACGCGTCTGGCAGACGTTCCAACCATCTTCTTCTAAACGTCCAATCGCCTGGGGCAATGTCTTTACTGTTCGTCTCAGTGCGTATAAGGATCGCTTTCTTCTAATCAATGATCACGGTGAACTTATTTCTGCAAGAATGAATCCGATAGAATACAAGGAACTTGATCGCGCGAAATTAATCGATCCAACTCATCAAGTTGCCGGGCGAAAACTAGTCTGGTCTCACCCCGCATTCGCAAACAGAAGAATCTACTTACGTAACGACGAAGAGATTCGATGCTACGACTTGGCTCAGCAACCTGAGTTGAAATCTGGCACACTGAATCAATAAACAGACCCACAACACAGACGAGTTAGGAGCGATACCGATTGCCGCAGAGAAACAGTCGAAAAAACACGTGAGAGTGATCAGGTCGAGGCCATCGAATCAAGATGATCGGTTGTGCACTGATTAGAGCTGAGACACAATTAACGATGCGAGAGGTTACGAAATCATCATTTAATAGCAGGATAGCCGTACCAACACGACCATCTTGGATTTCAATCAAACCCAACAAATAATCCGTGATCATTAGAATGCAAAAGCGGCTACCCCGAAGGGCAGTAAAATCACTCTGGGTCATTTCCATCATCCTAATTGGCATCGCTTCCTCATCCGACGCTAAGGCCCAGTTTCCCAATGTGTTATCGGCTCAACTAGGCCACTGGGACGCGACAACATTGGACGGATTTGAGGACGGTGATTTGATTGGGCGTTGGCCAGACGTCTCAGGCAACCAGCGTGATTTCCGGAATGCTGCTCCCGGCCCCCATCGGCCCATCTACCGAAGCTCTGTCGAAATCTTTGGTGGTCAGCCTGCTGTTTTTTTCAGCGGAAATGATCAGTACTACTCTAAGTACCTGACACTCGAAAAGGATGGATGGATCGGGAGGGATCAATCGGGTGCGATTACGCAGGGACAAGCGTGCGTTTTTTTCTGGGTTGTCGCGGAGAGTGGTTACAGCTCACGCAATAGCGCGAAGGATGCGTCAATTTTCTTCTCAAATACTGAAACACCTTTCAAACGCAACACTGATCGCGCGCTGATTCAACCAACTTCCAAGCTACCAAGTCTGGACAACCAACAGTGGCAAGCAAATGGAGAGTCAATTGACCCGACAACTTTTCGGCCAATACCCAACCGTCCATACGTCATCTCTGCTGCATTTCCCACCCCGGTTGATGCGGTCATTTCTCAAATCGGGCAGACCGAAAAAAATAGCCGAGCTGGCTTCAAAGGCTATCATGCCGAAATGATGATTTTCTCATCTCCACTCAGCCTCAAGGAAGTTGAGACGGTCACAAATCATCTGATGAACAAGTACTCTATTTTTCCTGGCGCGACGATGGAAATGTTCAAATCACATGGCGATACAGGTTCTGCTGCGTACATCAAAGTTCGACCACGTGCACCTTTTGGCAAATTCACCAAGGTAGATTTTTTTATTGGAAAGAAACTGCTGGGAACGGTATCCGAAGCAGACCACCGAGGCTGGTATCAACTGCAAAGCTGGACACCAAATGATCCAGGATCGTATTCTGTCTCCGTCGTGGCCAAACACGATTCGGGTAAGCATCTGAAAGGTTTCTTAAATTCAACGATCCTGACAAAGGCAGCACGATAGGATGAAAAGTTATTGCCGAGCACGACTCGCCATTCTTACCCTGATGCTTCTTGTGAATTCATCTCACGCCACATGGTATGCGATAAATGTTGAGCCAGGATCGGACATCGTTTCGTTTGATCTTCGCTGGCCTTACTGGCCGCATGGCACCTACTTCAACCTATGGAATACAAAAACATTTCCAGAAGGGGGAGACTCCTATGGCGGTGTAGCGCCATACGGAAAAGGACAAGCAGGGACTGAACAAGAACACGCCAGCTATAACCCGCAATTAGTTTGGTCCTTTTGGGGCAGTTCACAGTACCAAGGTGATCGCCCAAAGCCCATCTATTTCAACGAAGCGTTCTATGGTGGAACGATGGAGGGAGAAGGTGCGAAGGCTGGTATCTCTGGTTATTTCCCTTTCCTTCGACACAACAAATGGATGCGAATGGTCCAACGGGCGTGGCCCTCAAAGGATGACCCTGATCGCCGCGGGTACGTTGGATGGTGGGTCTGTGATGTTGAACTGAATCAATGGCACTGCGTGGGTATTCTCCGGATGCCCTGCAAGGTACGTGGCTTCGCAGGAATCGGTGGCTTTGTGGAGGCAACCGGTGGTGACTCGAATACTCGGCGAGTTTTTGATCGAAGCAATGGCTACTATCGGCTCAATGGCAAGTGGTATCGCGCGGACACTGTCAGCACTAACGGACCCTACGCTGATGATGTTTTCACGGTGATTGAGGATGGCGCGGCACTTCGGTTTGATGACAATGCGTATAAAATCCACAAACAGAACAACACCGATCCACCTGAGCGAAGAAAACGCGTCTACACCGTTACAAAACAACCTCCGGAACCCTCCGCTGCGCCTCCGTCGATCAGCACGGTCGAAGCCGAAAGGGTTGGCAGGGAAGTGGTGGTTCGTTGGAGTATTCCGGATAACGTTCCACCCCAGTTCAGCTACAAAGTTGAGTTATTCGCAGACAGCAAGGTCCATGGATCACCAATCGCTACCTCCGAGGCCCGTTTACCCCATGTCCACTTGGTCAAACTGGACGCTCCGATGGAGGCGAGATCAGCGAGGCTCACGATCACCGATCTCTATGATCAGGTTATTACGCGTGAATTCGCCATCAATGCTGTGCAGCCTCAACTAGCCCAAGTTTTACCCGAAACCCAGATCAAGCGACTGAGGCCGGGACTGCGCTTTGGCTGTTTCGAACCGACAAAGGGTGAGACTTGGAACCAACTTCCCCAGATCGACAGCTTAGAACCAGTCCGCAAAGGAATCGTCAATTCCTTTGATGACACGATCACCCGTGGACGCGATAAAAGATATGCAATCCGTTATGAGGGTTACCTTCGCGTGCCAGAAACCGGGCTCTACGTTTTTAATCCAAGCACATGTGACGGCAGCAAACTTTACATCAATGGAACCCTCATTGCTGACAACGATGGAATCCATAGCACGACAACGGATCTTTACAGCGTTGCATTGAATAAAGGACTCCACGCTCTGAGGCTCGATTACTTCCGAAGCGACTTTGGAATGGTTGGCTGGCTCGAGTACAAACTCCGCATTAGCATGGCCGGCTCAGGAGGGAATCTTCAACCTTTGAATACAAGTGACCTACTCTGCCTTGATGACGGAGAAACACCTTCAATCTCGCTGCCATATCAACCCTCGGGATCCGAAACAACGAATCGGTTTTCCTTTACTCCGAAGGTACAAGCAAGAAATCAAGAGATTAATTCGATTGAGTTCTTTCGCGGAAAATATAAATTCGGTGAACTCAAAAGCGAAGACCTAGCTGCTGGGAGGGATCGCGTCAGTATCGTCCTACCGCAGGGTGAAAACAGTATCAAGGCGAGACTTTGGTATGGAAACGGAAACGTCCTTGATTCACCTTCCGTGAACTATCAAGCGACGGATGTGATCACTAAACCTTGGATAAAAGAAATCACCGGCGATCAGGGACTTTCACAAGGCATCAACACCGGAACAGATCGAGTTTCATTTTCCGGTGAGGGCTCCGTGAGAGTCTACCATCCACAACCGGTAGAAGGTGACTTTGTCTGGACTGGACGCCTTGCAGATTTCCTTCACGCTTCATCGGAGATCAAGCTTGAGGGACGTTCCAAAATGGGTCTCTTCGCAATTGATCATCGAAACGGCAAGCTTGAGGGTAAACGTTTCGGAATCTGGGATACTGCGGCACATGGAATACGAGGTCTGTCAGATGATCGAGACCTCGAAGGATCAGGAATGAATCGCAGTGTGCTTGGTGATAAAGAGCGATGGGTAAAAATTGCAAGACGCGGTAACAACTTCACCGCATGGCTGTCATCGGATGGGAAGAATTGGCGAAAGGTCATTGATCATTTCATCAATGCTGCATCAGAAATGTATGTTGGTGTTAGCGCCTGGACGCTTCCAGAAAAGAACCAATCACTCTTTCATGCAACGATCGACAACCTGAAACTTGACACCCCAGGTGAACTGCCTCCCATTAAACAACAGCAAGTTCCGGTCGAGCTGAAGTCCACCGAGAGAATTGTTGCATTGATACGAGGCGGGAGCGAAGACTCAAAAGAAACGACGCTGTATGCTCGTGGCAATGGAACCGAATTCAATCTTCTAGCTTCCGAGGACGAGGGTCAATCATGGAAAAACCTCTCAGATGATCTACCCATGCCAGAGGCCACTGCAGTGCGTTCGATTGCGGTGCACCCAACCAACCCTTCCATCTTGTTGGCAGCGACCGGTTACCCCGTAAATGGCAGGCTCGTCAGCGCGTTGTGGAAAACGACAGATAAGGGGACTTCGTGGCGCATGGTCTGCAATGAAATTGATTTTGATGGGCAGGGACCGAGCACGTTTTTCGGAGAGTCGATCTGCTTCAACCCGCGTGATCCAAATCAGGTTGCCGCAGGGGGTGAATCATCAGGACTGTTCATTAGCGAAGATGGTGGAGAGAGCTGGGAATACGCCGGTATGAAAGGCGAACGCATATCCACGGTGGCCTACAGCCACGTTGCATCACGATTGATTATTGGAACCTTCAGCGATATCGCATTTCTGAATCTTGGACTTGGTCAACCCGCCATTTCCACCGATGCTCCTGGACGCCTCTACGTTGCTTCAAGTAGTGGGACAAACCTCACAATCAAAATGGAAAAACAAGATTTCGGGATCACCGATCTTTCCTTCGAGAGCATGTATGAGAGCGGAAACTGCGTTTACGCTTCGTCAACGCATGGCATTTACTACTCCTTTTATCTCGATAAGTTCATGCAGCGACGCGCAGGATTGGTTTCTGATGAGCTCTACGCAACGATTGATGGATGGCCAATCCCAACCTCAAAGAGGAACCGCACGCTAGGAGCACCCTTTTATTCCAAACACTCAAGCCAACTCTTCGGTGCTTCCATTGGTTACTACTGGTCGCCGATCTGGAAGAGATTTTCGAGTGATCAGTCAGATTTAAATCGAGGGATTAGCTCCATTATCAGCCACCCAACAGATGCCAAGAAATTCTGGATCTGTAACCACGATGGGATCCTGATGACAACTAACGGTGGCGATACCTACCAGCGACTGAATGCTCGAGCCAAATCAGAGGATCACCGACAAACTCAAGGACCGTGATCCAGCAGTGATCTTTTGAGATCGATTGAATAAATCGAATTCTGATCCCAGGAATTGGATAAAGCGGCGCCGTAGTAGAGACGAATGGACCCGTTAGCAACATGCAGAAAAGGGGTCACATGTCCGAACGGAGATTCCCTATCCTTCGCGCGAAGGACCCCGCGAGCCTTCCATTGAATACCATTCTGACTCGTCGCCCACCGCGTCCCCACCCGTGATTCAATCAGCATGACAAGTTGGTCGGAAATGCGAGTGACATTTACACCGCCGGAATCGTCACCAAACACCACTGTTTTGTGCTTCTTCCATGTCCTGCCATCGACTGATGTTGCGTAACCCACGAAGCGTCGAGACTGGCTGGATTTTGGCGCTTCCTGATCCGGAGATCCGATGGGTAAATCCTTCCGGCCGTCATACCACATCCGAAATTGCTCACCATCGTGCATAACGCTTGGCCGCCCGACTAAGAGAGAATCCCAAGCAGGTTTTGGCGAGGGTAACAAAACCGAGCCCTGATCAATCCATGTTCGGCCATCCCTCGAGGTTGCCAGTCCAATTGAATCAGTAATCCCGGGTCGTGCTCGCGTATAAAACATGAAGAGGCGATCTTCTAAGACGACAACCGACGGATCATTAACATGATTGATACCACGGGGTGCGAAAACAACACCTTCCTGACGCCACTGCTCTCTATCGTCGGAAGTCGCTAAGTGAATACGATCATGGCCATCACGGCCCTGACCACCGAAATACATCAGCCACTCACCCTGATACCTGATCAGATGCGGTGCATAAACGTTCCCACGACCATGAGGTGCCGCCATTGATTCACCAACACCATCAATCACACGCTCGTCGGCATGGGCGAGCCGACAAGTTGCACAACAAAGAAACAATAGGAAAAAGCGGGTACCCATTTCTGTTACCAGATCAGCAAAACACCGTAACAACCAACATTCATTACACCGATTCGTGCGCAGCGTCCTTAGCAACTTACTCGCTTTCCACCTGACTCTCGACACCCTATCGTCTGAGCGGTCGCGACTTTCCATGATAAAACCGCAACACCCGGTATCGGTTTGTGCCCGTTTCTGATTAACTTACTTTCGAACTACACCGGTTCTACCCTTGGTCTTTCATGCACAGCCAATTACTCAGCTTGCAGGGCCCCTATGAACCTCCAACGTGATGAAAAACTCAATGCCCCATAAACCGGCTTCACTTTAGATCCAGAGCTCAATAACTTGGACACACTTTCCACTCGGTTTTCTATTCTGCTTTCGTTATTGGCAGTCGTCTTCGTTTTGCCAACAAACCTCTCCGCACAGAATCCAAGACTGGAGCTTGGGCGGCGGCTCAAGAGGTTTGAAGTTTCATGGGAGACCAGCACGCCAACGCAGCGGGCGCTAGCCGTTCCATTCCTACAGAAGGCGGTGCGAAACTTTTTCAGTCTGAACCTTTTGGAAGCGGGCAGAGAAATGGATCTCGCTTGGCTAGCACTGAATCCTCAAAAAAAACTGAACTCACTGACCAATGCGACCATTGGGTCGCAGTTGTTGGTCTCTCCAGTTTGCGCTGACACAGAGACCGATTCACTTGCAATTCAACTGACCGCGTTCTACAGCACCGAACAAGAAGTCAACCCAGAAACAAGAGCCAAGCTGACGTTGACCGACCAAGAGGGACAACAACTAGCAGAAATGCAAGTTCCCCTTCATGAAATAAGTCAAGGAACGTCATGGAAGCTGCCTGATCTAGCGGACGGCGATTACACCATCGCATTAACGCTCATGCAAAGTGATAATGCTTTCACACTGCCTCCCGTTATGTTCAGTCGAATTGAAGCTCTGGAACACCGATTAGAAAGATTGGAAGAATCAGCTGCGACGTTCAAGATCGGCACAGAGACTACCAATACGTCAACCTTCGAACAGACACTGGCAGCCACCGTGCGGCACGAGTCACGCTTCTTTCGCAACTTGCTGGATGGTCTTTCACAGGAAGCAGACTTTCCCTATTCAGAACGACTCAAGAACTGCGAGCTTTTGCTGGCTTCCAAAGATAATCCGAGAGAGATCTTCAACGAAAAGCGTCGTGCGCATGAATCTTGGATCTCGCTCGCCAACGGCACACGATCCGTCCCCACTCGGATTCACCTCCCATCAAGTTCGGACGCCCCCTTACCAGTGCTGTTCGTTCTTCATGGGGCTGGTGGGAGCGAAAATATGTTTTTTGAAACCTACGGAGCGGGGCGAGTAATTTCAGAGGCGGCTGAACGAAGTTGGATTGTCGTCTCACCCCGTCAGGGTTTATTTGGCCTGCCGCTCGACATCAACCAGATGCTCATTGCACTTGAAGACATCGCTCCGATTGACCGGAAACGCATCATGCTGATTGGACACTCCATGGGCGCTGCCCAAGTGATTCAACAAGTTCGTTCGAACCCATCCCTTCCGATTGCAGCCGTTGCGTTAGGAGGCGGTGGTCGATTATCAAAGAATGACGGACAGCGAAGCCAGAGTGTCGCTTGGTACATTGGGGCAGGCTCTCAGGACTTTGGGCTATCCAGTGCAAAGCAACTGAATCAGAGCCTTATAGAATCCGACAATGAGGTTCGATTTAAAATCTATCAGAACGTAGAGCATCTGGTGGTTGTTCAAGCGGCAATTGATGACAGCTTTGCCTTCCTCGATGAAGTACTTACCAATCAACAAAATCGCAGCGACAATCCTTAACTCGCAGGTAACACCGGCATATTCTTAGAAGGATTTACATTTTGGTCAAAAGAAACAGAGCCAAACAGTGGCAGAAAGGATTCCCCTTACTCTGCTACATCGTTTTGACACCGATCTTCTGTGCGTCGATGGTGAGTGCAGCCAATCGCCCGGAAAAACCAAACATTGTTCTCATACTGACTGACGATCTTGGTTGGCAAGACGTCAAGTGCTACGACATCGACCAACCGTCACCGATGGAAACGCCAAACATTGATGCATTATCAAAACGGGGTGTAATGTTCTGGCAAGCGTATTCGCCGGCACCGACATGCGCTCCGTCAAGATGCGCTATCATGAGCGGCGTACACCCTGCCAGGGCGCAGAAGACACACGTTGTGGGTGGTAATCCACCAAGACCTCACCACAAGACCGCACATCCAATGATGCCCCCTTGGTACAGCGGACGTATGCCAGATGATGAGTTCACCTTGGCTGATGCACTACAGAGCGAAGGCTACACCACCGGCCATGTCGGCAAGTGGCACATGGCGATCCAACACAATGCGTTTCCCGATGCGACTGACCAAGGTTTTCAGTGGAGCAGAAGTTCTCGGGGTGCACGGTCAAAAATGAGGCCAAATCGGATCAGCGAATTTGCCTCTCCTCGAAAAAATGATCCCTACCGACTTGACGAACAAGGCTATCCGTACCACCAGAACAGTGAGGACGCGCTTACCTTCCTGAGTGAGCATTGCGATGAACCCTTTTTCCTTTACTACGCAACTTGGCTAGTGCACTCGCCCATTCACACTCGAAGCAAACAATTACTAGACAAATATTGTGAAAAAATCGGGGTCCAGCCAAATCGAGAGGATCCCGAGTCATGGAAAGGACGGGGGCAGTCGAACCCGTTCTATTGCGCAATGGTTGAGGAGCTTGATTACTACTTAGGCAAAGTGTTTACCTATCTGGAGGAAACAGAAGATCCTCGCTGGCCCGGACATTGCTTGAGTGAAAACACTTACCTGATCTTCACATCGGACAATGGAGGGATGGAAGGCCATCCTGGTGAAATCTACACCGACAACTACCCTTTGGATCGTGGAAAAATCTCCTTAATGGAGGGTGGAACACGAGTACCTTTAATTATCACCGGCCCAGGGATCCCAAAGGGCGTGAAGAGCAACGTCATGGTCAACGGCCTTGATTTTTATCCGACTATCTTGTCGTGGATTGACGCAGAGCCTCAAGCAGAGAAACATTTTGACGGGCTTGATCTATCAAGATTGCTGAGTCGGGATCCGACAAACTCGGAATTGGTGAGGGATCAAGATGGAAAAACTCGCAACACGATGGTCTGGCATTTTCCAAATAGCGTAGCGTTGGAAAGCACGATCAGGATCGGCGACTATAAGTTGGTGAAGAATTACAACCATCGCCACGATCCGAATGCGGTTCCTTTGGAACTCTATCAACTCTATCAAACCGAAAACAACAAAGTCACACGCGTTGACATTGAAGAAGCAAATAACCTCGCGGAGGTGGATCCCGACCGAACGCAAATCATGGCTCAAAAACTGACGGAATCACTTGCGGCAATGAACGCAAGTTACCCTTACAACAATCCTGCTTTCCGAAACGTGGGCCCGGAGGGCGAATTAATACCCATGGCAAAATCTCATCAACAGCTTGGTGAAACCGTCCGCTTCACCTACGAGCAAAACGGTTCCAAAGTAGTCCATGCGCAGATCATCTACACCCTGAACGGAAATGACCGAAACGAAGAATGGTTTCGCCGCCCCGCATCAATAATCGGTGACGGAGTCATTAGTGCAAAGCTGCCTGAGGGAACGACCCACTACGTCCTTAATTTGATTGACGAGAATAATTTCCTTATCAGTTACCCTGACATGCCCGCTGAAAATGAACGCAGCAAGACGCAAGAGAAATACGCGACGTATGCAATCCCTGCGAACAAATAACCGTGCCGGAATAGCGATCGCAATTCGGGCATTGCTAACCGTTGCATTTGCATCAGCAGCACCAGCTGCATTGGCAAAACGACCACCGCAGTCAAACATTGTTCATATTTTGATCGATGATCTCGGTTGGCAAGATGTTGCATGCTACTACCGCGGACAGCATGATGAAGAGGCATTCTACGAGACCCCTAATATCGACCGTATAGCTCAACGTGGTGTACGGTTCACACAGGCCTACTCGCCCGCAATGACCTGCGCTCCCTCACGAGCAGCTTACCTCTCAGGGCAATACACTCCTCGCAACGGTGTCTATCACGTCAACATGGGTTGCCAGATTCCACGATTACGCCGCGATTCCAACCCGATGCTTGATCCCTACTACGTTGGGCGATTAATGCCTGACAAACCAAGTCTCGGCAAGGCGATGAAAGATGCCGGTTACACCACAGCGCACATCGGCAAATGGCACGTCGCGGGACCATCAGGCTACCCCGCGCCGATTGATGTTGGGTTTGACTTCTCTTTCGACCGGAATAAGCGGTACAACGACCCTGAAATCTACGATGAAGAGGATCTAAAGCTAACCAACTTTTCCGGTCTCTTTGCTCAACCCAAACATCGCCTGGAAAACGCGTTCGACGACCCACGCTTCCCTTTGCTTAAGGATGACCGGCCCTATGACAGCATGACCGATCTCTCTCAACGATGGATTCGAAAGATCGCTCAAGCCGAAAAGCCTTTCTTTTTAAATCTTTGTCCTAATTTGGTTCACGGTCCCGTGATGACGCGGGACCAAAAACGCTTGAGACACTATTGCAAGAAGCTGGGCATTCCCTTTCCTACGGATCAAGGGTCAATCTCGAAGCCGGAAAAACCGGGACACCATAACCCTTACTACGCAAGCATGGTGGATTCTGTTGATTGGATTGTCGGCCAAGTGATCCAAACTCTCGAAGCAACCGAAGATCGTCGGTATCCAGGGCATAAACTCATCGACAACACCTACGTTTTCATCAGTAGTGATAATGGTGGTGCTCAGCAATTAAGAAACTGGAAAAGCGCTGAAGGCAAAATAGAGTTTGAAAAAGTCACTGACAATGCGCCGCTTCGCGAGGGAAAAGCATGGGCTTATGAAGGTGGATGCCGAATCCCTTTTCTGGTGATGGGACCCGAGATCAAACCCAATCAGGTGAACCAGCGCTCAATCATCAACCTCATTGATCTTTACCCTACATTTCTTGCTATCGCGGATAACCCAATAAACCAAGACAAACTAGATGGGTGCAACCTGTTGCCGCTACTGAAAGGCGAACAAGAACAACCGCACTTTGCCGATGGAAAAACGCGCGACAACATTTTTTTTCACTACCCCGTCCTCAACGCAGCATTTTCAACCGTACGCCGTGGACCTTGGAAGCTTCTGAAGAATACAGGCGGACCGTTAAACCCCGCAGATGAGGTCCAACTTTTTCACCTCTACAATCAAGATGGTTCCGAAAAAGATATAAGTGAAAACAAAAATCTTGCCGAGGCGAATCCTAAAATAGCATCAGAGCTATTAAACGAACTCAACGGTTGGCTTAAGAAAAACGATGCCGGTTTACCCTACAAGAACCCAAACTACAAAGCAGGAAACCTACCCGGACAAAACAAAGTACCCAAGGTGATCCGCCGCGAAAGCAGCGGATCTAAATTATCCGTTTGGCTCGAAGCTGAAAAATCCAACATCATCGAGGCATTTCTTCTATACACCATCAACCCAGGTAAGGAAGAAGAGTGGTTTCGCACTTCAGCCGAGATCAATGGGAATCGCATCACGACCCAAGCTCCTCCAGGAATGACGCACGGCGTGTTTTGCCTGATCGACGAAAACCGATTCCTGATCACCTCCGAGCCGATCCCCAGCATGCAGAAATTACGACTCGGCCAACCTGTCTCAGCATCGCTGAGGGACGGGTTTGCCTTTCGGCCCGGACTTTTCGCATTAATCGAACTAGCGAAACGTGCTGAGACTCAGGCAGAAACCCAACGGGAGACAGAAGATCTTCGGGAGGGAATTCGTACCGCTGAGCAGATCACCCAACATCCTGTCTCCCCTGATCATTACATCAGCGTTATCCGAGATCTTAGGAAGACGCTTCGCTCGCTCAATTTACCTGCATCGAAGCACCCCGCTCTCAATTGGTTTCCTCAAACCTTAAGGCACTGAACACGGCAGAGAAATGCACAATTAAAGGTTGCTGAAGCTGGAACCTGAATATCACCAGCAGCACTTCATCGGTTGCTCGAAACCACTTATTGATCGGAAATGCAGAAACTTCGCCACTAACCACGGATGCGGCTCCATTGCATGATCACTTTGAGCCGATCCATCTGAGCCGTTCAAAACATTCCACTTACCATTGCGAAGATACGTGACTTGAAGGTTGGGGTTATCCGCACTGTAGACCATACGCCGGAACTCAAACCACGGGAGCAAATCACCGCTCACAACCAGTTCATAGAATCGGTAATCATTGGAGTTACGAACCTCAACTAGATCATCCTGGTACTGAAAGAGGGCATAGTTTCGAAGAAAAAAATGGTTACTCTGTCCACCCTCAGTTCGCAAATTCGAGAACATTGCGAAAGCAGTGGTTGTCTTAAGACCAAGGTAGGGGCATGAACCATTTAGAAACACAAGAAGCGGAAACACCCATAGCAGCCGAGTGAATCTTCCGTGCTGAATGATGGCAACCTTTGCATCCGCTTCTGGACTGAGGTCCTTCACTCGCGAGCCAAGAAAGACAGCACTGATATAGAATATCGCAACTGCAGAGGCTACAGGTAGCCAAAACGTGAAACCGATCCCGTTGAGTTCCTCAAAGGAGACGCCACGACGGCCTGCGTTGGTCTGTAAAAACACAGTTAGACCAAAACCACCGGCGATCAAGGCCTTCAGGATTGTCACGCGAGTCAAGGACAACTTCCCCCAGATTAGTAAAAGCCACTTAGCTGACTGATCTGGCAACAACAAATAATAAAGCGTTAACAGCAGTCCAGTGAAGCTGTAAATGCCGCCGTGTGGATGCAAGGCGAGAAAGAAGTGAAACGCGATTCCAATAAGAATTCCGGCTGAACGCGTTCGCCGACTGATAAACAACAGAGGCAAGGTGAGTTCAATCACGATGGTTCCGATGATCGTGGGCCACCAGGTCCAAGGCCCTTCTGGGATCCCGGGGAATAGAGCAGCGACGTCATGATGCATCGAAACTGCACAACTTACCTCCGGATTAAAAAAGTCGTAGTTGAGCTTATGAATGACGGTAAACAGATAAAGGATGATTAGTTCGATGATGATGTACGGCCGACAAAGATCGAAGACTCGAGTGCAAAACGAATAATCACTGAATTCTTTTGCCGCCGTGGTGGAACTGAAGCGTTGCTCGATGAACGTCGCCAAAATACCCGTCAACAAGGTCATATGAACCAACATCTCAAAAAAAACATGGTTCGGAACCGTCGGCAGCAAACTAAACCAATGCGTAATACTGGTTAACAAGAAGAAACTCAACGCTGTCACGGAGCGCGGCACAAAAAAGAGAAAAAGCGTCGAGCCGAGAAGAATCTGCCCCGTGAGCCGATCAGTCCACCATTGAAAAGAGATCATGTGCGTCATACTCGCAAGGGCAATCATCACCGCGAGAAAGGCCAGACGACTATCATATTTTGGAGTCACTTTTGCAGTCAAATCTACGACCATTGTTCGACACAAAGAAAACGATTGAAAATGTACTCGGCACAACCACACCCTGGATTCATTCTCAGATGGACCCTATCACCAAGAAGAGCAGTGCGAAAAACCTAACCGAATGCCCCAGCTGAAATATTGATTTTCACTCGATAGACGGATATCGCCTGATGTTGCAATAAAAATCCAAGGCATCGTAGCCCCGTCCTCCGCCCTTCAGAGCCCACTGAGTCGCATCGGTAAATCCGAACATCCACCAGCATTGGCCTAAAAATCCCCGGCTCTGCTCTCAGATTTTGTAGAAACCCTCGAATCACTGCCTGCTGAAGATCATCTCGCGAGCGAGACCCGCAACTCATAAGCCAGGCCAGATCAGTTCAGTTCGCTGAAATATGAATGCAAACAGTACCGCAAGCGACCCAGGTGGGGCCTTCCAAGCATTGTGAGCGTCGAGTCCACAGTAACCTCAAGGTTGCAGAGGCATAATTCACCAGGCCTGATCGACTGAGGTCTCGTGAAGACAAAGATGGCTCAATCTCTCAGAGAGCATTTACTTCATCGCTTCATAAACCAGCCGGCGTACCTCTCCCGCAAGATCGTGACCGATCAAGGGGAAAACCTGCACCATGTAGAGAATGATAGTTCCTGATTCAGGATTAACCCAAAATTGAGTACCGGCGATCCCATTCCATGTATAGTCTTTACCCCTTTTGGTTTCCGAAATCGAAAAACCCAATCCAAAAGAAAACCCCTCTTGGCCCCACGGGGCATCTTTGTTCATTCCTTCTCTCGAGGGCTTCGCAATACCGACCAACTGATCAGTAAACATCTGTTGAAGGGTCTCTGCTTTAAGGATTCGTTGCCCACGATCAGATACTCCTTTGTTCATCAGCATTCGCGCAAAGCTTGCATAATCATCAATGGTTGAGCAAAGACCACCCCCCCCTGAAAAGAAGAGCAACGAATCATCGACAAATTTGCTGCTAACCACTTCAGGAGAAACGATCAACTCACCCAGTCCGTCATCTGAATACATGGTTGCTAATCGATCCCTTTTCTCCTTCGGTACAACGAACGATGTATCATTCATCCTCAACGGACTCAAAATGTTCTCAGTTAGGTAGCGATCGAACCGCTGACCAGACACCACTTCAATGACGCGTGCTAACACGTCTGTTGAAACGCTGTATTCGAATCGTGTTCCCGGTGGGTGTTTCAGAGGGACCACAGACAGCTTCTGCACCAATTCTTGCAAATCCTTGCTCGTGTCGACGAATTGACCTTGCATGTAGATTTGATCAATTGGGTGCGACTCGTCAAAGAAACCATAAGTAAATCCCGATGTATGCCGTAGCAGGTCACGAATTGTCATCCTCTGATGAGAATCTTCACCCTGTCCCTTACGGCCATCTGCTTGATAGATCGTTAATGCTCTAAAATCGCTCAGATAACGATCAACGGGATCATCAAGACTCATTTTCCCTTGCTCGACAAGCTGCATGGCAGCAACACTTGTGACAGGTTTGGTCATCGAGTAGATACGAAAAATTGTATTGCGGGTAATCGGAAGTTGCTTCTCACGGTCTTGATAGCCCCATGCATTGAAGAACACCTGCTCGCCATCTTGAATGACCAAAGCGCTCGACCCAACGACAGCTTGTTTCTGAACTGCCTCAGACATAAATCGATTAACCGAGTTCAACTTACCGGTATCAAATTTGGACAGTGAATTGTTTCCTTCGCTTGAGTTGCTTGGCAAAACGGACTGCGACTTGGATTGGCTTGAAAAAAACGCATTTAATACTACGAAAGTAGTGAACAGTGCGATGCGCACGATTAATTCTCCGATTCTCAGCGGTACAACATGAAGGAAACTCTTGAAATAGAATCGCTAGTCAGGGACCGCCACCCAATCGTAGAATCATTTCTTGAGCTCAATCAGCATACCATTGCACGAACAAGACAAGAAGAACCATAGTACGAAGATCACGACAGCTCATCTCGTATCGACTTATTTGCGAGCAGCAAAAATCTAGAGAACCAAGATTTTGACCCTGTGATCTTCCCGCCAACCCAGTAAGCATGTGATTTACAAATGACCACGTCGATGAATCGGCACATGGAATGGGTTGATCGAATTCACTCCATGTCCTCGCTACAATAGGTCTTTTCCCCACGGTACAAGTGATGCCTCATCTGAATACCCAATCAAGTCGATCAGCGATTTACCTCTTGCTCAGTCTCCTCTTGTGTTCTCTGGCTTATGGAGAACGCCCGAATGTCATCATCATCATGACGGATGATCAAGGATACGGGGATTTGGCTTGCCACGGGAACCCATGGCTGAAGACGCCAAATCTGGATCAGCTGCACGCAGAGTCTGTTCGATTAACCAATTTTCACGTTAGCCCGTTTTGCACCCCCACACGTGCAGCGCTGATGACAGGACGCTACCCCGCACGTACCGGGGCTTACCGGACAAGCTGTGGCCGAACCATGATGCATACGGATGAACGTACCATTGCGGATCAGTTCACCGAAAATGGCTACCAGACTGGGATGTTTGGGAAATGGCATCTTGGAGACAACGCTCCTCACCGCCCTCAAGATCGAGGATTTGATGATGTCCTTTGGCATCGCTGTGGCGGAGTGGGCCAAGCGTCAGATTTTTGGGGCAATGACTATTTCGACGACACGTATGACCGCAACGGTCAACCAGAAAAGTTTGACGGTTACTGCACCGATATCTGGTTTCGCGAGAGCATGAGTTTTATTGATCAAAACAAAAACCAACCTTTCTTTCTCTATCTTGCAACCAATGCACCCCATGGTCCTTATCGCGTCGCGCCCGAGTGGGCGGAGCCATACCAAGACAATCCAAACATTGTGAATGCGAACTTCTATGGCATGATTGCCAACATTGACCATAACGTCGGGCTGTTGCAACAAAAGCTGGATGAGCTAGGAATCGCCGATAATACGATCCTTGTTTTCCTCACAGACAATGGCACCGCTGCTGGTGGCAAATTCCAAGATCTTGATTCCGAACCAAGCCTTGGGTTCAATGCAGGGATGAGGGGAAAGAAGTCTTCCATCTATGAAGGAGGCCACCGTGTGCCCTGTTTTATTCACTGGCCACAGGGAAAAATGAACCATGGACGTGATCTTGGTGCGTTAACTGCCCACATTGATATCTTCCCAACATTGGTAGACCTATGCTCACTGGCAGATAACAGACAACATCAAATTGACGGCCTGTCCTTTGCACCCTTGTTGAGAGATTCCGATGCGAAACCACCGCGGAAGCATTTACTGATTCAATACCATGGCGGAGCCGGGAATAAGAATCCGCTTGAACCATGGTTAGACTCATGTGTCTTGAAGAATCAATGGCGATTAGTTAATCGGACTGAGCTCTACGATATCAGCACAGACCCTGCGCAAAGCCTTAACATCGCATCTCAGCATCCAGCAATTGTCAAGCAACTTCGCTCGATCTACCCGACCTACTGGGAATCGGTCTCGCCACGTATGACTGCCGTCTCGATTGATATCGGTAACCCCAGAGAAAACCCGACCATTTTATCGAGTCAAGACTGGTATCTATCAGACGGTAATCCCCCGTGGAACTTTGCCTCAATTAGTCGTTTACCCAAAACGACTGGACCGTGGAACGTCCATGTCCGTCGAGCAGGAAAGTATCAATTTACATTGCGACAGTATCCAAAAGAGGCGAACAAGGCCTTGGTCGCTCAGCACGCCTCAATTCGTATCGCAGGCAGACAGCTAGAAAAAAAAGTTAAATTGAATAGCACAGGCGTGACCTTCACGCTTGAACTACCTTTGGGAAAAACTCAACTCGTGACACGACTTCAAGATCAACAGGGCCTGGAAGGAGGTGCCTATTTCACTGAGGTCCTTTACCTCGGGAAATGATCCCAGGATCAACCAAACTCCCATGGTCAAGGCAGGTCGCTTTACCGATTACCAGCCGACAAAACGCAGCTAAACTATGGATGATGTAAAACCGCACGCTGAAAACCGATTTCTTGAAAGATAGTTTACGATTGCGGTACTTTCGACGTGCATTGGGACTACAAGTCATTGTCTCCTTTTGGTCTGATATGGTGGAGTGCGTACAGGTCGAAAAGCATTGTCGGGATGAACACCTAAGATGAAAGCGTTAGTGAAGCGGGAAACTGCACCGGGACTTTGGCTGGAAGACGTGCCGGATCCACAAGTTGGAATCAACGATGTTCTGATCCGTGTTGACAGGACTGGCATCTGCGGCACCGATGTTCACATTTATAATTGAGATGCTTGGGCGCAGAAAACCATCCCGACACCGATGGTCGTGGGCCATGAATTTGTTGGCGAAATCATTGAAATCGGCAGCAATGTTTCCGACTTTAAACCAGGACAGATCGTTAGCGGTGAAGGCCATGTGGTCTGCGGCAAGTGTCGGAACTGCTGGGCAGGACGACGACACCTGTGTTCGGACACCAAAGGGATCGGTGTGAATCGACCGGGCGCTTTTGCCGAATACATTTCCCTACCCATGACCAACGTCTGGCATCATAACGATCCTGTAGACCATGACATCGCTGCTATTTTCGATCCTTTAGGCAACGCAGTGCACACTGCGCTATCCTTCCCGACTCTTGGTGAAGATGTTTTGATCACAGGCGCGGGACCCATTGGCTGCATGGCTGCAGCCGTCGCCAAACATGCTGCTGCCCGAAACATTGTTGTAACCGATGTGAATCCATGGAGGCTAAATCTAGCAAAGCAACTTGGAGCAACTCGAGTCGTTGATGTGCGCACGGAAACACTTGGTGATGTGCAACGCGAGCTTGGCATGAAAGAGGGATTCGATATCGGATTAGAAATGTCAGGTAGCCCTGATGCATTTCGCGATATGATCCGCAATATGTGCCATGGCGGAAAAATTGCAATGCTTGGAATCCCCACCGATGAGCTTGCGATTGATTGGAATGATGTGGTTTTCAACATGTTAACGATCAAGGGTGTTTACGGACGAGAAATGTACGAAACCTGGTACATGATGTCGGTAATGCTGCAAAATGGGCTCGACATCTCTCCCATCATCACTCATCGATTCCATTTCACTGAATTCCAAAACGGTTTTGACGTGATGCTATCCGGGCAATCTGGAAAGGTCATCCTGAATTGGCAATGATGCCATGTCCTTCCCGATCGTGGCGACCGACTTCGTCCAGCCGCTAACAAGTCCAACCTCTTCCCTCTAACAACGAATACGATTTCATGTACGGCGAATTTCAAAAACACCTAGAACAGCAAATCAGTGAAATTCGCGAAAACGGGCTCTACAAGTCAGAGCGAGTTATTCAATCCCCGCAGGAAATGCGAATTCAGGTTGGAGGCGGACAATCGGTACTCAACCTTTGTGCTAACAATTACCTCGGCCTTTCGGATGATGATGAGATCGTGAAGGCGGCTCAGGATGGATTGGGCGATTGGGGATATGGACTGTCCTCTGTGCGTTTTATTTGCGGTACACAAACAATCCACAAGCAGCTTGAGCAGAAGATAAGCGACTTCCTAGGAACCGAAGATACCATTCTTTACACCTCCTGCTTCGATGCCAACGGAGGTCTGTTTGAGACCCTTTTGACTGCCGAAGATGCGATCATTTCTGATGAACTCAATCACGCTTCAATCATTGATGGGGTCCGCTTATGCAAGGCGCAAAGATACCGTTACAAGAACAACAATTTGGCGGACCTTGAAACTCAACTAGAACACGCAAGCAACTCCAGATTTAAAATGATCGCGACTGACGGTGTCTTTTCAATGGATGGAGTCATCGCGGATTTACCCGGCATCTGCGATCTGGCTGACAAGCATCATGCACTATTGATGGTGGATGATTCACACGCCGTTGGATTCATGGGTAAAACTGGACGAGGCACTCATGAGCATCACGACGTGATGGATCGCGTGGACGTGATCACAGGGACTCTGGGTAAAGCCTTGGGTGGAGCCAGCGGTGGCTATACAAGCGGACGCCGAGAGATCATTGACCTACTGCGGCAACGTAGTCGACCCTATCTGTTTTCCAATTCAGTTGCGCCCCCGATCGTTGCCGCATCGCTGCGAGCCATCGAGATGCTCTCTGAATCAACAACACTTCGGGACCGTCTGGAATCCAACACTAAGTTCTTTCGTGCGGAACTAGGCAAACTCGGATTCGAAATCATTCCTGGCGAGCATCCAATTGTCCCAATCATGCTGGGTGATGCCAGCCTTGCCTCAAATATGGCGAACTTACTTCTCACCAAAGGACTCTACGTGATTGGATTCTCTTACCCGGTTGTGCCTCAGGGTAAGGCACGTATTCGCACCCAGATTTCCGCGGCACACACCCAAGAGGATCTTACATTCGCGGTGGAGAAATTCGCCGAAGCCAAAAAAGAACTTGGAATCTAAACTCCCAACAAACCAACTCCATGGCTCCATTTTTTTCTCTCAGGTCGTTTCACCTTCTACGTCCCTGATCAGCCCGATCAGGATCATGGGAAGGATTCGCGGTTGGCATTTGAGCTGCAACCTCCTGCCTCCATCGCTGTAATCGATTGTGCAATTCGTTGGCCTTGCGTTCATTGATCGTGGCGAGGTTATGTTTCTCTCCAATGTCCTCACTGAGATCATAGAGTTCCAAGAGCCCGGTTTCGTAAAACTCGATCAATCGCCAGTTTCCCGAACGAACCGCACCGTACGGACCATCTCCTCCCGCGTGATAATGTGGGTAGTGCCAAAAGAGGTCGCGTTCAAAAGACTCCGTTGGATTCCGCAGAACTGGCACAAGACTTCGACCGTCGGTAGTCATCGTCTCTTGGGTTGCTTTCGTACCCCTCGCGACTTCCAAGAGTGTAGGGTAATAGTCAACGCTGGAAATCGGTTCGTGACAGATACTGTCGGGCTGTGTTACACCGGGCCAACGAATGATTGTGGGAACACGCACCCCACCCTCATACGCAGATCCTTTGCCGCGACGTAATGGCAGATTCTCAGTGAATCCATCGTGCTTACCGTAACGCTGTGTCAAACCACCATTGTCAGAAGTGAAAACCACCAAGGTATTGTCCGTCAAACCAAGTTGCTCGAGACGTTCAACAATGCGACCAACACTTTCATCCATACTTGCAACCATCGCCGCGTAATCTGGATTATTGTGAATTGCATCATCCTTGGCCTTCGACTTGAAAGCGTCAACCAAATCATCACGACCACTGATTGGAGTATGAGGCACATGGAAAGCAAAGTAGAGAAAGAAAGGCTCTGACTTGGATTCATCAAGGAAGCGAATTGCGTGATCCGTCAAGTAATCAGTTAAATACTCTCTCTTGGATTTACCAATCGGTGGGACATCACTCGGCAAACGGTAACCTTTTGTACCGTTTGGCTTATCGACTACATAATCAAAACCTTGTGATTCTGGAGAGGACGCAGTACTGGCGCTGCCCGCCTGATTCAAATGCCATTTACCAATCAACGCCGTGCGGTAAC
>CAXQOB010000176.1:0-12291 GCA_964225475.1 Candidatus Nitrosopumilus sp. | reverse complement strand
CCTCTGGACAACCCTCTGGACAACCCTCTGGACAACCCTCTGGACAACCCTCTGGACAACCCTCTGGACAACCCTCTGGACAACCCTCTGGACAGGGCGTTCCCCAAGCTGGATCAATCCTCGACCAATGGGCAGCGGGCAATCCGCAGACGAATCCTCTCACAGGCGATGGATTCCGGGATTGGTCTGATCGTCTGAGAGATGTGGAAGAGATGGTGGGGGATCCCGATTTGCGGTCTGAAGCGGCACAAATTCGTGATCGTGCACGAGAGGTCCGAAGGGAATCACGACGTCAATCAAAGAATCCGCAGTGGGATCTGGTTGAGGAAATGATTGCGGTACCGCTACGCGAACTTAAAAAACGGGTCTCCGACGAGTTAATCCGTCGGAGCGCTGAACGAAACGCAGTCGTGCCCATCGACCGCGACCCTGTACCTGATCGGTACCAAGATGCAATTCGCGATTACTACGAGCGACTGGGGAGTGGTGAATGATTACGTCCCCGCTCGTTATCAACACAATGGAAATGGAGTGGTCCGGCTTTAGGACCCTCGCTCAGGCCAGTAGCGTTTCCGAGACACGAGACCTTGCCGGAGGGATTGTTTCGGCGGCTCCTGAATGGATCCCTCCAGCCATTGCGTTATTCATCGTGGCTCTGGGATTCATCATTTGGAACAGTACACGTCTACGCGGTGGTGTGGGAATCAAGCTCGTCTCGATCTCACTCAAAACCGCTGCGATACTCTTGATTTGTTTCTGCTTGATCAATCCGATGCGAAAGGGAAAGCGAGCAAAACCACAAGAGAACGTGGTTCCAATCCTGATCGATAACAGCCAAAGCATGCAACTCAAAGCACCTGGCTCGTCGGCAGACCGCCTTGCCGAGGTAAAAATTTCACTCAATAAAAGTGAAGCGTGGAGAACACGCCTCGAGCAAGACTTCGACGTGCGGCAGTACACCTTCGGCCGCAGGGTTGAAAAGGTTAACGAAGCATCCCAGGCCGACGCGTCCGAAACCGCAACATCACTATTAAAGGCGCTGGACACATTACAAAAGCGACTGGCCTCGCGTCCTCTTGCGGGGTTGCTTCTCTTCACCGATGGCAATCTGACAGATTCCGGTTACAGCGAATTTGATCCCCAAACGTTTCCCGCACCGATATACCCCGTCGTTAATCTCACTGAGCCGGAATTCCGCGATCTTCGGGTAGATCAGGTGAGTGTCCAACAAACCGATTTTGAGTCATCACCCACCAAGATTCAGGTGCAATACGAAGCGGAAGGGCTTGAGGGTGAGAATGTCTACCTCCAACTGATCGACCTCCAGACAGGAGCGTTAATTGAAGAAACCCAGCAGCAAGTAACCCAAACGCGAAAACGGGGGGAAGTTTTCTTCCGTTTTCGTCCCGAGGAATCTGGCGTGTCTTTCTATGAGGTCCTCGCATTCACCGAAGCGGATCGAAACACACTGCTAAACCCGACTGCCGAGGGCATGAACGATTCCGCAGAGGCAACGCTGCTTAACAACGCACAGATTGTCCATGTCAACCGAGCCAACGGCCCGTATCGCATTCTTTACTTAGCAGGTCGGCCTAATTGGGAATACAAGTTTTTACGTCGCTCACTGCAGGCTGACGCAGAGGTGCAATTAGTGGGGCTAATACGAATCGCCAAAAAAGAACCAAAGTTCAGTTTCCGAGATCGTTCCGTCAGCTCCACTAACCCGCTCTTCGCCGGCCTAGGAAAAGACGAAGAGGATGCAGCGGAGCAATATGACGAACCGGTGTTAATCAGGCTTGGGGTGAAGGAATCAGAAGAACTCAGCGACGGGTTCCCAACGACCGAAGAAGAACTGTTTGCGTATCACGGAATCATTCTTGACGACCTCGAATCGAATTTCTTCTCACAGGACCAGATGCTTTTACTAAGGCGATTCGTCAACGCGCGAGGGGGTGGCCTCCTGATGCTTGGCGGACAGGAGGTGTTCAGCAGTGAGTCAATGAAAGAAACACCACTGGGAGACCTTGCCCCATTCTACTCACCCAAGGTCAAGGACAAACCACTGGGGCCGTATCGCATCGACTTGACGCGAGAAGGCCTTCTACAACCGTGGCTTCGACTGTCAGACAAAGAAACTCAGGAGAGCACTCAGTCACGGAGTCAGCCAATATTCAGCACGTTGAATTTGAGCGGTGAACTAAAACCGGGGGCGTCTATCTTGGCCGTTGCAACCACACCAACACAAGTCAGTGTCCCAGCCTTGATTTCGCAGCGTTTTGGTCGTGGTCGAAGCGCCACATGGATGATCGGTGACCTCTGGCGATCCGCAATGCGTCGGAGCGACCAGGAAGACGACTCATCCGGCCAGGCTTGGCGTCAAATGGCGCGGTGGCTCGTCAACGATACGCCTCGCCGTGTCGAGATATCAGTCGACAAACCAGAAGATTCCAACGAGCCGGTGATACTCCACACTACGGTTCGAGATGAAACCTACCTACCGATGGACAATGCGAGCGTGACCCTAATCGTTACCCCCATCGGTGGTGACAGTTTCGAGATTGAGGCGGAAATGAAAAACGATGCACCAGGCGTCTATCAAGCCGAGTACTGGTCGGCGGAAGGCACGGCGTTTCATGTCGAGGCATCCGCAACGGCCCTCGACGGCACCGACCTCGGGAC
This sequence comes from Candidatus Nitrosopumilus sp., assembly GCA_964225475.1. GTDB lineage: Bacteria > Planctomycetota > Planctomycetia > Pirellulales > Pirellulaceae > Rubripirellula. Next base: position 9,612 of record CAXQOB010000176.1, on the reverse strand, counting down.
TGCGGAGGCAGGCTGGACACAAAACGTTGGAGCAGAGGAATTCAAGCGGCTTGGTATAAACCTTGGCAGGCTTGAGGAGCTCGCTAGGCAAACAGGCGGGAAGGTCATTCGAACCAGTGAGTTGGACCAATTCTCGAGGGATCTCCCCAATCAGAAGGTTCCACTTTCACAAACGTGGCTCTACCCGCTATGGCACCAACCGTGGGTGATGACCCTGGCGATCGCCTGCTTAAGTCTCGAATGGATGATTCGTCGTCTGAAAGGAATGGCCTAATGCTTCACCAAGCTGTCTTCAACCGACGGTCCCGATCCACCGCGTCCTACCGACGATCCACAATCGACGTGTTCAATCCGCCCGCTTCAACGCCGCGTGCACCTCGGCACACGCGGACTAAGCCCCGCCTGCGGTGGTTCATCGCATTTTCATTCCTCGCGACGTTCCTAACAACTTCGGGACCTAATCATCTCGCCATAGCTCAGAACGTCAATCCAACCAACGCAAAACCGAACCCCACGCAACAAACAGCATCCAGCAGACAGCTCGTTAAGGATCGAAACGCGGAAGGCAACACCCCGCCGCTTCCCTCCCTTCAGCAAAAAGACCTGATCATTGTTCTCGGCGCCACCGGTACACCGCAATACGCGGCTGAATTTAAAGCTTGGGTAAACGGATGGCAAAACGCAGCAAAGGCAGCAAATGCCAACTACCACTTCATTGGTGACACGAGCCTTTTCGAAGACGCCACTAACGGTACCCCCGCCCCTGTCAACCAAAAAGAACCTAACAATGATCGCGACCAATTGCTCGAAAGTCTCGCGTCAACCGTTCAAGAGACCAACACACCACTTTGGCTCGTCTTGATTGGACATGGAACCTACACCCGCGGCGTGGCAAAATTCAACCTTCGGGGTCCCGACGTTACTGCCTCGGAGCTTTCCGAAAAACTATCTTTACTGAAACGTCCAATAACGATTCTTAATTTCTCTTCGTCAAGCGGTCCATTCATAAACGAACTGTCCTCTGATGATCGGGTCATCGTGACCGCGACAAAAAATGGAAGCGAACAGAACTACAGTCGTTTTGGAGGGTTCTTTATCACGGCACTCACTGATCTAAAGTCCGACTTGGACCATGACCAACAGATCTCCGTGTTGGAAGCATTTCTCTCCGCATCCCAAAAAACCGAGGCTTTCTATGCATCCGAGCAAAGACTCTCCACGGAACACGCGTTGATCGACGACAACGGAGACCAACTGGGGACCCCTGCGAGTTTCTTCCGAGGGATCCGCGCGGTGAAACGTACGAAAAACGGATCGCAAGTTGACGGTCGACGGGGATCTCGACAGATCCTAAATAGCCAAAACAGGGCCAGCCAACTCACACTACAGGAACTTGAAGAACGCGCCACTTACGAGAAAGCACTTGACCAATTAGTTGAAAACAAATCTGACTTGAGTAGGGCGGAATACCTAGCGGAGCTTGAAAAAATCCTGATTCCTTTATCCACACTCTACGAAAGGGCCTTGGAGAGAGACGGCGCACTCGAAAGAGATGCTGCTGCGACGACCAGACCAGAGGGAATTTCACAAGAGTCAGACGCTCCCGATGAGCCTTGACTCTGATGTAACCCCACATGTGGTCATCAAAACAAGCAACCACCCAAACGATGCCACCTCCAATCGCTTACCGTTCAGGGATTACTACCCGCTCCGGGTCTGAACGCGCGTGGAGATGCCAACCCATTTGCCAACGCTCTCTACCACTTCTTCAGAACCATTAGATCTGGTAGTTGTTGTCATCCGAAGCAACGGGTGCGTCATCCCCGCCGCGGACACGCAATTGTGGCTTCTCTACCAAAACGGTCGTTTTCGGTGAAACGCTACGGGTAATCCATACACTGGACCCAACCACCGCGTCCGATCCAATCACGGTTTCCCCTCCAAGAATCGTAGCGTTCGCGTAAACCACGACGCGATCTTCAATGGTCGGATGACGCTTGCTTCCGCGTATCACCTGCCCATCAGCGTCCGTCGGAAAACTCAAAGCACCTAATGTGACACCCTGATAGAGCTTCACGTGATTACCGATCTCACAGGTTTCCCCGATCACCACGCCTGTTCCGTGGTCGATGAAAAAGTACTCACCGATGGTCGCACCGGGATGGATATCAATGCCAGTTTTCTGATGCGCCCACTCGGTCATCATCCGTGGTAGGAATGGCACATCCAGCTGGACGAGCTCGTGGGCAATACGATACACGGTCACGGCCATCACGCCCGGGTAGCACAAAACAATCTCATCCGTCGTTCTGCAGGCTGGATCCCCCGCGTAGGCGGCCTCCACGTCCTTGGCAAGCATTGACCGGAGCCTTGGGATTCGCTTCAGTAGCTCAATCGCCATCGCCTGACCCTTGGCTTCAAAGTCAAGCGGTTCCTGACAATCCTGATGCTCATCATTGACGCGTTGCTCATGCCGAAGCGCTCTCGCGATTTCCGTGGTGAGCTGATCATGGAGACTATCAAGCAAACTACCCACGTGGAAATGAATGTTTCCCTGATGAAGTCCCACCTTTCGACGGTATCCTGGATAAAGAATATCCTTGATATCAAGCAGACACTCTACAACCCCCGTGTAACTTGGCAGCGGACAATGCCCAAGATGGTTGATCTTATCCTCGGACGAATAAGTCCGAACAATCATCTCGGTTAGTTCGGGTAACTGCTCTTTCAGTCGAACATCAGACGCCACGTTCCCAGCTCCTCAAAATTTCTTCATCACCTCACCGGTGACCATTGCACGCATGAGACTAACGCTTTCGCACCCATTCGTGAACCGGCCCATCGCGGTAGCCGTTTAAGCTGGCGTCATACCCGCTAGCTTCTTTCATCAATGCAGTCTCCTGTGAGCGTCACCCCGACACAGCGCAAGTCGCCAGGTGCGTTCTCTTTCGCTCAAAGGAAGGAGTCATGAAAAAGGACCAATAGGAATTATCCCATCGGCCCTTGAATAAACTCATTGCTCGGAATCGACCCGGTATCAGGCCCAAACGAAGGACTTTAGTAGCCAATCGATGGGGGATTATCGACTAGAAAATCCCTTGGAGAGCGGATGGTGTAGTACGGGTACGCCATCGTTGCTGATTGCATGCCTGGATGCATGCCCGGATGAATACCGGCTTGACCACCAGCGGGTGGACAATTCTTGCATCCGCTGTTCAGATTCGAGCTGTAGTTATGTCCGCCACGCTGCCAGCCAAGTTTGCCGGCAACACAACCGGGTCGCCCACACGAATTGCAGACAACGTTTTTAACCTTCCCAAGTAGACCGTTGCTTCTCGCATTCGCACCACAGGGTTCGCAACCGTCGCCAGGCTCACAACCTGCTGGCTCACACGCTGCCGGTTCACAATTGCTAAGACCACCGCGCGTGTGATGGTGAAGACAACCAGTCGATCCTATTAGGAGCGCAGCTGCTGCGCCCAACATCAAAAAACGGTTCATTATCGGATTCCTTCCCGAGCTTTCTGCCGTCCAAATCATTTGGACGGTTCGATACCAAACTTGGTGCTTCACTTGTTCGGCGAGCTAGCATTTACAACATGCTCCTCCACACAAGGCCTCCAAGGTTCCTTGGATCTACTTCGGCGTTCTAGAACAACACATGAAAGGAATCGTTGAAAGCACAAGTCAGGTCACAAATAGTTGCCCGAAGCGATTCCGTAACCGGATTAAATTACCAGCGGACTCCGGTTTGACCTTGATTCGGGTATTCCGATTCTGTTACCGGTCATCCATCATTGCAATGCAATCCGCAACCCAACAGGTGTTCCATGCGAAGTTTCACACTCGCCGCTGTACTGTTTTCACTGGTCATTGCCGAAGAAAGCCAAGCGCAGATCACGGTGCCTCGGATCCTTTCTTCGCAGCCTGACCGTTTAGCGAACTTGAAGGAACAACTCACTAATCGTCTTCGAGCGACCCGGAACGACCAGAAGGCGTTTATCAACCACGCAGTTGAACTTGTGAGGCAGGGCCGGTTGAACCGCAGCTTGGTTGTCGCGCTCGAACGCTACTCCCTGCGTAGAAACTCCTCCTATCCGTTTCCCTTCTTTGAGCGAGCACTTCGATACGAATCTGCGAAACGCGGAGTTGCGGTACCAACGGTCAAGCAGTTTGCAACGACCCGGTCTCGACCGAGAGGATAGCCTTAGTTCTCCACCGCTACCTCGCTAAGCCAAGTAACACTGAGTAAGCGTAATCCGACCGAGATTGTTCAACGTGGTTGATCGGTTTCTGTAACGATGCGATAACTGCTCCCGCCGCCGCGATAATCTCCGCGTTCGGCAGCCATTATGGAAATATCGCGGCAAGGCTCGGCACCATTGCCCCAAGTCACAGCAGGCCGACGTCGAGAGAGCCGTTCTCTTCAACACCCCTGCTGCGGTTCGAAATGTTGCGGGATTGGACCTGACTGACTTGCCCAATGGACTACACTAGGGACAAAGCCAACCGCGATGTTAGGGTCTTTGACAGGGCGATAGATTTCTTCGTCTTTACCCTCACGCGAACGCCCTTTCCTCTTCAACACAGCGTGGATCACAGGAGCATCTCTGTGAAAAAAAGAATCATTATTGGCATTAGCGGTGCGTCGGGTGTGATTTACGGTGTTCGTGCTCTCCAACACTTGCGGGACCGAGAGGATTTGGAAACACACCTCGTGCTTTCCGAGGGCGGTGCCTTGAACCTCAGAATCGAGACAGAGTACTCCCTCGACGAGGTGAAGGGGATGGCTGACGTGGTCCATCGTCCAGATAACCTTGCAGCAACCATTGCTTCAGGCTCCTTTTTGACGATGGGGATGATGGTAATGCCTTGCAGTATCAAAAGCTTGTCGGGGATTGTTCATTCCTATGCTGATAGCTTGCTGACACGCGCTGCCGACGTCTGCTTGAAGGAGAAACGCAAGTTACTTCTTTCGGTACGTGAGACACCGCTCCACAAGGGACACCTAGAGATGATGGCCAAAGCCGATGATCTCGGCGCCATGATCCTCCCGCCCGTTCCCGCTTTCTACCACCAACCGAAGTCTATCGACGAGATCATTGACCAGACGGTGGGCAAGGCGTTCGATTACTTCCAAATCGAACATGACCTCTTCACCCGCTGGGGACAGGGTCATTCCGAAACTCATGCAAAGTAAAACCGAAAGCATCGCCCCAGACCACTCACGTTGGTGGGAGCTTTTAGCTTCGACAACGAATACATCGCCGCTGGTTAAACGCAGCGAGCTTTGAATCGGCAACCTTTGATTTGGGTTGACCACGCATCACCCACCACCACGAGGTTAGGCGAACCACCGCCTGACACAGCAGCAGCTTTGGATTTGACCGATCGTGTGGTGAACACGAGCCTCAACAGAAAAAAAGCCCAACCACTGAGTGCGGTTGGGCTCAACATGCTTCGAATTAGATCATCTGGGCGTCAAATCAGTTTCGTTTGCCCCGGAACAGCGAATGCGGGCTCAGGCCGTGCACCCTTGATGTCGAAGTCTTTTGGGAACAGATCCAATGTGGACTCAGTGGTCGCAAAGTCCCAAGCCACCGACTGGCCCGTGTAGGCAGCCATACGGCCTAGAACAGCAGTCATTGAGCTCTCCGCGGTAGCCTTGAGCTCCACGATCGGTTTTCCTGCACGAATTGAATCAATGAGGTCTTTGTGCTCCTGCCGGTACGCGGCGGAGATATCCCCCTTCATGGACCACAACTCTTTTCCATCACGATCAGTAATCGATGCACCTCGATTCGCGCCGTAAATGGTGCAGTTACCTTTCGTGCCGTAAATGGTGTTGGAGTTATCACCACGAGTACCCGGGATTTGACGACACATGAAAGAGAGTAGTCGATTACCGGGATAGACGTAATCAACCTCCACGTTATCCCACATTTCACTACCCTCCGGTCGGGTGAATCGACCACCGCTACCGTAGGCAGATTCGGGCGGGCCTCCCATAATCCAGTTCATGGTGTCGATGTTGTGGACCGCCTGCTCTGCGATTTGATCGCCAGACAACCAGATAAAATGCATCCAGTTAAAAATCTGGTATTCCGTGTCACTCATTCCGGGCTTGCGAATCCGATTCCAGATCCCGGTAGAACAGTACCGACTTGTCGCGGCCACAATATCCCCAATCTCTCCCCCATGGATACGCTTGATTGCTTCCACGTAGTTGGTTTGGCGGCGATACTGAGTACCGGTCACAATGGCGGTGCCATTTTCAACTGCCTGCTCATGCGCCGACAAACAAATCTTGAACCCTGCCGGATCCACACAGGTTGGTTTTTCAGCAAAGACATGCTTCCCCGCGTCCACTGCCTCCGCAATGTACTGAGGTCGAAAACCTGGCGGCGTCGCGAACATCACAACGTCGACATCGGGATCATCAAGAACGCGTCGGTAGGCATCAATGCCTGAGAACATCTTATTATCAGCCACATTCACTTTATCCTCATGCCGCTTCTTGGCGCTGCTGCGGAATGATTCAAGCTTTGCTCCATCTACATCGGCCATCGCAACCAGTTGAATGTTGTCATTAATAGACATGGTGTCATTGACCGCTCCGCCACCACGACCACCACAACCAACCATCGCGAGCTTGACGGTATCGCTATTACCACCTTTGCCCTCTTGCCCATGTACCATCGGAACCGCACCGAGACCGGCGACGGTGGCCGAAAGAACGGTTCCAGTTTTCATGAATTTTCTTCGGTCACCGGCCACTGCGTTTTGGGACGCCGGATTTACGCCCGGATTTCTCTCAGAGTGATTCCTGTCGTTTCGCATCAAATCTTTTCTCGGTGGGGAATTAGGGGATCTCGAAAATAAAACACCAAAGGACTGTCGGTGCGTCATCATGGGGTTCGGCTGCATTCGATCCTACACGTGGAGTTCAAGAGCCTCCCATTTCAACGGAAAGCTGAGGAACCATGACGCAGTTTGACTCTGCAGAGCAACCTCGCACTTGGAATGCGTTGCGTTTCCACGTGAAGCAGCGAATTACCTCTAATATTCTACTCCATCTCAGGGGGGAGATGCCACAAAGGAATTTCCAACCGTGGTAGGAACGGGGATCCGATTCAGGGCAGCGAGGGAGATTTGGTTCGCAGAGGGGCATCCAAGAGCAGGAGATCGACGCCCCTTGCGTCCCACGCCATCGAGACGCAGCGAATTCCAAAACGATTAATTTATCCCGTACTTTTGCTGGAGCACATCGCGATCATCCGGCGCCGACCGTAGACTATCAGAGGATTCACGCCCGTTCTCTATCGGCGGGTCCATCCAACCTCGTCTGTTGAAAATTGCAATTCTCAACCGAAAGGGCAAACCCAGTGCGTCAACCTTTTCTCCATCTGCTAACGCTATTGGCGGCAATCCTCTCCGTCTCTACTGCGGTTGCCCGATCAAAGCCGTTACCAAAGAAACCCAATTTCATCGTCATATTTTGTGACAACCTTGGCTACGGCGATATTGAACCATTCGGGTCCGAAATCCATCGCACACCTAACCTCAACCGAATGGCAACAGAGGGGCGGAAGTTCACCAATTTCTATGTTTCCGCCGGAGTCTGCACTCCCTCGCGTGCGAGCCTGCTAACCGGTTGCTACGCCCAGAGAATTGGAATGCATTACAACGAACGAGACGGACACGTCCTCCGCCCCGTCTCACCATTCGGCATGAACCCTGACGAGGAAACCATTGCGGAGATTCTGAGGACACGCGGCTACAAAACAGGAATTTTTGGCAAATGGCACCTTGGCGACCAAGATCAATTCCTACCTACCCGCCAAGGGTTTCAAACGTTCTTTGGCATTCCCTACAGTGATGACATGACCGCAGAGGTGGGGCAACGTCTGGGTGACAAACTTGACGGAGCACTCTGGCCTCCTCTTCCGCTCATGAAGAATGAGGAAGTGATCGAAGCGCCGGTCGATCGAAACCAATTGACTCGCCGCCTCACCGAAGCTGCACTGGAGTTTATCGAATCACATCAAGACGAACCTTTCTTTCTTTATTTTCCCGAAGCGATGCCAGGAAGCACAAAAGCTCCCTTCGCAAGTGAACCATTCCGAGGCCGTAGCCAAAATGGCCCTTGGGGTGATTCCATTGAAGAGCTCGATTGGTCAGTCGGACAAGTCATGGATAAACTCGAGTCGTTAGGCCTCGACCAAAAGACGCTCGTCATCTGGACCTCGGATAATGGGGCGCCGTTGGCAAGAAATCCAAATGATGTATCACGAGGCAGTAATCAGCCGCTGCATGGCCGTGGGTACACCACGAGTGAGGGAGCCTTTCGTGTACCGACCCTTGCTTGGTGGCCCGGACAGATACCAGGTGGCAGCATCTGTAATGAGATCGCATGTACCATCGACCTCCTGCCAACCTTTGCAGAGCTCGCTGGATGTCGACTACCGAAACGGAGCATAGATGGTTTCTCCATTCGACCGCTTTTTTTTGAGGATACCGCGAAGAGCCCACACGAGGCAATCTACTACTACGATCGCGACCAACTTCAAGCCATTCGAAGCGGTGAGTGGAAACTATTCCTGCCTTTAGAAACATTCAGTCGCCACCCGCACTTCTCGCCAAACAATTCCTCAAGTCCTCTTCTCTTTAATCTCAACAAAGATCCCTCCTGCCAACATGACCAGGCGATGCTTCAACCCGGAATCGTACGCCGACTCACTCTGCTGGCAGAGGTTGCGAGAAAACAGCTTGGCGACCGATTGATCGAGGGGGATCAACAGCGACCGCCGGGCATGAGTAATTCACCAAAACCCCAGCGACTCCCGCGATAAATCACGCGCCGCTAAACCTTTCTACAAAAACACCAAGCAACCCACCGTGCGAGCCCCGCCTAGGCTCGATGCCACAGTTACCCGGTAAGCGTTTCTGCATTCAATTCGATCACACATTCATCTTGAAATGTCACCAGCCTGAAACCTCATTGAGTGTCAACATGTCTCCGCCGAACAAACCACCAAATGAGCTATCGAAACCGACCGTGGGACGACTGAGCCTCTACTATCGAGAGTTACAACGCTTGACGGAAACCAACTTAAAATCCATCAATAGCCAACAGATTGCTGGGTTGGTCAATGTGACCCCGGCCGTTGTACGACGCGACCTCAATACACTTGGCGCTACCGGGCGTCGAGGCGTTGGTTACAGGATCAAGGATTTAATCGAGAAGATTGGCATCACGCTGGGCTCAGGAATGCAGTGGAGAGTTGTGCTGGTGGGAGTCGGCTCACTGGGCCATGCGTTGCTGCGATACCGAGGTTTTCAAAAGCTCGGGTTCCAACTCGAGGCCGCCTACGATTGTGACGACGAGAAAATCGGTATGACGATTGAGGGAGTTACGATTCAATCGGTGAGTTCGCTGGCACTTTCACTTCAAACCAAAAGCGCTGAGCTAGGGATCTTGGCGGTTCCAGCGGAGACAGCCTCAGGCTTGGCGAGTGAACTGATCAATGCCGGCGTCCGTGGAATCCTCAACTTTGCGCCAACAAGCCTTCGTTTTAGCGAGGATGTAGCGGTCATTAACGTCGATCTGGC